>NZ_JBEXEA010000003.1:389139-561791 GCF_040606035.1 Streptomyces sp. NPDC005483
CACACACATGTAGGCCGGGCACGCCACACCCCCACCGACCGACCGACAGCAACCGTCACGTCGTAGCGGCCACGCACATGTAGGCCGGGGCAGGTCCGGCCTTGCTGCCGGCCCGCGCTCCGTACAGTGAGGAAATGCAGGTGACAGGGATCAGGCGGTGGGCGGCCCGCCATGACCGGATCAGGGACGCGTTGCCCGCGATGGTGCTGATGATCGTCGCCGTCGGCGCGGCGGCCGCGGGAGACTCGGGCTGGCACGCGCCCCGGGTGGCGGGGGTGGCCTGGACGGCGTTGTCCTGCGTCCCCCTCGTGTTCCGAAGCCGGTGGCCGCTGCCCGTCCTCGTACTCACTCTGGCGATCGATCTCACCGCCATGACCGTGGTTCCCGACCGCGTGTCGACCCCGGCGGCGAGCCTTGTCGCCCTGTACACACTCGCGACCCGCAGCAGCCGGCGCACCGCCTGGACGGTCGGTCTCATCGCCGCTGTCGCCGTCACCGGTGTCTACGCCGCCACCCACGAGGAACCGCTCCTGGTGGGAACCAGTCTGCTGCGGCTCGACTTCGCGATCGCGGCCACCGCCCTGGGCGACGCCGTCCGCAGCCGTCGGCTGCACCTCGCGCGGGTCGAGGCGCGAGCGGAACGCGCCGAGCACACGAGGGAGGCGGAGGCCCGGCGGCGTGTCACCGAGGAACGGGTCCGTATCGCGCGCGAACTCCACGACGTGGTCGCCCACCACATCACCCTCGTCAACGCCCAGGCAGGAGTGGCCCATCACCTCATGCGCACCGACCCCGACCGTGCCTACGACGCCCTGGCCCACATCAAGGAGACCAGCCGCGCCGCACTGGACGAACTACGGGCCACCGTCGGCCTGTTGCGCCAACCGGACGACGCGCCCGACTCCCGGGCGCCCCTTCCCGGGCTGGCCGACCTCGACGCCCTGATCGGCGGCATCCGTGCCGGCGGTCTGTCCGTGACGGTGACCCGCACCGGCCTGATCCGGCCCGTGGCCCCGGCGACCGATCTGACGGCCTACCGGATCATCCAGGAGTCCCTCACCAACACCCACAAGCACGCCCGTGCGGCCCACGCCGACGTGCTCCTGGACTACGGTGCCTCGACGCTGCGCGTGACCGTCAGCGACGACGGCCGCCCCCACACCCCGAAGGGTCCCGGCACCGGTCACGGACTGATCGGGATGCGCGAGCGCGCCGGCGCCATCGGCGGCACCCTCACCGCCGGTCGAAAGCCCGACGGCGGCTTCCGGGTCGTCGCCGAACTGCCTCTGTCCCTCACCCCCGCGACCGCCTGACCAGCCCGAGGAAACACCGCCCATGACGATTCGCGTACTGCTCGCCGACGACCAGGCCCTGCTGCGCGGCACCTTCCGGCTGCTCATCGACGCCCAGCCGGACATGGAGGTGGTCGCGGAGGCCGCCAACGGCCACGAGGCGGTGCGGCTGGCCCGGTCCGAGCGGGCCGACGTGGTGGTCATGGACATCCGGATGCCGGAGGTCGACGGCATCGAGGCGACCCGGCTCATCGACCAGGACGAGGGCCTGGCCGGAGTGAAGGTCCTCGTCCTGACCACCTTCGAGGTGGACGAGTTCGTCATCGAGGCGCTCCGGGCGGGCGCGAGCGGCTTCCTCGGCAAAGGGGTGGAACCGGCCCAACTGCTCGACGCCATCCGTCTCGTCGAGGCGGACGAGGCGCTGCTGTCCCCCGCGGCCACCAAGAGCCTCATCGCCCGCGTGATGGCCCAGCCCGCGGCGGGCGACCTCGCCGACCCCGCCCGCCTGGCGACGCTCACACCCCGGGAACGCGAGGTGATGTCCCTGGTGGCCACCGGCCTCTCCAACGACGAGATCGGCGAACGCCTCTTCGTCACCCCCGTCACCGTCAAGACCCACGCCAACCGCGCCATGGCCAAACTCGGCGCCCGCGACCGCGCCCAACTCGTCGTCATCGCCTACGAGACCGGACTGGTCCGCGCCGGAGAGCGCCTGAACTGAACCCACCCGCGCGTGCCGCACGCGATCATCCCGCCCTACGCTTCCTCTGTTCGAGACAGCCACGAACACCGGGTCAAGCGGGGGACGACACTCATGACATATCGGCGCGCGGTGATACCGGCCCTGGTCGGCGGTCTGCTGATCACGCTGTTGCTGTGGTGGGCGGGGGCGAGCGCGCAGGCGCTGCAACTGCGGGGCAGCACCAGCGTGTTCGACGTGGACTCCGTGAACGAAGTCCGGCGCTGGCTCATGCCCTGGTCGTACGACTCCTCGGTGGCCGTTCCGTCCGACGGTTCCGCCGAGGCGGGCACGGACCTGGGCGCAAGCACCCGGTACGCCGATCTGTACGGCACCGCGATGCAGATCAGATTCGTGGCCCTCTTCGCGTTCTCCCTGGCCGGCGCACTGCTGCTGCTCCGCAGGATCCCGCCGGCGCAGGGCCGTACGCCCGCCACGTTGCTCGCCCTGTGGGCCTGGGCCCCGGTGGCCGCGACCTTGGCCGTGACGGTCTCGGCGCCCTGGCTGATCGCGTCCCGGGGGCGGGGCAGCTACCGGGTGCTGCCGCAGCTCGCGGGGGTGATCGGCTCGATCGGGCCGGTCGCGGTCTTCGCGGGGCTCGTGACCGCCCTGGTCACGGTGCTCGTGGCACGGGTCACCGCCAAGGGCGCGGACCCACTGCCCCGGCGCGATGTGACACCGCGCGCCGCGCGCCTGTCCGCGAGCGTCGGAACGGCGGTGGTCGCGCTGTCGCTGGTGGTTCTGTCGTACCAGTCGGTGGCGGCCTGGATCCAGACGTCGTTCAGCGGCGCGGGCCTGCTGTCCGAGCCCGGTGACCTGCTGCGCCAGTGGCTCCTGCTCGGCGCCTGGGCCGGCCCGGAGGGCACGGCTCTCGGCCAGTGGCTGCTGTACCGGGCCGCCGACGTGCTCCTGCTGGCCGTGGTCTGGTGGTCGCTGCGCCTGCTGCCCGGCCTCCTCACCCGGACCACCGCGCCGGCGATGGCGGTGGGCGCGGTCTGCGCGACCGTGCTGGGACTGCTCGCGAGCCAGATCCTGCACATGGCGAACGACGACACCGCCTCCGTGTGGGGCCCGGTGCACGTGTTCTCGCCCCTCGGCACCAGCGTCCCGGCCGCCCTCACCTTCGGCGTCATGGCGGGACTCGCGGCGCTCGCGACACTACGGCTGGCCGGGGACCACGACCCGCAGCCGTCACCTGTGGCCCCAGCCCAAACCCACTGACGGCACGCCGAGACGCACATCAACACCGCCTACGAGGGCGCCCTCAGCGACAACCCCGCCAACGTCGCGACCGACGGCCCCTACAACTCCCACACCGGCCGGGCCGCCATGACCGCCGGCCAGCTAACTGGGTGGAAGCCCGCCGGTAACCGCTGGCCGAACCGCGGCGTGTGGCTCACAACTGGCCGACATCGGTGACCCGGACGACCACGCGGCCCTCCGCGTCGGAGGCTGCGAGGTCGATCTCCGCGCTGATGCCCCAGTGGTGGTCGCCGTTCGGGTCGGCGAGCGTCTGCCGGATGCGCCACACCGCACCCAGCGTCCCGGCGCAACCAGCTGGTCTCCACGCGATCCACCCGACCGCCGACCGGGTCCGGCACGGCGGCTCCTACTCCGACGAGGACCGTGTCGAGCCGCGGTTCGGGGACAGCGGCACCACCGACTCCACAGCCGCACGACGAGCCCAGACCTTCCTGGGCGAACTCCTCGACGCCAGGTTCGCCCTGGAGCGGTTCGTGGAGCCACGGGCCACGGAGGCCGCCCGCCGCGTCGAGACCCGCCCTCCGTCGCGAGCCCCCGACTCCCGGCACGGGCAGATCAGACGGTACGCCCAGGAGACCCAGGCGGATCCACCGCGCCTGGCCCGTCCCCAGGTCTTGACCAGGGTTCCTCAGCCACGTACAACATTCCCCAGCAGAAAACGTTTACCTGACGGAGAGGCCGCCCACCATGAGAACCACAGAGGACCGGGAAGAGCCCTCGCGGGACAGAGCCGGCACCCCGGAAGCGCTGTCGCGTCGGGGGGTGCTCAAGGGCACGGCGGCCGTCACCGTCGCCCTGGCCGCGGCGCAGACCGTGCCGCAGCAGGCCCACGCCGCTGACGAAGCGGCCACGGCAAGGCCCCCGCTCTGCGTCACCGCGCGCATGGGCGGCAACGCCATCACGATGTCGGTCGTGGACGGAGCGCTCCGGTGGTCCGTCCAGCACCACGGCAGGACGGTCGTCGACACCTCCGTCCTGGGCCTCGCGCTGAGCGACGGGACCGTCCTCGGCAACGACGTGACGGTCACCCGGAACCAGCACGGAACCGCCCGCACCACCTGGAACCCGGTGTACGGCCGCAACGCCACCGTCACCGACCACTACCAGGAGCAGCTCTGGAGCCTGCGGGACAGCTCCTCGGGTGCCCGCTTCGGCGTCCAGATCCGCGCCTACCGGACCGGTGTCGCCCTGCGCTACCTCCTGCTCGACGAGGGCACCGCCACCGTCTCCGACGAACTGACCACGTTCGCCTTCCCCGACGACACCACCGTCTACAGCGCCCGCGACGAGGACGCCTATCTCCCGGTGGCGCCGGGCTCCATCCCGGTCACGGGCACCTCCAGCACGGACAACGGCCCCCTCACCGACCTGCCGCTCACCGCCACCCTCACGGACGGACTCATCGCCTGCGTCTGCGAGGCGGCCCGGCTCGACTTCCCACGTCTGATGCTCAGTTCGACCGACGGGCAGCCGGGCACCCTGTCCGCGTTCCTGATGGAGCACACCGCCCGCGGCACCGGCCCGGTCGAGACCACCAGCACGGTCACCACCCCCTTCGCCACGCCATGGCGAGCGGTAGTAATCGGTTCCACCCACGCCGAACTGGTCGACAACGCCGAGCTGGTACTCAGCCTGGCCCCGCCCAACGCCCTGGCCGACACCTCGTGGATCAAGCCGGGCAAGGTCTTCCGCTGCGAACTCAGCACCGCCGCCGGCCTCGCGGGCGTCGACTTCGCCGTGGCCCGGGGCCTGCAGTACATCGAGTACGACGCCGGCTGGTACGGCCCCGAGTTCACCACCACCGACGCCACCAGGCCGATCGCCGCCATCGACCTCCCGTCCGTCATCTCGTACGCCACGAGCAAGGGCATCGGTGTCTTCCTCTACGTCAACCGGCTCGCCCTGACCGACGCGGACTCCCTCTTCGGCCTCTACAAGGGCTGGGGAGTCGCGGGCATCAAGCTCGGCTTCATCAACGACGGCACGCAGACCATGACCGGCCAGATCACCGACTGGGCGAAGACAGCCGCCAGGTACCAGCTGCTGATCGACATGCACGACGACGTACGGCCGTTCGGCCACGAGCGCACCTACCCCAACTGGATCAGCCTGGAAGGCGTCCGCGGCAACGAGCAGTTCCCGACCGCCACGCACAACGTGACGCTGCCCTTCGCCCGCAACGTCGGCGGCCCGATGGACTACACCATCTGCTACGGCCAGTCACGGGACAAGACGACCAACGCCCACCAGATGGCGATGGCGGCGGTGTACTACCAGCCCCTCAATTTCCTTTTCTGGTACGACAAGCCGTCCAAGTACGCCAACCCGGCGAACTGGCCGGGACTGCCCTGGTTCAACTCCGTCCCCACCACCTGGGACGAGAGCCGGACCCTGGCCGGGTCGATCGGCGAGTACGTGGCGGTCGCCCGCCGGAGCGGCGACACCTGGTACCTCGGCGCCATGACCGACGAGACGTCCCGGACCCTGTCGGTCCCGCTCTCGTTCCTGGGTGGCGGAACGTACACGGCGACCGTGTACGCCGACGGAACCCCCGGGGCCGCTCCCTATCAGACCCCGGTCGTGGTCAGCACCCAGTCCGTCACCTCGGAGAGCACGCTGAGCGTGGCCATGGCCCCGGCGGGCGGCCAGGCGGTCGTCCTGAGGCCGAGCTGACCGTTCGGCGGGGAGCGGACGGGGAACCATACGGTAGTAGACGTTTTCCATACCCACTAGGATGCTTTCCGACCGACGGAGCAGTCGAGCGCGAGCCGGTGCAGTAACGTCGGGGCCGTGACGGACGAGGAAGAAGGGCCAACCCGCGCCCAGGAGACGAAGAGGGCGAAGCGGAAGAGGACGCCGACCGACAGGCCCAGCACGATCCGCGATGTCGCCGCGAAGGCCGGTGTTTCCGTAGCAACCGTTTCCCGGACGCTGGCGGGCAACTATCCGGTGTCCGCGCAGACAAGGGAGCGGGTCATGGCCGCCGTCGACTCCCTCCACTACGTCGTGAACGTCCACGCCAAGGCACTCTCCGGCCGGGTCGCCGGACCCGTCGCCCTCGTCCTGCGCGACATCACCGGCCCCTCCCTCGCCCACGTGGCGGCCGGCGTGGAGGAGGAGGCCGGTCGTCGGGGCCGCCTCAGCCTGGTCTGCTCGACCAAGGACGACATCAAGCGGGAGGACGACCTGGTCCAGCTGATGCGGGAACAGCACGCGGCGGCGGTCCTCCTCGTCGGCGGCACCGTGACGGACGACGCCTATCACCGCCGTATGGCCGGATACGCCAGGGCGCTGGACTCCGCGGGGTCCCGGCTGGTGCTGTGCGGCAGGCCGCCCCTGCCCGCGGGTGTGCCGGCCACCGTCGTGGACTACGACAACCGCGGCGGCGCCTTCCAGGCCACCGCGCATCTGCTCACCGCCGGTCATCGGCGGGTCCTGTTCCTCAGTGGCGCGCCGGGTTTCAGCAGCGCGGAGGAGCGGCGCCTCGGTTACCGGGACGCGCTGCGCGCCCACGGCACGCCGTACGCCGCGGAGTTGGACACGAGCGGGGACTACACCCGGGCGTCGGGTTATCTGCGGACCCGGGAGGCGCTGCGCACCGGGGTCGGGTTCACGGCGGTGTTCGCGGGGTCCGACGTGGTGGCGCTGGGCGCGCTGGCCGCCCTGCGCGAAGCCGGCCTGAGCGTCCCGGGCGAGGTCTCCGTGGTCGGCTTCGACGACGTCCCGTTCGCCGCCGATCTGACCCCGGCCCTGACCACGGTCCGGGTCCCGTACGAGGAACTGGGCCGCACCGCCGTACGTCTCGCCCTGGATCGCGAGGTGGGGTCTGCGTCCGACGACCACGTGGTGCTGAGCACGCAGCTCGTGATCCGGGATTCGGTGCGTCCGGCTGCCGGCTGAGGGAGTGGTTGTCCCGCCCGACGCCGGGCTCCGTTGCCGGCGCCGTCGAGCCGAAGCCGGGTGGTGACCGCGTCGGCCGAGGGCTCGCACGGGAGTCGCGCGGGGGCGGGCCCACTGCGGCACGGGGTGTCGCCGCGGACCGGCTCGTCCACGCCCCGCACCGACAACCCCGGTTCAGCCGCCCACCCGGGCCCCCTGGACATGGAAGTTGAAGTCGCCGTGGCCGAGCGTGCCGTACAGGCGCAGCCAGATCGGCAGGAGCATCTCCACGCCGCGGGCGGAGGTGATGTCGCCCAGGTCGATGACGCTCGACTCGGGCCAGCCGAAGGAGCCCAGCAGCGCGGTGACGGTCTTCTTGGCGCCGGTGTCGTCGCCGCTGACGAAGACGGTGTGCTCCCCCGCCACCCGGGCCGGCTCCACCATGACGAAACAGTTCATGGTGTTGAGGGTCTTGACGACCTTGGCCTCGGGAAAGGCGCGCTGGATGCGTTCGCCGAGGCTGTCGGTGTTGACCGGGTCCAGCGTCGGCGGCATCCCGGCGGAGAAGTCCAGCGGGTTGGCCACATCGATCAGGACCTTGCCGCTCAGGTTGGGTGCGCCCGCCGCTTGCAGGGCGTTCAGGCTCTGCTCGCCGGCTGTGGTGTTGACGACCGTCTCCCCGAAGGCGGCGGCTGCCTCGAAGGTCTCCAGACGCACCTGGCCGTGGTCGGCGTGCCACTGGGCGAACGGCGGATTGCCCATGCCGTCGGGTTCGGTACGCGAGAGAGTGGCTTCCGGATCGCGGGTGCCGATGACGACGTCGTGGCCGAGGGAGGCGAGCTTGCCGGCGATCGTCCGGCCGACGATGCCGGTACCGAGGACTGCGTAACGCATACGAGTGGGTCCTTCCGGGACTCGGGCGATCGGCCGGAGGGCCGCGCCCACGACGAAATCCGAACCAAGCCGTTCACCGGCCGCTTGATGACCGTAGCTGTCGAGACGTCGGGCCGTTCCCATCTATCGTGGAAAATCACATCATGATGGCTCGTGTCGAGGCAGGCTGCACATGAGGAAACCGAAGATCGACTACGCGGCGGTCTTCCGGGACCTGCCCGGCATGGTGGCGCTACTGACCCCCGAACTGGTGTACGTCGACGTCAACAATGACTTCGTACGCCTCACCGGTCGCCCCCGCGAGCAGCTGGTGGGCCGGTACATCTTCGACGTCTTCCCCGAGAACCCCCATGACTCGGCGGCGGCCGGGATGCGGGAGACACGCGAGTCGATGCTGCGCGCGGTGGCCACGGGCGAGCGCGACACCATGGCGGTGGTGCGCTACGACATCGAGGACCCCCAGCGTCCCGGCCACTGGCAGGAACACTTCTGGAGCCCCGTCAACGCCCCCGTCCTCAGCACCGACGGCAAGGTGACGCTGCTCGTGCACCGGGTGGAGGAGGTCACCGAGCTCATCCGCGCCCGCGGCGGACCGGGCGGCGACAGCCGGGCGCGCGTCCTGGAGGCCGAGCTGTACACCCGGGCCCGGGAACTCCAGGAGGTGAACGAGCGTCTGCGCCAGGCGCACGCCCGCGAACGCGAGGTCGCCCTGGCCCTTCAGGAGGCCCTGCTGCCCGCCCCCAGACCCCTGGACCATCATCAGGCGGCCGTCCGGTACCGGCCCGCCGTCGGCGCCCTCAATGTGTGTGGCGACTGGTACGACCTCGTCGACCTGCCGGGCGACCGTCTCGCCGTCGCAGTCGGTGACGTCGTGGGCCATGGTCTGGCGGCCGCCTGCGTCATGGGCCAGCTGCGCAGCGCGCTGAGCGCCGCCACCCGCGTCGCCGACGGCCCGGCCCGGGCTCTGGAAGCCCTAGGGCTGTACGCCCGTTCGGTGGACGGCGCCGAGTCGACCACGGCGGCGACGGCCTTCATCGACTGGGACGACCACACCCTCACCTACAGCAGCGCGGGCCACCTTCCGCCCGCCCTGCTGCACACCGACGGCACGGTGTCCTTCCTGGACCGGGCCACCGACCCGCCGCTCGGCGCCAGCCCCGAACACGCCATCCGTCCGGAGGCCACCACGCCCTTCGACGAGGGCGCCACGCTGGTCCTCTACACCGACGGCCTGATCGAGCGCCGCACCGAGGACATCGACACCGGCCTGGCCCGTCTCACCGACGCGCTCACCCGCCACCGCCACGCCGGCCCCGACGCGCTGGCCGACGCGCTCCTGACGGAGCTCCTCCCGGCCACCGGCAACGCCGACGACACCGCTCTCGTCGTCATCCGCCTCTGACCGGGGCCGGTACGACACGTCACGCCCGGCCGGTCGGTCGGTCGTACGGCCCCCTCAGTCCTCCGCGGGCATGACGCGGGTCACCTTGCCCTTGGTGGTCGCCTCCAGATAGCCGGACTGGCTGTACTCGTTGCTCAGGTAGACGGCCATGCCGAGGGGCGTGTCGAAGGTGTCGTTGGGCTGTCTCACCACCAGGTAGCGGGTTTCCGGGTGACCGACGTTGAGCTTCTTCCGGGCTTCCTCCAGGAGCGTGGGCACCTTGTCCCAGTCGAAGCCGTCCAGGCGGAAGGGCTGGTCGCCGCCGACCAGGGTGCCCTTGATGATGCCCTTCTCCACGCCCTGCCCCGGGCGGTAGGCGTAGGTGTCGTACCTGCTGTCGCTGCCCTCGACCATCATCTCGGCCGACACGTAGTCGTCGTAGACGGTGAAGTCACCGAACCTGTCCCGGCCGCTCTCCTGCTCCAACGCCTTGATGGCGGTGCGGATGCCGCCGGGGGTGAGCAGGGTCGTGGCCGTGGTGTCCTTCGACTGCCGTCCTGCCGGCGCGGCGGTCGGGGAGCCGCTCGACTCCGGGGCCGAGATGGCGGAGGACGAGGCGCCGGTGTTCGCCGCGTCCCCCGAACCGCCCGAGTTGCCTCCGAAGGGCAGCAGCCACCACATCAGGACCAGGGCGCCCGCGAGCGAGGTCACCGAGACGCCGAGCAGGGCTCCCGGTCCGAACCGGGCCCGGCGGCCCGCCCGGACGGGCGAGGTCACCGGCTGGCCGGGCCCGGCGGGGAAGCGCGGCGGCCCGAATCCGGCGGGGGCGCCGGCGAGAGGAGCGGTGTGCGGGACGAAGGCCCCCGGGTACGAACCCGGGTACGACGGGGCCGTGCCGTCGGACGGCGGGTTCAACGGGTAGGAGGTGGGCGGGCGCCCCGCGGTCACGGGTCCGGTGTGCCCCGACTCGATCCCGGCCAGCCGTCGGTCCAGCTCGGCGGACGTCGGCCGCGCCGCCGGATCCCGTACGAGCACGCTCATCAGTACGTCGCCGAGGGCACCACCGGCCCGCACCGGCGGGGGCACGTCCTCGTTGAGGACGGCGGCGAGGGTGGCGAGGGTGCTGCCGCGGCGCAGCGGGTGGTGGCCCTCCACGGCGGTGTACAGCATCATCGCGAGCGACCACAGGTCGGAGGCGGATCCACCCTCGTGGCCCGAGATCCGTTCCGGTGCCATGAAGTCGGGTGTGCCGATGATGGAGCCGGTGGCGGTGAGGCTGGTCGTCTCACGGATCGCGGCGATGCCGAAGTCGGTGAGGACGGGGCGCCCGTCGGACCTCAGCAGGACGTTGGCGGGCTTGACGTCCCGGTGCTGGATGCCTGCGTCGTGCGCGGCGGCCAGCGCGGCCAGCACACCCCGGCCGATCCGCGCCGCCTCGGCCGGCGGCGTCGGCCCCTGGGAGAGCCGGTCGGCGAGCGAGCCGCCGCTGACCAGCTCCATGACGATCCACGGGTAGGTGCCTTCGCCGCCGTCGACTATGTGGTGGATCGTGACGACGTTCGGATGGTCGATCCGGGCCAGGGCCCGCGCCTCGCGCAGCACCCGCTCCCGCAGCATCCGCGCGCTGCCGGGGTCGTACTCGGCGAGGTCCCGGTCGGGCGGGCGGACCTCCTTGACCGCGACCATCCTGTGCAGCACCAAGTCCCTGGCCCGCCAGACCGTGCCCATCCCGCCGCCGCCGAGACGGGCCTCCAACTCGAAGCGCCCGTCGACGACTCGTCTGCCGGGGCCCTCGTCTGCCTCACTCATGGGCGGGAGCTTACGGCGACACTGCCGCGGCCTCGCAGCGCAGGGGCCGGGTTCAGCGCCGGGTCGACGTGGTCGCCGTCAACTCGCCGGCCCTGCCCGGCGTACGGGAGTTCAGTGGGCCGGGTTGCCCTCGGCCGCCCGATGCGCGGCGGTGGTCTCCGCGGGTGCGGACCGGGCGACCTGCGGGGCGGACTCTGCAGGGGCGGCGGTGCTCTGCGCGGTGCCGTCCTCCTTCATGGCCTTGGCCTCGCTCTTGAGGATGCGCATCGACTTGCCGAGCCCGCGAGCGGCCTCAGGGAGCTTCTTGGAGCCGAACAGCAGGATGATCATGATCGCCACGATCAGCAGGTGCCAGGGCTCCAGTCCGTTGCGCAGCATGCCGCGGGTCCCTTCTCTACGCTCATTGTTGCCAGCTTGCGCAACTGTACAACCACAGGTCCGGTCCCCGCCTCACTCGTCGGAGTCCTTCTTGTCGGGGGACGCCGCGTACGCCTGCGCCGGTGTCATCGCGACCCCGTTGAGGGAGACCGTCTTGAAGGGGCTGACCTTGGCGCAGGTCTTGGCCTCGTCGGCGGTCTGAGCCTGGGCGTTGGAGACCGCGGCCTTGGTGTCGGCGGGCGCCGGCGAGGACGAACCGCCGGGAAACGTGGTGCCGCGCGTCCAGTCGTTGCCGATCACCAGGGTCAGGCCGCTGCCGGTGCCCTCATCGAGGTGCGAGGTGGGCAGTCCGAGGGCCTTGGCGGTCGTCTGGGCCTCGGCCTTCTGGCCGGTGCCGTAGGTGAGGGTGGTGGTCGTCGCGGGGCTCGGCGCGTTGGCGGTGGTCGTGGCGGAACTGAAGCCCTGACCGGTGAGCGCCTTCGCGATGTCGGAGGCGCGGCCGGTGATCTCGGTGCCGTTCTCGACGGTCACGGCGATCTGCGAGGCGGGTACCGCCGAGGCCGTGGCCGTCGCGGAGGCCGCCGCGGACTTCTTGCCGGAGCCGCCGGTCAGGGATTGGTCGTCGGCGATGCTGGAGAAGAGGGCCTTGGCACCCGCGCCCACCACCACCCGGTTGGGGTCGTGGGGGTCGGGGGCGGTCTGCATCGTCGTGAAGGTCATCCGCTTGGTGGGGACCTTGTTCACGTCGGCGGCGAGCCCGATCAGCTTCTTGACGCTGCCGAGACCGTCGTCCACGGTGAGCGCCTTGGTGGCGGCGTCGGCGAGGCCGTAGACCGCGGTGGGGTTGGTGAGCGTGCCCGCGCTCTTGAACTTCCGGATCATCGCGCTGAGGAAGATGTGCTGGGAGACCGTACGGCCGAGGTCGCTGCCGTTGCCGAAACCGTGCCGGGAACGGACGAACTCCAGGGCCGCCTTGCCCTTGAGTGTGTGCGAGCCGCTGGACAGTTTCAGGTGCGAATAGGTGTCGTACACGTTGTTGTTGACGCACACGGAGACACCGCCGACCGCGTCGGACATCTTGACCACGCCGGAGAAGTCGAGCTTCACGAAGTGGTCGATGGGGATGCCGGTGAGCTGGTGGATGGTGGCCACCTGACAGGCGGGGCCGTACCGGAGGGCGCCGTTGATCTGGCCGTAGTAGCCGGACGTGGACTGGCCGCTCGCGCTGTCCTTGCAGGCCGGGATGTCGACCATGGTGTCGCGGGGGATGCTCATGACGGTGGCGTTGGAGCGGTCCGCGGATATGTGCACCACCATCTGTACGTCCGCGTTGCCGTTCCCGGTCTGCACGCCGGTCTGGGAGCAGCCGCCGCCCAGCTTGCAGTCCGCCTTGCTGGTGCGACCGTCCGAGCCCATGACCAGGATGTTGATGGGGGTACGGCCGAAGGCGTCGGCCTTCTCCGAACCGCCCTTGCCGTCGAGCGAGACGCTGTTGATGTTGCCGTTGAGGTGCTGGTAGAACCACCAGCCGGCCCCGGCCGTGCCCAGGACGAGGAGCGCCAGACCCATCCCGATGATCTTCAGCACCCGCCTGCCGCGCGGCACCGGGCGGGCCCGGCGACGCGCCCGGCTGCCGCCCTGCGAGCGGGCCGCCGCACGGGCCGCGGCCCGGCCGCCGGGACGCGGTGTCCCGCCCGCCTCGCCCTCCCGCTGGCCCGGCACCCTGCCGGTACGGCTGCGTGTGGCCTGACCGCCCGGGCCGCCGTCCCACCGCTCGCTCATCTACCACTCCCACGAAACGGTCGGGCCCCTCAGGCCGGGCCATGGGGTGGGCGGCCGGGCGTGCGCGGCGGTGTACGGGCAGGCCAAGCAGGAACTTCGCCTAGGTTGCGTAGTTGCGCAATCTAACAAACCCCTGGCCCGACCAGCGCGGCTCCGCCGTATTTCACAGGTGAGAGATCTCATGGCGGAACGCGGCAACCTCCTGGACCCTCAGCCCTTCGCCATGGCGAGGTCCCGGTGGTCGGGTGGTTCCTCCCAGCTGCGGTACGCGGCGTCCGTGCCCTTCCTGACCTCGTCGAAGGTGGCGCGGTGCAGGTCGGGTACACCGCAGGCCGCGTCGGGGTGGGCGTGGCCGTCGGGTCGGGAGTCGAGGAGTCGCGGGCTAAGAGCTGCGTGAGGCGCTGCCGTGCGCGGCGGCAGATCCGGTACGGGCCGTCAGCTGGCCGACCATGACGCGGACGACGGTGACGATGTCGGGGTCGTCGACGTAGTAGATCTGCCGGCGGCCCTCGCGGCGGGAGCGGACGAGCCCGGCGAGTTTCAGTTTCGCCAGGTGCTGGCTGACCGCGGGCAGCGCCCCGCCGACCCGGTCGGCGAGGTGGGTGACGTCGCTCTCGCCCTGGGACAGCGCCCACATGATGTGCAGCCGGGCGGAGGAGGCGAGGAGTCCGAACACGGCGGCCGCCTCGGTCAGGACCTCGTCGGACGGATCCTCGAAGCCACCGGCGAGTGTCGCCACGGTCCCCTCCTGTTCCGCCCCGGTCACTGTCAACGCACGTGTGCTGTCTCAGTGTAAGGGGGCGGGGCAGGGCCCACGAGAGCGCCTCCACTTCATCGGTTGCGCAATGTAATAAGCGTGTGAAAGAACGTCGACGACTTGTCACCAGCGGCCATCGGACCCCGTTCCTCCCTGGCTGCAGTCCCTAGGCTTGCGCAATCAGGCAACCGAAGTGTCCCGGGCCCGGCGGCCTCCGTCCGGCCCGATCCGACTGGAGGACTACAACGTGGGCATCATCGGCTGGATCATTCTGGGTCTGCTCGCCGGAGCCATCGCCAAGATCCTGCTGCCCGGCCGCGACCCGGGCGGCTTGATCGGCACCACCCTCATCGGGGTCGCGGGAGCGTTCGTCGGCGGCTGGCTCTCCGCGCGCTTCCTCGACCGCCCGGTACAGAGCCACTTCTTCGACCTCTACACCTGGGGCGCGGCGATCGGCGGCTCCCTGGTCCTGCTGATCGGTTACCGCCTCTTGTTCGGCAACTCGCGGAACTGAGCCACGAGCTCGCAGCCGATGCCCTCGTCGTCCGGCGTCCGGCCCACCGCCCCGCTGCAGACAGGCGTGCCGCCACCGCTCGGCCCGCAGGACCGGATCGTCGGCGCGTCCGGACTCCAGCCCCGCGGTGACCTGATGGGCCCACTCCTGCCGGCGGGGCAGGCGTTCGTGCAGCGGCCCCTCATCGGCGAGGTCGCCGGGCCGGGCGAGGAACGCGCAGGCGGCGACCACGTGCGGGTGCGGTGCCGGGGCCACCAACAGACGTACGGCGGCGTAGTGGGCGAGGATCCCGTCAGCCTGCGATCCCAACTCGGCACGTCGTACCGGCCCTTCCTCTCCGGCTCGGCCCGCTGGACCGCCCCCCAACTACCGGAGTGCGTCGCCGACTTGTCGTTCAGGGCGCTAGGACAGGCTTGTCACACATTTGCACCGACCGCCCACGCAGTGGGGTGGGTGGCGGCTCTGCTCATCTCCGGTATCGACATCTATCTGCTGCAGCAGGTCTTCTTCGGCTGAGGTCACCGGCGCGACCCATCTGACAGTCAGCCGCGCCAGGCCTGTCGGGGCGTGTCGTGAAAGGAGCCGCCGGCCCCGAAAAGTGGGCGAGGAAGCGGACGGCGCCGCGCACCCGTAAGCTCCGCGCCCGCCCTCGCCGTATGACCGCACACGCCAACTTCCCCACCCGGGACGCCTGTTCACGCTCCGCGTGACTCGCTTCAGCAGGCGTGTACCGGGCGGGCGGCCCTCCCTGCACGCGCTCGAACACCGCGGCCAGCCCCTGCCCGCCGCCGATGCACATCGTCTCCAACGCGTAGCGGGCCTGCCTGCGGTGCAACTCCCTGGCCCGCGGCGGACCGGGCGAGGAACTCCGTCCGACCGCCGTCCACCCAGGAGTGACCGTCGACCAAGTACGGGCCACCACCGGCTGGGAACTGGAGGTGGGCGAGGACCTGACCGTCGTAGAGCCCCCACCGACGCGGAACTGCGCCTTGCGCCACACTGTCGACCCCGACCGGATCAATCTGCGCTGAGGAGGAACGCGCCTCCACTGATCCAGCGGCCCGGCGGCCGCCCGACGCCGGGGTTCAAGTCCGAGCGCGATGACCGGTTCGAGCGCCCAAGGCGCTTTCGCAGCCACTTGTCGGCCGGTGCTCGTGAGCTGGTGTAGAAGCGGCGGTCGCAGCCGCAGCGGGACATGCATGGCGGCCCCAAATGTCTCCTGTCGGCGGGCGGACTTCCGTCTCCTCCCTGGCCCGCCGCAGCGGGCTGCATCGCCCCGCGCGCGTATGGCTCTGGCGGTTCTACAATGATTTCTGGAGGACTCGGGGCAGTCGACGGCCGACCCTTGGGCCGGCGGGAAGCGGGCACCCATGGCTGAGCGACTCAAGCGATCAGGGCTGGTCGGCGAGCTTTCAGCGGAATTCG
Organism: Streptomyces sp. NPDC005483; assembly: GCF_040606035.1. Classification (NCBI taxonomy): domain Bacteria; kingdom Bacillati; phylum Actinomycetota; class Actinomycetes; order Kitasatosporales; family Streptomycetaceae; genus Streptomyces; species Streptomyces sp. NPDC005483. The sequence continues at coordinate 405,253 of NZ_JBEXEA010000003.1, forward strand.
CCGGCACCATGATCCTCATCCTCTTCGGTTGTGGCGTGGTGGCTCAGGTAGTCGCCGGCGGGGCCCTCACGACTCCGCCGGGCGGCCTGGGAAACCACGACAGCATCGCCTGGGCCTGGGGCCTCGGCGTCACCCTTGGTGTGTACGTCGCGGCGAGGCTGAGCGGTGCGCACCTCAATCCCGCGGTGACCGTCTCGCTGGCGGCGTTCAAGGGTTTCCCGTGGAGCAAAGTGGCTCCCTACGCGCTGGCCCAGACAGCCGGCGCCTTCGTGGCAGCCCTGATCGTCCGGTGGAACTACACCGAGGCGCTGGCGAAGGCAGATCCCACCCACACGATCAAGACGCAGGGCGTCTTCTCCACGCTGCCCGCCAACGGCAATCCGAACCTGCCGGTCCACGAATGGGGCGCATTCCGCGACCAGATCATCGGCACCGCGATCCTGCTGCTGCTGATCCTGGCGGTCACGGACCTGCTCAACACGCCCCCCGGCGCCAACCTGGCGCCGTTCATCGTCGGTCTGATCGTCGTGGGCATCGGTATGGCCTGGGGTACCAACGCGGGTTACGCGATCAACCCGGCACGCGACTTCGGTCCCCGGCTGGCCAGCTTCCTCACCGGGTACGGCGGAGCGTGGCGAGATCAGTACGGGAACTTCTACTTCTGGGTGCCGATCGTCGGTCCGCTGATCGGAGGTCTGCTGGGAGCGGGCCTGTACAAGGTCTTCATCGGCCGGTTCCTGCCGACCGCTGAGCCGGAGCCCCCCGGACGGGTCCCGGCCCCGGACGAGAACTGACCGGTTCCCGGGGTTGCCGTGATCCGGCTGCCCCGGGAGAGCCCAAGGAGAGGCGGCATCCCATGGCGGACTTCGTCGGCGCGGTGGACCAAGGGACCACCAGCACCCGTTTCATGATCTTCGACCATGCCGGCAACGAGGTGGCGCGGCACCAGCTGGAGCACTCACAGATCCTCCCGCGCTCGGGGTGGGTAGAACACGACCCGGTGGAGATCTGGGAGCGCACCAACTCGGTGATCCAGAACGCGCTCCGGCACGGAAACCTATCGCCGGAGGACCTGGCGGCCATCGGTATCACCAACCAACGGGAGACGACGGTCGTCTGGGACCCGCGCAACGGCCGCCCCTACTACAACGCCATCGTCTGGCAGGACACCCGTACCGACTCCATCGCGGCAGCGCTGGACCGCTCGGGCCAGGGCGACGTCATCCGCCGCAAGGCAGGGCTGCCGCCGGCCACGTACTTCTCCGGCGGCAAGATCCAGTGGATCCTGGAGAACGTCGACGGAGTCCGCGAAGCGGCCGAGCAGGGCCATGCCCTCTTCGGCAACACCGACGCCTGGGTGCTGTGGAACCTCACCGGCGGCCCCGACGGCGGCGTCCACGCCACCGACGTGACCAATGCCAGCCGCACCATGCTGATGGACCTGGAGACCCTCGACTGGGACGACGAGCTGCTGGGCTTCTTCGGCGTTCCCCGGGCGATGTTGCCGACCATCAGCCCGTCCTCCCACCAGGAAGCGTTCGGCCAGACCCGTACGTCCCGGCCGCTGCGGGCGGCCATCCCCATCACCGGTGTGCTCGGCGACCAGCAGGCAGCCACCGTCGGACAGGTCTGCTACGCGCCCGGCGAAGCCAAGAACACGTACGGCACCGGCAACTTCCTGGTACTCAACACCGGCACGGAACTGGTGCGGTCCCAGCACGGCCTCCTGACCACCGTGGCGTACCAGTTCGGCGACAGCCCGGCGATCTACGCACTCGAAGGCTCCATCGCCGTCACCGGCTCCGCGGTGCAATGGCTGCGCGACCAGCTGAAGATCATCAACGATGCCGCCGAGAGCGAACGCCTGGCGCGTACCGTCGAAGACAATGGCGGGATCTACTTCGTCCCCGCCTTCTCCGGCCTGTTCGCCCCTTACTGGCGTTCCGACGCCCGCGGCGCGATCGTCGGCCTCGCCCGGTACAACGACGGCGGCCACCTGGCGCGGGCCGCCCTGGAAGCCATCTGCTACCAGAGCCGCGACGTGGTGGAAGCCATGGAGCAGGACTCCGGCGTCCACCTCGACGTGCTCAAGGTCGACGGCGGCGTGACGGCCAACGACCTGTGCATGCAGATCCAGGCCGACGTCCTCGGCGTCCCGGTCAGCCGCCCGGTCGTCGCCGAGACCACCGCGCTCGGCGCTGCCTACGCCGCCGGTCTGGCCACCGGTTTCTGGCAGGACACGGACGAACTGCGCACCCACTGGCAGGAGTCCAAGCGCTGGGCACCCCAGTGGTCCGAGGAACAGCGCGCGGAAGGATACGCGGGCTGGAAGAAGGCGGTGGAGCGCACGCTCGACTGGGCCAAGGTCGAATAGGTTCCGGCCGGGAGCGACCGAATGGGCCCGCCCGAGCCGCGTGCGCCGCCCGCACCCGCTGCACGAGGAGAAGACCATGGCGAACCCGGTGGCTCTCTCGCCCGGCGCACGCGCGGAGGCCCTCGTCCGACTCGGAGAGGGCGAGCTTGACGTCCTCGTCGTCGGAGGCGGCGTAGTCGGCGCCGGCGCGGCCCTGGACGCCGCCACTCGGGGCCTGAGAGTCGGCCTCGTCGAAGCCCGGGACTGGGCCTCGGGCACTTCCAGCCGCTCCAGCAAACTCATCCACGGCGGCCTGCGCTACCTGGAGATGCTGGACTTCCGGCTCGTCGCCGAAGCCCTGAAGGAACGCGGACTCCTGCTTCAGGTCCTGGCCCCTCATCTGGTGCGTCCGGTGCCGTTCCTCTACCCTCTGCAACACCGGATCCGGGAGCGTCCGTACGTCGGCGCCGGCGTGCTGCTGTACGACACCATGGCCGCTGCCTCCGGTACCTCCAGAGGTCTGCCCCACCACCGCCACCTGCTCAAGCGCCGAGCTCTGCACGAGGCGCCCGCGCTGCGCTCCGACGCCCTGGTCGGCGCGATCCAGTACTGGGACGCCCAGGTCGACGACGCCCGGCACACCATGTTCCTCGCCCGCACGGCTGTCGCCTACGGAGCGCTGGCCGCCAACCGCACCCGTGTCAGCCGCTTCCTGCGGCAGGGCGAGCGGGTGGTGGGAGCCGCTGTCACGGACCTGGAGACCGGCGACGAGACAGAGGTACGAGCCAAGCAGGTCATCAACGCGACCGGCGTGTGGACCGACGACACCCAGGCCCTCGCCGGTACGCGCGGCCAGTTCCACGTCCGCGCCTCCAAGGGCGTACACCTGCTGGTCCCCCGTGACCGGATCAACTCCCGCACCGGGCTCATCCTCCGCACCGAGAAGAGCGTGCTGTTCGTCATCCCCTGGGGACGACACTGGATCATCGGGACCACCGACACCGACTGGACACTCGACAAGGCCCATCCCGCCCTCAGCTCCAAGGACGTCACCTACCTGCTGGAACACGTCAACAGCGTCCTGGCCACGCCTTTGGCTCCGGAGGATGTCGAAGGCGTCTACGCCGGTCTGCGTCCCCTCCTGTCCGGCGAGGCCGCGGAAACCAGCAAACTGTCACGGGAGCACCTGGTCGCCCACCCGGTACCCGGTCTCGTCGTGGTGGCCGGCGGCAAGTTCACGACCTATCGGGTGATGGCGAAGGACGCAGTCGACGAGGCGGTCCGCGGCCTGGACGAGAAAGTGCCCGACTGCGTCACGCAGCGCGTTCCGCTGCTCGGCGCCGACGGCTATCCGGCCCTCTGGAACTCCCGCCACAACCTCGCCGAGAGCTCCGGGCTCCATGTCGCCCGGATCGAGCACCTGTTGAACCGCTACGGCTCCCTGGTGCACGAGCTGCTCGCCATGGTCGCAGCCGACTCCTCGCTCGGCGAGCCGTTGCCGAGCTCCGACGACTACCTGCGGGTCGAGGCCGTGTACGCGGTGACCCATGAGGGTGCCCGCCACCTGGAGGACGTGCTCGCCCGACGTACTCGGATCTCCATCGAGTCCTGGGACCGTGGTGTGGACGCGGCGCAGACCGTCGTGGAACTGATGGCGCCTCACCTGGGATGGGACCAAGCGCACCGGGACCGTGAGGTCAACCACTACCTGAAGCGGGTGGCCGCCGAACGCGCCGCCCAGCAGCAGCCGGACGACCAGACCGCCGACGCGGTACGGCTCGGCGCCCCCGACATCATCCCGGTGCACTGAGCAAGGTCGGGGACGGGAAACCGGACGGCACTCGTTGCGACCACCATCGCTCCCCTGAACCTCCTTCACACGAGCTGGCATGGTGGTCGTACGCATAGCCAACCCCCGAACTATGTTGCCCGGCCACATGTGCGCCTGACGTGCGCATTCCTACGGTGTGACGACACGCAAACGTCCCCGTCACACCCCAGGAAGTGGTGCCGATGTCGTCGCCCGCAACCGCTCCACCGGCCCCGAACAACCTCAAGCGCATCGTCGCCGCGTCCCTCATCGGCACCACCATCGAGTGGTACGACTTCTTCCTCTACGGCTCCGCGGCCGCCCTGGTCTTCAACAAACTCTTCTTTCCCGACTCCGACCCGCTCGTCGGGACGTTGCTGTCCTTCCTGACCTACGCCGTCGGGTTCGCCGCCCGGCCGGTCGGCGCCCTGGTGTTCGGACACTACGGTGACCGGCTCGGACGTAAGAAACTGCTGGTCCTGAGCCTGCTGCTGATGGGCGGGGCGACCTTCGCGATCGGACTGCTGCCGACGCACGCGACCGTCGGCACGGCCGCTCCCGTGCTGCTGACCGTGCTGCGCCTGGTCCAGGGCTTCGCGCTCGGCGGAGAGTGGGGCGGGGCCGTACTGCTCGTGTCCGAGCACGGGGACGCCAGGCGGCGCGGCTTCTGGGCCTCGTGGCCGCAGACCGGTGCGCCGGCCGGGCAGCTCCTGGCCACGGGTGTGTTGTCACTGCTGACCGCCGTTCTGTCGGACGCCGCGTTCGGCAGCTGGGGCTGGCGGATTCCCTTCCTGCTCTCCGGCGTGCTGGTGATCGTCGGTCTGTGGATCCGGCTGTCCGTCGACGAATCCCCCGTGTTCAAACAGGCGTTGGCGCAGGCGGAGGCCCGCAAGGCGGCCCGGTCCGGTGCGACCGAGAAACTACCGATCGTCTCCGTGCTGCGCCACCACTGGCGCGACGTGCTGATCGCGATGGGCGCGCGCATGGCGGAGAACATCAGCTACTACGTCATCACCGCGTTCATCCTCGTCTACGCCACCACGTCGGCCGGTGTCTCCAAGCAGACGGCTCTCAACTCGGTGCTGATCGCCTCGGCCGTGCACTTCGCGGTGATCCCCGCCTGGGGCGCCCTGTCGGACCGCATCGGCCGGCGCCCCGTGTACCTGTTCGGCGCGGTCGGCGTAGGGCTGTGGATGTTCCCGTTCTTCGCACTCGTCGACACCGGCGGCTTCGGCAACCTGATCCTCGCGGTGACCGTCGGACTCATCATGCACGGCGCCATGTACGCGCCCCAGGCCGCCTTCTTCTCCGAGATGTTCGCGACCCGGATGCGCTACTCCGGCGCCTCCATCGGGGCCCAGTTCGCCTCCGTCGCGGCCGGCGCCCCGGCCCCGCTCATCGCCACCGCCCTCCTCTCCGACTACGGCAGCTCCACCCCGATCGCCCTCTACGTCATCGCCGCAGCCGTCCTGACGGTCGTCGCCGTCGGTGTCGCCCAGGAGACCCGCCACCGGGACCTGGCCGACGCCGAGCCGGACGCCGAGCCGGAGCCGGCAGCCACGTCCCCCGCGGCGGACGCCCGGACCGCCTGAGCCCGAGCGCCCAGGCCCGACCGGCCCCCGTACGCCCTGCGTGCGGGGGTCAGTGCCGTGTCGGCGCCGACAACCGGTGCAGCCGCAGGGCGAGTTGGATCTCCAACGCCCGGGCGGGGCTCTGCCAGTCCTCGCCGAGCAGGCGGCCGACGCGCTCCAGGCGCTGGGCGACGGTGTTCACGTGGACGTGCAGCTCGTCCTTGGTGCGGGCCGGGCTCATGCCGCACGCGAAGTAGGCGTCGAGGGTGCGCAGGAGATCGGTGCCCCGCCGGTCGTCGTAGGCGACCACCTGGCCGATGGTCCGGTCGACGAAGCCGGCGATGTCCCGGTCACCGGCCAGGAGCAGGCCGAGGAATCCGAAGTCCTCGGCGGCGGCGCCGTCCCCCGAGCGGCCCAGCAGACGCAGCGCGTCGAGGCAACGCCGGCCCTCCTCGTAGGCGGCGGCCACCGCGTCCAGGTGCATGGCGAGGTCGCGCACCGGGGCCGAGGCGCCGACCGTCACCGCCTCGTGCACGGCCGTGCCGAGGTGCCCGGCGGTGCGGCGGGCCAGTTCGGTGGCCGTGTCCCCGGCGGTGAGGGGCAGCAGCAGAACGGTGCCGCCGTCACGGGCGGCGGCCAGGCCGTGCCGGGTGGCGGCGAGGTGGGAGGCCGCGGACCACAGGCGTCTGCGGGCGGCCGCCTCCTGGTCGGCGTCGGCCGCCGGGCCCTCAAGCCGGGCGGCCAGCACGACATGGGTGGCGTCGAGGTCGGCGTCCAGCCGGGCGGCCCGTTCGCGCAGCAGACGGGGGTCGTGGTCCCGGGCGTCGAGCAGGTCGTCCAACAGCTCGCCACGCACCCGCTGTTCGGCCTCGGCGGCGGACCGCCTGGCCAGCAGGAGCAGCGAGGTGACCATCGCGGCGCGCTCCAGGGTGCGCTGGTCCACGGGGTCGAGCCCGGGATGGCCGCGCAGCACCAGCGCGCCCAGGAGTTCGCCGCCGGCGGCGACGGCGGCGATCCAGTCGTCCCCCTGCCGTACGGCGTGGCCTTCCGCCCGGGATGCCTCCAGCGCCTCGGCGGACGCGAGCTCGGTGAACTCGACCGTGGCGTGGAGGATCTCGGAGACGGCCGCGGCCACGTCGTGCACCCCGCCGCCGCGCAGCACCAGTTCGGCGAGCCGGTCGTGGACGTCGGAGGCGCGCTCGATGACACCGCTGTGGTCCCGGATGATCTCGTTGGCCCGCTCCAGTTCGGTGAGGGCCGAGCGGGTCTCGGTGAGCAGGTTCGCGGTGTCGATGGCGGCCGCGGCCAGCGCGGCGAAGGACCCGAGGAGCGCGATCTGCTCCCGCTCGAAGACCCGGGCCCGCCGGTCCGCCGCGAACAGCACGCCGATGACGTGGTGCCCCAGGGTCAGCGGCACCCCGAGGATGGCGACCAGGCCCTCGTCCCGTACGCCCGAGTCGATGGTGAGGGTGTGCTGGAAGCGGTCGTCCTTGAAGTAGTCGTCGGTGACGTAGGGGCGGGCGGTCTGGGCGACCAGTCCGCCGAGCCCCTCACCCATCCCGAGCCGCAGCTGCTGGAAGCGGGCCGCGACCGAGCCCTCGGTGACCCGCATGTACGTGTCGCCCCGCGCCGGGTCGTTCAGGCTGAGGTAGGCCACGTCCGTGCCGAGCAGGGACCGGGCGCGCTGCACGATGGCCCGCAGCACCGCGTCCAGGTCCCTGAGCCCGGCCAGGTCGTGGGCGGTCTCGAACAGGGCGGACAGCTCGGCCTCCCGCCGGCGCCGGCCCTCCAGCTCGGAGCGCACCCGCAGGGCGACCGCCTTGGCCTGCTCGAGCGCGGCGATCCGCTCGGCCGGCCGTCCCTCGGCGCGGGCGATCAGCACCGGCTGTTCGTAGGCGTCGGCGGAGGCGCCCCTGGCCAGCAGCTCGAGGAAGGGTGCCTCGGCACTGCCGACGGGGCGCTCGGCGGACTGCACGTGATCGCTGGACATGCCCACAGGATTGCTCATCGCACGCTCACCCCGTCAGGCCTGTGGAGAACTCCGGTCCGGTCGCCCGTCCGATCCGCGGGCCCCGGGTGTGGCACGGTGCTCGCCGTTCAGTGCGCGGTCCAGCCGCCGTCGAGGACGAGCGAGGTCCCGGTGACGAAGGACGCCTGTGGACCGCACAGGTAGGCCACGGCCTCGGCGACCTCCTCCGGCTCGATGAGCCGCTTGAGCGCGCTGTCCTGGAGCAGCACCTCGGACACCACGCGCTCCTCGGGGATGCCGTGCGCCCGCGCCTGGTCGGTGATCTGCCGTTCGACCAGTGGGGTGCGCACATAGGCGGGGTTCACACAGTTCGAGGTCACGCCGTGGGGGGCACCTTCGAGAGCGGCCGTCTTGGACAGACCCTCCAGACCGTGTTTGGCGGCCACATAGGCCGCCTTGTAGGCCGAGGCCCGCAGACCGTGCACCGAGGACACGTTGACGATCCGCCCCCACCCCTGTCCGTACATGTGCGGAAGGGCACCGCGGATCAGCCGGAACGGCGCCTCCAGCATCACGGTGAGCACCGTGTGGAACACCTCGGGCGGGAACTCCTCGATCGGGCGCACCAGTTGGAGGCCGGCGTTGTTGACGAGGACGTCGGTGCCCGCGGCGGCGTGCTCGGCGGCGTCCAGGTCGGTGAGGTCGAGGACGTGCGGTTCGACGGTGCCCGCCAGCCCCGCGGACCGCTCGGCGAGCGCGTCCAGGCCGACCGCGTCCCGGTCGACCGCTCTCACCTTGGCCCCGGCCGCCGCGAGCCGCAGCGCACAGGCACGGCCGATGCCGCCGGCGGCGCCGGTGACGAGGGCGGTGCGGCCGCCGAGGTCGAGCGTGGGGGCGTGGGGGCCCGGGAGGGCGCTGCTAGCGGTCATGTTCCGACCCTAGGCAGCACCCGGCCCTCACCACATGTGGTGGCGCCCCACACTTCAGTCAGAACTCGTAGAGTCGAACCATGTGGGTGCGTCGGTCAGGGCCTGCTTGATCCGCTGCAGCCCGAACTCGTTCAGTTCCGGGAGGGCGTCCAGCGCGAACCAGCCCACCTCCAGCGACTCGTCGTCGTTGACCCGCGCCTCGCCGCCGACGGCCCGGCATCGGAAACAGATGTCCATGTACTGGCAGGTGTCGCCGTTGTCGTATGTCACGGGCCTGAGCGCCTGGACGACGACCACCCGCTCCACGACGCAGTGGACACCCGTCTCCTCCTCGACCTCCCGCACGGCACAGGCCGCGGGCTGCTCCCCCGGTTCCGGAATGCCACCGATCAGCGACCACTTGCCGGTGTCCGAGCGGCGGTTGAGCAGCACTCTGCCCTGGTCGTCGAGGACGACGGCGCTGACGCCGGGCAGCCAGAGGAGGTCGTGCCCGATGGACTTCCGAAGGGTGCGGATGAAATCAGGGGTAGCCATGAGCCGACCCTAACCGCCGTCGATGACAACCTGGTGATCTTCCCGACGGCGCAGGACCGGCGTACGGTCACACGTCCTGGGCGCGACGCCCGCGCAGCCCCGAGCCGATCGCCCAGCCGAGCCCGCCCGCGGCGACCAGCACCAGGGCCATCTCGGGCAGGATGCCGAGCCGGGTGGCCGGGGTCTGCGACGACCTGAGCGGCACCTTCTGCACCAGCGAGGCGGGCACGAACATGCCGGTCTTCTGGGTGATCCGCCCGTCCGGCATGATGATCGCGCTGACGCCGCTGGTCACCGGCACGGTGACGGTCCGGCTGTGCTCCACGGCGCGCACCCGGGACATCGCGAGCTGCTGGTAGGTCATCTCGCTGCGGTCGAAGGTCGCGTTGTTGCTCGGCACGGAGATCAGCTGCGCGCCGTCGGTCACTTCGGAGCGCACGGCCCAGTCGAACGCGGCCTCGTAGCAGGTGACCAGGCCGACCTTGGCGTCGGCCATCCGGAAGACGCCCGGCTCGGTGCCCCGGCTGAAGTCCTGGCGGACCATGGAGGTCCAGTTCTTGTTGATCGCGCCGACGAGGGAGCGCAGCGGGAGGTACTCGCCGAACGGCTGGATCTGCCGCTTGTCGTAGGTGTCCGTGGGGCCCTTGACCGGGTCCCACAGGATCTGCTCGTTGTAGAGCTTGCCGCCCCGCTCGACGACGCCGCCGACGGAGATCGGCGCGTCGATGGTCTTGGCCGCCTGCTCGATGATCGCGGCCGCGTCGGCGTCCGCGAAGGGGTCGACGTCGGAGGAGTTCTCCGGCCACAGCACGATGTCGGGCTTCTGGGCCTTGCCTGCCTTCACCTCGGCGGCCAGCCGCTCGGTCTCACGCGCGTGGTACTCGAGCACGGCCCGCCGCTGGGCGTTGAACTCCAGCCCCGCGCGCGGCACGTTGCCCTGGATGGCGGCGACGGTCACGGTGCCGTCCTCGGCCTTGTCGCTCACCAGCGTCCGGGCCGCGAGCGCCCCGACCACGGGTACGGCCACGCTCAGCAGGGCCACGGCCGCGGCCGGACGCCGTACGCCACCCGTCCCCCGTCGCTGCACGAGCAGACGCACGGTCTCGTACAGGCCGAAGCCGCACAGGACGACGGCGAAGCCTAGGACGGGTGTGCCGCCCACCGCGGCGAGCGGCAGGAAGACCCCGTCGGCCTGGCCGAACGCGATCTTGCCCCAGGGGAAGCCCTGGAACGGCGCACGCGCGCGTGCCGCCTCTCCGGCGATCCACACGGCGGCCGCCCACACCGGCGAGCCGGGCAGCTTCGAGACCGCGGCGATGCCTGCACCGACCAGCGCGATGAAGATCGCCTCGATCGCCACCAGCGCGAGCCAGGGCCCGGGGCCGACCTCGACGCCGGTCCACACCAGCAGCGGCAGCAGGAAGCCCAGGCCGAAGAGGTAGCCGAGACCGAGTGCCGCCTTCCAGCCACGGCCGCGCAGCACCCAGCCGAAGACGGCGAAGGCGGGCAGGGCCAGCCACCACAGGGGGCGTGGCGGGAAACTGACGTAGAGCAGCACTCCGGAGAGCGCCGCGGCGGCGGCCGGGACGAGGCGGCGGAGCCGGACGGCCCAGCGGGAGGCGGGCGCGGACTGCGGTTCCAGCCGGTCCGACTCGTCCACGGAAGTTGCGGTGACGGTCACTCCGGGAGTGTACGGCGGTTGACCTCGGCGTCCACAGCGCGGTCCGCCTGGTGACCGGGGTGCCGCCCACGCGCCTGTGCCAAGTGGATCCCGCACAACTCGTCCACAAATCGCCCATCAGCGGTTACGGTGTGCCGGAGTCCCCGTCGTATACGCCCGGTGGTGTCCGGGCGGCAGGGGCCACAGGTCGGGGGACCGGGGTTTCGGGGGGCTGGGTGGGTTCCACGGGGATGACGTCTGTGGCCGGTTCCGACGTGGACGGCGACAGACGAAACGTTTCCGACGTGGTGGGCGTACTGGTGCTCGGCGCCTGTGCCGCCTGGTCGCTGATCACCGCGGCCGCGCACGACGGGCGTCCGGAGGGCGTGCTGCTCGCCCTGCTGGCCGTCGCCGCGGGCTATGCCGCCGGCCGGATCTCGGGGGCGCTGCTGCCGGTCGCCGCCCCTTCCGTCGCCGCGCTGACCGGACTGGGCCTGACGGTGGCGCTCCCGCGCCTCGCGTCCGGACCGGAGATCGTAGGCCCGCTGGGTCACGCGGGTGCCACGGCCGCCCTGCTGACGCTCGCCACCGGTGCCGCGTGCTGCGCCGCCTGGACCACCGCCTCCCCTGTCCTGCGAATCCTGCTGCGACTGCTGGCCGCCGGCATCGCGGTGGCCTCGGCCGCCCTGGGTTCGGTGTCCGGGCTGGTCGCGTGTACCGCGGTGCTGCTGTGCTCGCTCGCCGCGGGCGGGATGCGCCACCGCGGTCCGGGCATCGCCGGCCTCGCTCTCGCCGCGACCGCGGTGACCGGCCTGACCTGGGCGGTGGCCGCGAACGCGGTTCCGGACGGGCTCGCCGAGTCACTGCGCGGCCGGCTCACCCCGCACCGGATCCACCTGTGGCACGACGCCCTTCACCTGGCCCGCGACAACACCGCCCTCGGTGTGGGTCCTGGCCGCTTCGGGGAGCTCAGCACGACGAGCGCCCAGTCCCTGCTGCCCGACGGGAAACCGCACTCGGCACCGCTTCAGATGGCCGCCGAGCAGGGAGTGGTCGGGCTGCTGTTGCTGGCGGCCGCCTTCTGCTGGCTGCTGTACGCGCTGTGGCGCTCCCCTCACCCCTCTCCGGTCGTCCTCACCGGAGGTGCGGCCCTGACGGCGCTGGCGGCGATCGCCGCGGTCGGCAACGCGCTGAGCTTCACGATGGTGTCGGTGGGCGCCGGGCTCCTGGCGGGCCTGACGACGGCCCGCCCGCTCACCGACGAAGCGGCCCCCAAGTGACCGATCGGCGCGCTCTCAGCGCCGCGGACCCGGCGCCCCGGGCCGCAGCCGGTCGCGGATGATGCGTACGGCGGCCTCCGCGTCGTCCACGGTGACCGTGAACGTGTGGCCGTCCCACAGTTGCAGGACCACACCCTCACCACGGCGTACGACGACGGCGGTGCCCTTCTCGGGGCGCCAGCGGTAGCCCCAGCCGCCCCACTGCCGCGGGTTGACGTGCGGGACGAACTCGGCTCCGGCGACATGCGCCAGTGGGATCCGGCGGCGCGGCACACCGATGTGGCCGCAGCGCACCTCCAGGGAGTCCATGTCGACCCTGAGAGCGACATGGACGAAGGCGAGCGTGAGGAAGAGGACCAGCAGCCCGGCCGCGATGCAGCCGACCACGGACATGACGAGCGGGGCCGCGCCGGAGGTCCAGGCCGAGTCGACGGCGAGCTCGATGCCGAGCGCCACGATCGCGGCGCCACCGAGCGCCAGCAGCCACTGGATCCGGTTGGAGGCGCGGCCGGTCCAGACGTCGGCGTGGTGCGAGGTCTGCTCGCCGTGGGGGTGGTCCCTCATGCCTATGAGATTACTCAGGATTCGCCGCGCGGGTACCTCGTCGCACAGCGTGACTGCTCCGGGCGGGGGTTTCCGGCCGCGCGGCGGTCAGCGGGCGGGTGTGGCCGTCCGCAGGAGCCGGCCCTCGGCGTAGGCCAGGGCGGGCGCGGGCAGGGCGGCGCCCTCGCGTCCGCTGAGCAGCACCGTGAGGGTGCCGGTGGCCGCGGCCTCCGGGGCGGGGTGCTCGCCGATCCGGCGCAGCGCCTGGGCGGCGACCGCTCCGGCGGAGCCGTGCAGGACGAGGGGCGGGCGGCCGGGGCGCTGTACGGCGGCGCGGATGCGTTCGGCGACCAGTTCGTAGTGGGTGCAGCCCAGGACGACGGTCCTCACGTCCTCGGGGGTCAGCGCGGCGGCCGCGGCGACGGCGGCGTCGATGGCGGCCTCGTCGGCGTGCTCCACCGCCTCGGCGAGTCCGTGGCAGGGCACCTCGGTGGCCGGCACCCCGTCGGCGAACCGCTCGAGGAGACCGCGCTGGTACGGGCTGCCGGTGGTGGCGGGGGTCGCCCAGATGGCGAAGGGGCCGCCGGCGGACGCCGCGGGCTTGATCGCGGGGACGGTGCCGATGACCGGCAGGTCCGGTTCGAGGCGGGCGCGCAGGGCGGTCAGCGCGTGCACGGTGGCGGTGTTGCAGCCGATGATCAGAGCCTCGGGGCCATGGGCGGCGGCGGCCTCGGCGAGGGTGAGGGCGCGCCCGATGATGTCGTCCGGCGTCCGGGGGCCCCACGGCATGCCCTCGGGGTCGAGGGAGAGCACGAGATCGGCGTCGGGGCGCAGTCGCCGTACCGCGGCGGTGGCCGCCAGCAGACCGATTCCGGAGTCCAAGAGCGCGATCTTCACCCGGCCACGATAGACGATGAGCCCTTGGGGGCCCCTTCCGTGGGGCAGACTGCGCGCGTGAGCGCCATCGCGTGGACAGCCGCCGTATCCCTCGCAGCCTGGCTGTGGCTGCTGCTCTGCCAGGGTTTCTTCTGGCGCACGGATGTGAGGCTCCCGCCGGAGCGGGATCCCGGGGCCTGGCCCTTCGTGGCTGTGGTGGTGCCGGCGCGCGACGAGGCCGAGGTGCTGCCCGCGAGTCTTCCCTCTCTCCTGGCCCAGGACTATCCGGGGCGGGCGGAGGTCTTCCTCGTCGACGACGGCAGCACGGACGGCACCGGAGAGCTGGCACGCGAACTGGCACGCCGGCACGGTGGGCTGCCGCTGACCGTGTCCTCACCGGGTGAGCCCCCGGCGGGGTGGACGGGAAAGCTGTGGGCCGTACGCCATGGCATCGGCCTGGCACGCGCGCGGGGCCCCGAGTACCTGCTGCTGACGGACGCCGACATCGCCCACGCGCCGGACAGCCTGCGGCGGCTGGTCGCCGCCGCGTACGCCGGGGGCTTCGACGTCGTCTCGCAGATGGCCCGGCTGCGGGTGGAGAGCCTGTGGGAGCGTCTCGTGGTGCCGGCGTTCGTCTACTTCTTCGCGCAGCTGTATCCGTTCCGGCGGATCGGCAAGCGGGGCGCGCGGACGGCGGCCGCGGCGGGCGGCTGTGTCCTGCTGCGGACCGAGACCGCCGAGCGGGCGCGGATCCCGGACGCCATCCGGCACGCCGTCATCGACGACGTGGCCCTCGCGCGGGCCGTCAAGGGCGGGGGCGGCCACATCTGGCTGGGCCTCGCCGAGCGGGTGGACAGTGTGCGTCCCTATCCCCGGCTGCACGACCTGTGGCGGATGGTGTCGCGCAGCGCGTACGCCCAGCTCCGCCACAACCCCCTGGTACTGATGGGAACGGTCGTCGGGCTCGCGCTGGTCTACCTGGTCCCGCCGGCCGCCGCCGTCACGGGTCTGGCGACGGGGAGTACGGCGACTCTGGTTTTCGGTGGTCTCGCGTGGCTGCTCATGACGGGGACCTACCTCCCGATGCTCCGCTACTACCGGCAGCCTCTGTGGCTGGCTCCGCTGCTGCCGTTCACCGCGTTCCTCTATCTCCTGATGACGGTCGACTCGGCGGTGCAGCACTACCGGGGGCGCGGTGCGGCGTGGAAGGGCCGCACCTACGCGCGCCCGGACGCCGTCGTCACCGAGGAGAGGTGAGCCCTCACTTGCGGCCTGGTGTCCAGTTCATGCCCCAGCCGTAGACGTGGTCCACGGTCCGCTGCGGGCTCACCCCGCGCTCGGGCACCAGATAGCGGGCCTCGCGCTGGACGACCAGGTCGTCGCCGGTGTTGGTGATCAGGGCCAGCGCGCACACCGTCGAGGGCACCGTGCACTCGTCGAGGGAGAAGTCGATCGGGGCGCCGTACTGCGGTTGGAGGGTGACCGTGGCGTGCAGGTCGGCGAAGGAACGCGCGCCCTCGTAGATGGTCACGAAGACCAGGATGCGCCGGAAGTCCCGCTTGTGGTCGAGGTTCACGGTGAGGTTCTCGCCGCTCTCGACGGCACCGGTACGGTCGTCGCCGTCGAGGTGGATGTACGGCGGCTGGTGCAGGGCTCCATAGGCGTTGCCCAGGGCCTGTACGACTCCCTTGCGGCCGTCGGCGAGCTCGTACAGGGCGCACAGGTCGAGGTCGAGGTCGGCGTGCGTGGCCACCGCGCGGCCGCGCTTGCTGCCCCAGCCCGAGAACTGTTTGTGCACCTGCCAGTTGAGGTTTACACGCATCGCGCCCGAGGTGCCGCCTTGTTTGGCGAGGGATACGGAGGGAGCGGACTTGGTCAGTGTGACCTTGGAGAGCCGTACGGGTTGCGCAGAAGGGGTAGGTGGTGGCGCCACCGGTGCCGCCTGCTGGGGTTCGTCCACGGTGATACCGAAGTCAGTTGCCAGCCCTTCCAGTCCGCTGCCGTAGCCCTGACCGACGGCACGGAATTTCCAAGCGCCCTGACGACGATAGAACTCCCCGAGCACGAAAGCGGTTTCTACGGTCGCGCCCGTGCTGTCGAACCGCGCCGCCACGGTGCCCTGCGCAGCATCCCGCACCTCGATGTAAAGATCCGGGATTCCGGCGAAGGTCCCGCCGTCCGCGGAAGCGGCGAGTACGACGGTCTCCACCGACGGCTCCACGCGCGCGAGATCGACGAGCAGAGTGTCGGTCACCCGGCCGCCATCCGTCCGTTTGCCCTCGTGGCGGACCGCTCCGGAGGCGTGCTGCGGCTGGTTGTAGAAGACGAAGTCGGCGTCCGAACGGACCTTTCCGCCGACGAGCAGCAGGGCCGAGGCATCCGCGTCGGGGACCCCCGGTCCGGAGCGCCAGCCCAATTCGACGCGCAGTGCCGTCGTGGGCACCGGAACGTTTGACCCCTTCGACATCGACATGTGCGCCCCCATCAGCTGTCGGCAGGCCAGGACGCGCCCGGCGGCCCTTGGAGTTCTACCCGCTCAACCTATTCCCCCGGTACAGCGAACTCCCGTCCGGCGCACAGGAAGATCACCGGCCAACCGCCGGTAACCCCTCCGGAACTCGGCCTTTACACGGATGGGACCTGGATTGGCGTCCCTTTTTGCCGAGTTCGCTCGCATTGGGGATCCCACGTCACTGCCGACACGGAAAACAACCCTCTTATCGGTCTCCCCAACCAGCACATCGTGGGCTTAACTTATGTGCCATGACCTCCCCCCGCTCCACTTATGGCGGCGGCTACTACTCCGCCTCCTTCCCGGACACTCCGATCTACGACTCACTCGTGGCCGAGCGGGGCACCCCGCAGATCGCCCCGATCCGGGTCCCGGCCGCGTACGACGTCCCGGCAAGCCACCTGCCGGCGCTGCCGTCCGCACTGCCCGCTCTTCCCGCGGGCCCCTCCCAGCCCTCCTACGGCTACCCGCAGGCGCATCAGCAGCCCTCTCCGCTGCAGCAGGCGCCCGGGGCGTACATCCCGCAACAGGCCGCCGCGCCTCGCGGTTATCCCGGACCTCAGCAGCAGCCGCGTCCGGCCGGCCCCGGCATGGGCACGGGCTACGAGGCGATGCGCCCCGCAGCTCCCCGGCCCACGCAGGCGGCTCCCTACCAGGACCCGTACAACAACCAGCAGTACCGCGGTTACTGATTCCCCTCCCGGGCTGTCGGTGCCACCTGGCACGATGACCTCATGGGGAATGCACAGTTGCTGTCGATTCACGTCCATCCGGTCAAGGCGTTGCGGAGTCTGGCACTCCGGGAGGCCGACGTGGAGCCCTGGGGGCTGGCCGGAGACCGGCGCTGGGCGCTGGTCGACGACGGGGGAAGGGTCGTCACCCAACGACAGCAGCCGCGCCTCGCACTGGCCGCCGCCGAGCTGATGCCCGGCGGCGGCGTCGTTCTGTCCGGGCCCGGTATGGAATCGCTGACCGTGCCGGTCCCCGAACCGGGCGAGACCCTCACGCTGGACATCTTCGGGGACAAGGTCGAAGGGGTCCCCGCCGCCGACCCGGCCGCGCACGCGTGGTGCAGCGAGTACCTCGGCGCCCCGACCCGGCTGGTGCACATGGACGACCCCGCCACCCGCCGCCCGGTCGAGCCCGAGTACGCGCTGCCGGGCGAGACCGTCACCTTCGCCGACGGATACCCGCTGCTGCTCACCTCCGCGGCCTCGCTCGACGCCCTCAACTCCCTGATCTCCGAAGGCCGGCACGCGGCCGAGGGCCCCCTGCCCATGAACCGTTTCCGGCCGAACGTGGTCGTGGGCGGCGCCGGCGCCTGGGCCGAGGACGACTGGTCGCTCATCGCCATCGGGGACGTCACCTTCCGGGTGGCCAAGATGTGCGGACGGTGCGTGGTGACCACCACCGACCAGGACCATGCCGTTCGCGGCAAGGAGCCGTTGCACAGCCTGGGCCGACACCGCCACGTCGGCGGCAAGCTCGTCTTCGGACAGAATCTGGTGCCCCGGTCTCGAGGCACGATCCGGGTCGGTGACCCGGTCACGATTCTCGAATAGGGAGTGAGCAGAGGGCCCGGCGCGGTGGCGGTGGACGAAGTTCCGCCAAAGATCCACCCGATCCCGGCCGACGGGAACCCGGCCCGAGGGCCTGCGCGTTGGGGCTTTCATGAGGGGTTCATGAGAGGACCCGGCCGCAGGTGATTTCGCTCTCTCTTCGGCCGGTCCCGCGCGTGAACGACTCCGTCGGGGGTTATCACGGAGCGGGAAGGGGGTGCGGACGGTGCGAGCGATCAGTGGACTTTGGCGTTGGCGGCGCAACCCGCTGCGCCGCGGGACCGACCTGGCCGAGGCATGGGTCGGCCTGTTGGCCCTGCTGCTGATCCTGGTCGTCGGACCGGTCATCGGGTCCGTCACCGGGCACGCGGCCCAGGCCGCGCTGCAGCGGGCGGTCCGTGAGCAGCACGACTCCCGCCGGCTGGTGACGGCGACCGTGATCCGCACACTGGACCGCTCGCCGCTGGACGCGGACCCGGAGGCCGCCTCGGGGCGGAATCTGCGCACCCGGGTGACGGCCGACTGGACCGCGCCGGACGGCACGACCCACCACGGCACGGTGATGGCCGGCCTCCAGAAACCGCACCGCGGCGACCACTTCACCATGTGGACCGACCTCCACGGCCGCACAGCGGCCCGGCCGCTGGACTCCGCCACCGCCACCACCCATGCCGTCCTCGCGGGCACCGGCGCGGCCCTGCTGACCGCGGGCCTGATCGAGGGCGGCAGACGGCTCGCCGTGTGGCGCATGGTCCGTCGCAGGTACGCCCGTTGGGACCAGGCATGGGACCGCGCGGGCCCGGACTGGGGCCGGACCGGCACCGGCAGCTGACGGCCTCACGGCTCTGGTCAACCCACCACCCGCGCGCACGCTACGGTGGACCGGCCGAGGTTCCTCGGCAGCACAAACCCGCGTACTACGAGGTGGGGGCACAGCAACGCCATGGCACAGGGCACGGTCCAGGTGACGCACACCGGTACATCGCGGTGGCGGCGCCGCACGGGTGAGTACGCGTCGCTCGCCGCCGCCCTGGAGGCCGCGGCGGACGGCGACGTTCTCACGGTCGCGCCCGGCACCTACCGGGAGAACCTCGTCGTGCAGCGGGCGGTGACCCTGCGCGGCCCCGAGGGCTCGCCCGGTTCCGTGCGGATCGCGCCCGTGGACGGCGTGCCGTTGACCGTGCGTGCCTCGGCCGTGGTGCAGGACCTGCACGTGGAGGGCCAGGACGCGGCCGCGCCCGCCCTGCTCGTCGAGGAGGGCACACCGGAGCTCGCCGACATCCGGGTCGTCACCCGGTCCGCCGCCGGCATAGAGGTGCGCGGCGGCGCACGGCCGACCGTGCGGCGCTGCACCGTCGACAACCCGGCCGGCATCGGCATCGCCGTACTGGACGGAGCGGGCGGGGTGTTCGAGGAGTGCGAGATCGTGGCGGCCGGCCAGTCCGGCGTCGCGGTGCGCGGCGGCGCCCACCCCCGTCTGGAGCGCTGCCGGATCCACCACACCTCGGGTGCGGGCCTGGCGGCGACCGGCGAGAACTCCGCGCTGGAGGCCGTGGGTTGCGAGGTCTACGAGGTCCGCGGCAGCGGCATCCAGATCACCGGCCGGGCCACCGCGCACCTCACCGACTGCGATGTGCACCGCACCACCGGCGACGGCGTCACCCTCGACACCGACGCGGTACTGACCCTGGCCGACTGCCGTATCCACGACATCCCGGAGAACGCGGTCGACCTGCGCTCCCGCTCGGTGCTCACCCTGACCCGCACCACGGTCCGTCAGTTCGGGCGCAACGGCCTGTCGGTGTGGGATCCGGGCACGCGCGTGGACGCCAACCAGTGCGAGATCTTCGACAGCACGGGCGACTACCCGGCCGTCTGGGTCAGCGACGGCGCCACCGCCGTACTGGACTCCTGCCGGGTGCACGACGTGCCGGACGCCCTGTTCGTCCTGGACCGCGGCTCCCGCGCGGACGTCGTCGACAGCGACATCTCCCAGGTCCGCAACACCGCCGTGTCCGTGAGCGACGGCGCCACCGCGCAGCTCGACGACTGCCGGATCCGGGACGCGGCGACCGGCGCCTGGTTCCGTGACCACGGCAGCGGCGGTACCCTCAACAACTGCACGGTGGACGGCACCCAGACCGGCGTGATCGTCACCAAGGGCGCCGACCCGACGATCGAGCGCTGCACGGTCGACTCCCCCGCGGAGGCGGGCTTCTACGTGTCGGCGGGCGGCCGCGGCAGCTTCCTGAACTGCCGGGTGACGGGCAGCGGCGGGTACGGCTTCCATGTCATAGACGGAAGCCGTTCGACGCTCAGGAAGTGCCGCACGGAGCGCTGCGCGCGCGGGGGCTACGAGTTCGCGGACGCCCCGGACGCGGCCGCCGGGGCGGGCCCCGTCGTCGAGGACTGCACGAGCGACGAGAGCGGCGGCGGCCTGACCCCACCCGCGGCCCGCGAGCCGGCCGTGCAGACGGAGTCCCGCTCCCCCGGTCTGCTGGGGACGATCCCCGGCCAGCGCGTCACCGAACAGGAGCCTCCGGTCGCCCCGGAGCCGGAGAAGCCCTCGCGCACCTCGAAGGCCGTCCTGGGTGAACTCGACGCCCTGGTGGGCCTGGACAGCGTCAAGCGCGAGGTGCGGGCCCTCACCGACATGATCGAGGTGGGCCGGCGGCGCCGGGAGGCGGGCCTCAAGGCGGCCTCCGTCAAGCGCCATCTGGTCTTCACCGGCTCCCCCGGCACCGGCAAGACGACGGTCGCCCGGCTCTACGGCGAGATCCTCGCCTCCCTCGGCGTCCTGGAGAAGGGGCATCTCGTCGAGGTGTCCCGGGTCGACCTGGTCGGCGAGCACATCGGTTCCACCGCGATCCGCACCCAGGAGGCCTTCGACAGGGCGCGCGGCGGCGTGCTGTTCATCGACGAGGCGTACGCGCTCTCGCCGGAGGACTCGGGCCGGGACTTCGGCAAGGAGGCCATCGACACGCTGGTGAAGCTGATGGAGGACCACCGGGACGCCGTCGTGGTGATCGTCGCGGGCTACACCGCCGAGATGGAGCGGTTCCTGTCGGTCAACCCGGGGGTGGCCTCCCGCTTCTCACGGACCATCACCTTCAGTGACTACAAGCCCGAAGAACTCCTCAGCATCGTGGAGCAGCAGGCCGAGGAGCACGAGTACCGGCTGGCGCCGGGTGCCGCGGAGGCCCTGCTGAAGTACTTCACGGTGCTGCCCAAGGGGCCCGCCTTCGGCAACGGCCGTACCGCGCGCCAGACCTTCGAGGCGATGGTGGAGCGGCACGCGAGCCGGGTCGCCCAGGTGGACGACCCGACCACGGACGACCTGACCCTGCTCTACGCCGAGGACCTGCCCGAGTCGTCCTGAGCCCGCGGGCCCGGTACGTCCGGCTGGAGCCGGCCCAGCAGTCTCGCCCGCTCCTCGGCGAAGACCGGGTCGGCCTGGTAGTCGGAGTGGCCGAGGATCGGCGCGGGCAGCGGGTGCAGGTCGGTGCGGCCGTAGGCGAGCGGGTCCTTGAGGGGCTCCCGGTCCACCTCGGGGCCGCAGTCGCCCGGCAGCCGGACCGGGCCGCCTATGGGGTCGGTGAGCCGGTAGAGGTTGCGCCAGCAGTCCACGTCGTGGTGCAGGGCGGTGAGCGCGGCCGGGCCGAAGTGGGCCGGGAACCAGCGGCCGTAGAGGCGTTCCAGCGGGGAGCCGTAGGTCAGCAGGGCGACCCGCCCCCGGACCGACGGTTCCAGCTGCCAGGCCGCGGCGGCCGCGAGCACGCTGCCCTGGGAGTGTCCGGAGATGACCAGCCGGCCGCGGGTGGCCCGGATCCAGGTCGCGATCCGCCAGGTGAGGTCCGGTACCGCGCGCTCGGCGTAGCAGGGCGGGGCGAAGGGGTGGGCGGCGCGCGGCCAGAAGGTGCCCACGTCCCACAGGATGCCGATGGTCCGGCGCGCGGAGGGGTCCTTGTAGGCGCGGCGGCCCCAGGTGACGAACAGGATGAAGCCGAGGCCGATCAGCCAGGAGCCGAGCGCCTGCGCGGTCTCGGCCGCGCTCTCCACGAAGGCGTACGCCCCCACGGCCGCCTTGGCCGGTGTCCTGTGGGAGGTCAGGGCGCCGACGAGAGCTCCGGCGCCGAGGAACAGGGTGCTGGCCGACGTCACTCCGAGCAGGCGGGGTCCCCGGTCCGTCAGCGCCGCCATCGCACGGGTGCGGGCGATGCGGCGGGTGCGTGCCGCGTCCTTGGGCTCCGCGGGGTACTCGCTCTCCACCGCGCCCAGTTGGGCCCGGCTCGCGCGCCAGGTGCGCCGGCCGAGCCAGGCGCAGTGCCCGAGCAGCACGAGAAGGACCAGCGGGATCACGGACGCCTGCCAGGTCAGCAGGACCGGCGGGCCGAGGATGGTGGCGCCGGTGCCGTCCAGCCAGTCCGCCACCCGCTGCGAGACGCCGCCGGACATCACGCCGCCCAGGGCGCAGGCCAGCGTCGCCACGGCGGGTCCGGCCAGGCCGCGCATCGCCGCGCGCGGGTCGGGGTGCGTGCGGTACAGCAGGTGGGCGACCACGGCCAGGGCGACGACCAGCAGTCCCTGCACGAAGGCGATGGCGCCGAAGGTGGCGTCCCCCGACAGCCGGCCCTGCGACTGCCATCCCGGCCGCTCCCACCCGGCGTACACCAAGGCGAGGGCGAGCAGGGTGAGCGCGGCGAGCGGCAGGCGCCGTACGAGATGCTCGTCGAGCTGCCGGTCGAGGTACTTCTCGCTGCGGCCGCGGCGGCACACCACCCAGACGACGGCGACCCCGGCGGCGACGAGACCTGCCTGGAGGAGTCGGCCGAGCGTGTCGAGGAGGGCGGGGCCGCCCGTTTCCCGGTCGAAGCGGGCCGCCGTCGAGCCGACCGCCGCGGCGATCGTCAGCAGGCCCGCGGCGGTGTGCGCGGCACGCAGGCGGGCGACCAGGCGGCGGCCGTACCAGAATCCGGGCCGGCCGAGCGCGGTGCGGCCGTTGTCCTCCTCCGGCCCGCCGTCGCGGGACATGGGCTGTTGTGACTCGTAGGCGCTCCAGGTCCGGTGCGACAGGTACCAGAGCAGGCCGGTGAGCGCGGCCGGGACCAGGGCGGCGAGGGCGAGGCGGCGGCCGGGCCTGCTCCACCAGCCGCCGTCCGACACGTCGGGCGACAGGAAGCCCAGCCAGGAGTGGGACTCGGCGCACGCGAGTGTGCCCGCGCACTGCCAGGCCGCGAGGTCCAGGGCGACCTCGCAGGCCGCGGCGACCAGCAGAACGGTCAGCGTCAGACCGGCGAGTCGCACCAGGAGGCCGTAGAGGCGCACCGTCCGTACCCGGCCGCGTGCGGTGGGGCGCATCCAGTGGGCGAGGTTGACCACCATGAACGGCAGTAACAGCAGCCACAGGGCGCGGGTGCCGTTGCCGGAGGTGAGGTTGCACCAGACGTACGCCTCGGGCACCGGGCCGCTGCGGCCGTCGCGCTGTCTCTTCTCGGCGTCGACGTCGTCGGCGCGCCGGAAGACGGCAGCGACGTCGTCGCCGGTGATCCGCACCGTGCGCGGGTCGTCGAGCATCTTCTCCGGCGTGGTGCCGCCCACCCCGTGGACCAGGAGTTCCAGAGCGGTGCCGGATTCTTCGGGCCGGGCGGCCGGGCCGTCCGCGCCCATGGTCGTGACACGTTCCACTGTTCTCGCACTTCCCCCGTGACGCGCCGTCGGCATCTGTCCGTGCGGGTACCAGGATCTCCTGCCCGGCGCGTCGCGCACACCACTCGTCACGGAATCTCCCCGATCCGGGTGACCGCCCCGGGGGCGGCTGTCACCCCTGTGCCACGAGGGCGACGGGGCGGTCGGTGGCGCTCCCGGTGGGGGGCCGTGCGAGTATGGGACGTCCCGCGCCCCAGGGACGGGCAAAATGTGCTTGTGGGAGTGGGTGCGCAGGGCGGGTCGGACGGCCCCAGGCGAAAGGACCGGAGCGTACGTGAGTGAGAATCAGAACCTCCTCGCGGAGCAGCGGCGTGCCCTGATTCTGGACGAGGTCCGGCGCCGAGGCGGGGTGCGCGTCAACGAGCTGACGCGCAAGCTCGGCGTGTCGGACATGACCGTGCGGCGCGATCTGGACGCGCTGGCCCGTCAGGGTGTGCTGGAGAAGGTGCACGGCGGCGCGGTGCCCGTGGTCGAGGCGAGCACCCACGAGCCGGGCTTCGAGGCGAAGTCGGGTCTGGAGCTGACCGCCAAGGAGGACATCGCGCGGTCCGCCGCGGCGCTGGTCGCCCCGGGCACCGCGATCGCGCTGTCGGGCGGTACGACGACGTACGCACTGGCCCACCATCTCCTCGACGTGCCGGACCTGACCGTCGTCACCAACTCGGTGCGGGTCGCCGACGTGTTCCACGCGGCGCAGCGCTCCACGGGCCCCCGTCAGGGCGCGGCGACCGTCGTGCTGACCGGCGGTGTGCGCACCCCCTCCGACTCGCTGGTGGGGCCGGTGGCCGACCAGGCGATCGGGGCGCTCCACTTCGACGTGCTCTTCCTCGGTGTGCACGGCATATCGGTCGAGGCCGGCCTGTCGACGCCGAACCTCGCGGAGGCGGAGACCAATCGGCGTCTCGTGCAGTCGGCCCGGCGGGTCGTGGTGGTCGCCGACCACACCAAGTGGGGCACGGTGGGCCTGAGTTCGTTCGCCTCGCTGGAGCAGGTGGACACGCTGGTGACGGACGCCGGGCTGCCGGCATCGGCGCGCGCGGAGGTCTCGGAGCATCTGCGGCGGCTGGTCGTGGCGGGCGAGTACGTTGACGGTACAGACATCTGACTGAGGGTCAGCTAGGGTGACTCCTCCCGTTCACACCAGGGGGGGTGCCCATGGCTCACCAACTGCGCGAGGTGGGACTCGACTTCATCGCGACCGCGCCCGTACGGCTGGTGTTCGTGCAGGAGATGTCGGCTCCGCCTGAGGTGGTGTACCGGGCGCTCGCCGAGGACGTACCGGGCTGGGAGGAATGGTTCGCCGCGGTGACACTGGCCCGCTCGACCGGAGACGGCTCCAGCCGGGAGATCCACCTCAAGGGCGGCGGCCGCTTCCAGGAGACGATCCTCGCGGCGAAGAATCCGGAGATGTACGCCTACCGCGTCGACGTGGCGAACGCGCCCGGCGCCCGTGCCATCGCCGAGGAGTGGCGGCTCACTCCCGCCGGGGCGGGCACCCACCTGCGCTGGACGTTCGCCGCGGACGGGACGGCGGCGTTCCGCGCGGTGACGAAGCTCGGGCGCGCGGGGCTGGGCCGCGCCTTCCGGGACGCGGTCCGGACGCTGGACCGACGGCTCGCGGCGCGCGGGGCGTAGCCAGGGCCATCGAGGTGGGCCTCGCCTTCCGGGACACGGTCCGGACACCGGACCCGCGGCTCGGCGCGCGCGGGGCGTAGCCAGGGCCATCGAGGTGGGCCGCGCCTTCCGGGACACGGTCCGGACACCGGACCCGCGGCTCGGCGCGCGCGGGGCGTAGCCAGGGCCATCGAGGTGGATCATCGGCAAGGGGCTCTTGCGTCCCCCGAGCCGCCCGCCGTGGACCGGCACAGGGGGCCTGGCTGAGCCGTCTGGTGCTGTGACCGCCGGCAAGGAACCGTTTCTCCACGACCTGCTGTGACTCGGCCCCAGGTATGGGCGCTGCGCCGACGGATCCTGCCGAGTGGGCGGCCGGAGGTTGTGATCGCGCCGCACGAATGGGCCGTATCTGCCTCCTGCCGGTGACGGGCCGCATGTCGACATCTCGGCCGCCCGCCCCGACCGGGCTGACCAGCCAGGGACCCTTTCTCCCGCGACCTGCCGCCGTGGCCCGGCTCCAGGTATGGGCGCTGCGCCGACGGATCCTGCCGAGTGGGCGGCCGGAGGTTGTGATCGCGCCGCACGAATGGGCCGTATCTGCCTCCTGCGGGTGACGGGCCGCATTTCGACACACCGGTCTCCCGGCCCTCACCAGCTGACCAGCCACGCGGCCCCACCGGCCGGGCACCTGGCCGACAGGACCCATCCGCGGCCCCGCAGGCACCGGCCGGCCGCGCCGCGACCGGTTCCACCGATCATGGCCGACCGGCCGCCTGCCCGTTACCGGCCCACACTCCTAGGCGCTGCCGGGAGCGACCTCGCCGGGCCAGACGCCCGTCTCCAGCAGTGCGGTGATCGCCGCCGTGTACGGCTCGATGTCCAGGCCCTGCCCGGCCAGCCACGCGTCCGAGTAGTACTTGTCCAGGTAACGGTCGCCAGGGTCGCAGAGGAGGGTGACGACACTCCCCCGGCGCCCCTCGGCCACCATCTCGGCGATGATCTTCAGTGCGCTCCACAGGCCGGTGCCGGTCGAGCCGCCCGCCCGGCGGCCGATGGCCCGCTCCAGGGCGCGCACGGCGGCGACACTGGCCGCGTCCGGGACCTTCATCATGCGGTCGATCGCCCCGGGCACGAAGCTCGGCTCCATGCGCGGCCGCCCGATGCCCTCGATGCGCGAGCCGCAGTCGCACGTGACGTCCGGATCGCCGGTGCTCCAGCCCTCGAAGAAACAGGAGTTCTCCGGATCGGCCACACAGATGCGGGTGTCGTGCTGCATGTAGTGCACGTACCGGGCGATGGTCGCCGAGGTGCCGCCGGTGCCGGCCGTGGCGACGATCCAGGCGGGCTCCGGGAAACGCTCCAACTCCAGTTGGCGGAAGATGGATTCGGCGATGTTGTTGTTGCCGCGCCAGTCCGTGGCCCGTTCCGCGTAGGTGAACTGGTCCATGTAGTGGCCGCCCGTCTCCACCGCGAGGCGGGCGGACTCCTCGTACATGGTGCGCGGGTCGTCCACGAAGTGGCACCGGCCGCCGTGGAACTCGATGAGGCGGATCTTCTCGGCGCTCGTCGTGCGCGGCATGACCGCGATGAAGGGCACGCCGATCAGTTTCGCGAAGTACGCCTCGGACACGGCGGTGGAGCCACTGGACGCCTCGATCACCGGGCGGCCCGGCCGGATCCAGCCATTGCACAGGCCGTAGAGGAACAGCGAGCGGGCGAGCCGGTGTTTGAGGCTGCCGGTCGGGTGGGTCGACTCGTCCTTGAGGTACAGGTCGATGCCCCACTTCTCCGGGAGCGGGAAACGCAGGAGATGCGTGTCGGCCGAGCGGTTGGCGTCGGCCTGGACCTTGCGGACTGCTTCTTTCAGCCAGCCGCGGTAGGCGGTGTCGCTGCGGTCGACATCGAGGGTGTCGCCGGTCCGGGTCTGCTGAGGGGTGCTCACGGCGGGGCTCCTAACACATCGCGCCGACGGCGCGTCGCGCGGCCGATGTCTCGATCATAGACACCTTCCGTACGCTTCTCACCTGCATAAACACACCTTTGAGAGCCCCAAAGACACACTGGGGTGGGGACGGCACGCGGCAGCGGGGGCGCATTCGCACGAGTGCTCCGGGCGCTCCCGGTGAGATGTCATGCGTACTGGTGCTCGACGCCCGTGACGGGCAGACTGCACCGGGCGGGACGGACGTCTCGGACGGGGGCGCGCACACTGGATCACGACAGAAGCCGGCTCTGGGCCCACGCGGGAGCAGGAGCCGGCACACCGACGCACACAAGGGGGCGGGGCGGCATGGCGGAGCCGGAGTTCACGGCTACGGGCGTGCGGATCGGGAAGAGGCTGCGCTCGCTCACCCGGGCCGGTCAGGTCCGCATCAACGACGGCAGACTGGAACTGCTCACCAGCTACGGCAGCGAGATCGACAGCGCGCCGGTACAGGCGGTGCGCGCCTCCAAGCCCTGGTTCGCCGCGGACGACCGGGCTCTCGCCGACCTCAACGGCAACCGGTATCTGCTCACCCTGGGCGAGCACGACCCCGCTCCGGGCGAGCCGGGTCCGCCCGCGGCACGCCGGTTCATCGAGGCCGTACGCAGGGCTGCGGGGCGTAGCGAATAGTTCACCGCGAGTTGCGATGCCGGACCTCCTGCGCCACGCTGGTCTCACATCACTCTGGGTTTACCGGCGATCACGCTGCACACCAGCCCGCCGGGCACGACAGCAGGCGGCCATTTCACGCAGGCACCTGCTGGATCGATCCGAACTCCGTGTTCTTCCGGACCTCACGTCGGGGAGTCGCAGCCGTGATCAGTCACCCAAGCAGGCATTGCACGGTGGAGCTTCAAGCTCTGCCGTCGCGGATCGGCCAGGTCCGCAGAATCCTTTCTGCGCAATTGCGCTACTGGCATCTTGATCCCCTCATAGACCGGGCCGTGCTCGGTGTGACGGAGCTGTTGACCAACGTCCACCGCCATGCCCAGCCCGACAAGACGTGCACCGTGAAGATCGAGCTCCTGCTCGACCGGCTCATGGTCTCGGTGCACGACCACGACCCGCGTCTGCCGGTCGTGGCCGACATCAAGGACACCGAGCTGCTCGCCACGTGCGGGCGGGGGCTCGCCATGGTCGCCGCGGTCAGCGAGAGCTGGGGCGTACGGCCGGACGGCGAGTCGGGGAAAGTCGTGTGGTTCGCACTGCCGACGCCCTCCGCCGCGCGGCCACAGCGGCGAACCGTCCTCGACAAGACCGCGTTCAGGTTCACCGAGGTGCGGGCCGAAAGCCGCAGGCCCGAGCACGCTCCCGCCCGGTCGGCCGTTGCCGGCTGACCGGGCGGTGACGACTCCTCTATCTGCTCGTTCGTCCGCGGGACGCTTTCGGTCGCTGTCGGGACGACGGTCGTGCTCGGTCCTCCGGGTCTGCGCGCGTTCGTCGTCCCGGCACCGGCGTGCCCCTCCGGCACCGCACCGGCCCACCCGTCGGCACCTCGACCGACGGATAGCTCCCGACCGATCAGTCCGTCGCGAGCACCTCAGCTCGGCGAGACCCGCGACACGCAGGCCCGGACGTGGGACCGCGACGGCCCCCACGCGTTCGTCGCCCCGACACCGGCGTGCCCCTCCGGCACCGCACCGGCCCACACGTCGGCACCTCGACCGACGGCGAGCACCCGACCGATCAGTCCGTCGCGAGCACCTCAGCTCGGCGAGACCCGCGACACGCAGGCCCGGACGTGGGACCGCGACGGCTCCCACGCGTTGGTCCTCCCGGCACCGGCGTGCCCCTCCGGCACTCTCCCGGCCGACGCGTTCACTCGGTGACCGTCGGTTGGCCTCACTCGGTGGCGATCGCCCGCAGCACATCGAGACGTGCGGCGCGCCGGGCCGGACGCAGACCCGCCAGGGCTCCCGCGGCGAGGCCCACCAGGGCGACCACCGCGAGTTGCAGAGGTGGCATCGCGAAGGCGAAGGTGCTGTCGCTCGTGCCGTCCGAGGCCTTGACCAGGACCCAGCCCAGGAAGGCGCCGAGGGTGAGTCCGCCGACCGTGCCGAAGGCGGCGACCAGGACCGACTCCCAGCGGACCATGGCGCGGAGCTGGGCTCGGGTCTGGCCCACGGCCCTGAGCAGGCCCAGTTCGCGGGTGCGCTCGTGGACCGCCAGGGTCAGCGTGTTGGCGATGCCCAGCAGCGCGATGAGGACCGCGAGGGCGAGCAGCGCGTAGACCAGCGTGAGCATCATGTCGATGCTCGCCAGTGATTCCGTCGGAGGCTCCCGACCTGCTGATCAGCGGTTTGAGCTGCAGGCCTGCAATTGTTGGGTAGCTGCTTTTAGCGGCTTCTAGCGTATTCAAGCGTTTGCCCGCCAAGATCATCTCCCATCTGTCTCCCATTTCCCCATCCGGGCTGAACCCGCGACGTTTCTTGCTGCGTAATAGAGAGACCGGAGCCGGAGTCGTCTTGCACACCTTGGGGGTTGTGGACCGACTCCGGCTCCGGCTTCTATTCAACGAGTTCCCGCCGCATCGATCACGACGACTGGTTCACTCGTTCGGGTGGATACCGCGTGCGCATTGCCGGGTACCCGGACAGGTCCACCGCGTGGCCGCCAACGGGGGTACGCAGCCAGCCAGTGGACCCTTCGGCGCCTCGGGGACCTGAACCCCGTGGTGCCGAAACCTTTCTTCTTCAGTTGACAAGTGCCACCTGTCAGCCGTGCGGCTGCTGGATATATCCAGGATCAGGGGTGGCCCATAGCGTCGGACTCCACGTCATGATCTTCGGCAGGGGTTCCGATGTCAGCAGCACGCCACAGGCGGATCGCTGCTGACATTCAGCGGCGTATCGCTGCCGGGGAGTGGCGGCCTGGACAGGACCTGCCTTCGAGAGCCGAGCTAGCTGCCGAACTCGGCGTGAACCCTCAGACTGTGCGCCTCGCCTATGTACTGCTGCGCCGGGCCGGCGTTCTGGCGGGCGAGGAGCGCCGGGCCGTGTATGTGGCGCATCCTCCTGCTATGCGTACTCTCACGGATGCGGACGGCGAGTGGCCGTTTGCCAGCGAGACCACCGACACCCGCCCTCGATCCGCCACGGTGGAGCTTGCGGAGCGGCTTGAAGTCCGGGTGGGTGCGCTGCTGCGGCACGAGACGGTGGAGTGCCTGGATCCGGGCGGCCGGTCGGCGATGCTCGTCTCGTCGTGGTGGCGTGGCCAGCGTCGGCCGCATGCGGCGTTCAGTGCCGAGGTGGGGGTGGTGGCTTTGGAGGAGGGGCAGGCGCATGCGTTGGGGCTGCTTGTGGACACGTTGGCTTTCCGTGTCGTCCGCACTCGTTTCGACCATGTAGGCCGCCCCCTGGAGACTGCTGATCTGATTTTGCCGATGGATCGGTGGCTGATCCGGCTTGCGCCAGGGCAGCCATAGCTGTGACGGGGGCATAATTTGCCACCCCTCCCTGACT
Organism: Streptomyces sp. NPDC005483; assembly: GCF_040606035.1. Lineage (NCBI taxonomy): Bacteria > Bacillati > Actinomycetota > Actinomycetes > Kitasatosporales > Streptomycetaceae > Streptomyces > Streptomyces sp. NPDC005483. Next base: position 435,614 of record NZ_JBEXEA010000003.1, read on the forward strand.
TGTAGTCAAGCGGTAAACCGCCGGTAAGGGAAGCGTGTTCCCTGCATATATCTGCACTGATTGTGCGCGAGCGGTTCAACTGCGTAACCGCTTGCCGAGGTTCTGGCCAGGACTTTCCTGGCACCCTGCCCATTGACCACTTATCGCCCGCCCTCGGCCCGGCCGTAGCCCTGGGCGTCGGCCGGCGTCAGTCGTCGCGCATGCAGTCGTCGAGGACGGCAGCGGCCTCGCCGAGGGTCTGCACATGCAGTGCAGCGGAGCGGAGGCCGCGGCCGAAGCTGCCGGTGAGTGCGCCCTGCGCCTGCAGCAGCGCCTGCTTGTGCCGCTGCCACTCTGGTGCGCCGTCCTGGAACCCGGCGAGGCGGCGCCGCACCTGATCAGCGAGCTCGGTGATGTGCGCCAGGAGGGCGTCGCGCATCTCCTCGCAGCGGTCGATCGTGGGGAGGATGCCGGTCGCGGCTTGGGCTTCGGCGATGAGGTCGTCGAGTTCTGCCTGCTGTGCCGCTTGGCGTTGCTCCGTACTGTGGCTCACGTCGACGCTCCGGTTCGTCGGCCATGCCCCCGGGCCGCGGTGCAGGCGGTCGCGGGGGTCCTTGCATGCAATTGCACGGTATACCGCGGTAGACCGCATAGTCCTGCGGTCGCACGGTGTGCTGCGGTTGCCTACGGTCAACCTGTGAGCGTTGATCTTGACCGGACGAGGCCGATCTGGCGGCAGATCGTGGCAATCGTGCAGGACCGCATCGAGGACGGCACCTACCCGGTCGGCGGCAAGGTTCCCTCGGTCGTGGAGCTGTCGACGGAGTTCGGCGTGGCGGCCAGCACGGCGCAGAAGGTGCTCGCGTTCCTGAAGGCGGAGGGCTGGGTGCGCGCCGAGATCGGGCTCGGGACGTTCGTCGAGAAGCGCCCGTAGCCCGCTGTCAGACCCCGCCGATAAGATCTACGGCATGCCCCCCACTCCCCCGGCGCCGAGTCCCGCGCGGTCTGCCGCCGTCGTGGACGCGGACATTCGCGCCCTCATGGAGGCCACCGGAGGCTGGCTGTGGGGGCCCACCCGGGAACGGTACGAGCAGCTGCGGGCGGAATGGGTGGAGGCCGTGCGGGCGGAGATCACCACCGCGGCGTGACAACGATGCGCCCCCGCCTCCGGGTTCCGGTCCGAAGCGAGGGCGCACCATCCGAGTAGCTGACCGGGCTGAGCAAGCACGGACAACGATGCGACCAGCCTACGACGGGCCACCGACAACGCCGGGGCGCGACGACAAGCGGTAGGTGTCGACGGAGAACTCGAAGGCCTCCGGTTCAGGCCCGCGGCAGTCAAGGCAGTTCACCAGCGCCCAGTTCGCGGACAGGCGAGTCCCCTCCGCCGCCCCGCATTCCGGACCCGCCACACCTTCACGGCTGCCCAGTAGATGCGTCAGGCCGTCCATGGCGGCAGGGATGAAGCCCTGCGATCGCGCCACCTCATCATGCAGGAGGGGGTCAAAATCGGGATGGGTCATGCTCGCCAGGATGGCAGACGGTCACCCCGGCGCCGGCCACTCCGTCAACACGGCGCTCGTCTCCTCGTCGACCAGCACCACCCGCGCATCCGCCACCCCCGAGCCCACCCACTCGCGGAACTTGGCACGGGCTACCGACTCCGACGCCCACCAGCCCTGCGCCACTGTGCGGCTGGCGGACGACAAGGTGAGGTGGAAGCGGTCGGGCCGACCCCCGGGGTGCTGAGGTGGCCCGCCACCCATAGACTCGAACACATGTCCGATCTTACGCCCGTCGAACGCCTCGCCAAACTCCGCACCCTCGAATCATGGCTGGACTGGCAGCTGCGTGACACCCGGCGAAAGATCGAAGCCCTCGAAGCGCAGGCACAGCAGACGCCGGCGCGGTACGTCATCGAACCCAAGCAGCACCCCAAGCATCCGCAGCCGGCAACCCTGCACCTCGCCGACTGCACCATGCCGCAGCGCCGCACCGTCCCCGCCAGCGCATCCGAGGCGCGAGTCGGACTCGCCAAAGACGCCGACAACATCGCCGCCTGCGAATTCTGCGCGCCGGACAGGGCGCTCGGACTCGACGAGTAGCGCGACGGCAGAAACTCACGAGTCGACGACAAAGCCCCCACCGAGACGGGGGTGACTCGACGGGGGCAGGGCCAGTGTGGCACGGGGCTGACGGCTACTCCTCGCGGATGTTCGACTTGGCCGTCAGGATTTCCACGACTTTGAGGTGGATTAGCGTGTGGGATCCGGCGACCTCGTACTCTTCCTCGTTCACCGGTTCTACGACCGCGTACACGCCTTCCGCCAGTTCAACGGTCTTACGGCTCATGCTGGACGTCCTCCGATCCGAGCTTCGCCGCCAGCTTGGCGGTGAAGGGAGTGGCAGGGTAGCGGTCCGTCTGCGTGGTCACAGGCCGATGTCCTCGCTCGCCGCGTCGGTCCATTTGTCGGCCTCGCGGATGTAGCCCCAGAAGGCGGGGCTGTTCTGTGCGTGCCCGGACTGCTCGCGGATCTTCTCTTCCCGCTTCCCGGCCCGGCGCGAGGTGGTGATGAATCCGGCCCGCATCGAGTGCCCGGTGAGGCGGACGGCGACGCCTGCTCGTTCGGCGTTGCGGGCGATGATCTCGCGGACTGCTTCGGGTGAGAGGGCGTGGTCGCCGAGGCGGCCGTGGACGGTGATGGGTAGGAAGGCGGGGCCGCTGGTGATGGCTGCGGCGGCGCGCCATGTGAGCCAGGCGCGGACGGGGCAGGTGTCGACGTTCTTGCCGTAGCTGACGACGACATCCCGGGGCGGGCGCCCCTTGACGGCGGGCACTTGAACTTCGAGGCCCTGGCTGACGTGCACGATTGCCTCGGCTCGCAACTCGGCGACTTCGGCGGACCGTCCGGCGATGCCGAAAGCCATCAGCCAGAGCGCTCGGTCGCGAAGTCCGGTGAGCCCGTCGGCTACGGCGGCGTTCATCTGCCGCAGCTGCTCGGGGGTGACGGCGGCGGCCTTGCCGCGTCCTCGTGCCTGCCGTTCGGGGTCGTTCTTCAGCGGCTTGAGGGCTTGGCGCGCGGCGACGGTGGCGGCCTTGGGGACTTCGATGCCGTGTTCGTTCCGCGCCGTGACGGTGACGCCGGTGATCCTGCGGTCGATCGACGTTGGCGCGGCGAGCTTGATGGTGTCGAGCCAGACGACGAAGCCGACAAGCGTGCCCTTCGTGACGTTGGTGGATGCGATCCGCTTGCCGGTGCGCTCCCCCAGCCAGTCGTGGAACTCCTCCCACAGTGCCCAGTCGTTGGCGTAGCCGCGTTTGGTGTTGTGGGGGCGGATGGCGTCGAGGTGCTTCTCGGCTGCCTCTTCCATGGCGGCGAGGACGGCGAGCGTCGCAGCGTCGTAGACGGCAGGGGTGGCGTCCGGCCGGTGCGGGACGAGGTCGGTCACGGGGTCTCCATGTCGGGTCGAGGCTTGCGGCAGTCGCAGATGCAGCCGAACTGGCGGCAGGTCCGGTCGGCGAGCCAGACGGACACCAGTGATCCCTCGTAGCCGATTCGCCTACCGAGAGAGTCGGCGATCTCCGTTTCGCGGAAACGCTCGCCGGTGCGCCACCAGCCGGTGCGGCTGTTGCAGTTGCCGTGTTGGCCGTCGCGGCAGTGCCAGCACATCTCGGGCTTGCACCCGCATGACCAGTCGGTCTCGTTGCGGTAGGCGGGCGGTAGTACGTTCTGGCGTACCCATTGGGCTGCGACCTCCAGCGTTACCGGAGGCCGCGCAGTCGGCTCACGCAAGGGTCAGTCCGTCCTCAGAGAGGACGTGCCCGGAGAACCGGACGTCCGAGTAGTCGCTGAGCAGGTCGGAGCCGTTGTGGTTGTAGGCGTCCATGATGGAACGCAGCTCGGCGGCGAGAGCCTTGAGTGCCGGGGTGGCGAACTTGCCGGTGTCGCCGAGGTCGTCGGTGCGCTCTTCCCACCAGTTGGCGGGTACGTTGCGCACCTTGATGTCGATGACGTGGTGTGATCCGGTGTAGCGGCGGGCGGTGACGCCGAACTTGACCTCGACAGGGGCATCGGCCAGCGGGTCCACGATGGCCAGGGAGCCAGGGGTGGCCGCCTCCTTGGCGACCTTGCGGGCGAGCTTGATGTCCTCGCGGATGAGCTTGGCGATGTCGCTGACGTCCAGTCGGCCGCTGTGGTCGTACTTGGCGCCGTAGGTACGGTTGTCGACGTAGCCGCTCTCGCTGATCTTCACGCCTTCGGCGGCGGCCTTGGCGATGACTCGCTGAAGCATGCGGCGGGCGGCGTCACGCTCAGCTTCCCCGGTGCGGGGGTGTGCGATGAGGGCGTTCAGGAGGTGGATCTTCTTCTGTGCCTTCGAAGCCCTGACGTCCATTGCCTCTCCCCTGCTCGTCCGTAGTTTCTGTTTAACAAGAATGGCGCACACGCCACCCCTTGTCAACTCATCACGGCAGATGGATGGTAGATTCTGTTAAACACTTATCGAGGGGACACGATGGGGCGACCCGCCACAGGCAAGACCAAGGGCATGGGCTTCCGGCCACCCAAGCCACTACGCGATGAGTTCGAGCAGCTCGCCACTGACGAGGAGCGCACACCGTCTGACGCTCTCGTGGAAGCGATGCATGACTGGGTCAAGAAGAAGCGGCGCGAGCGAGCGACGGAAGGTGACCCACGGGGGCCGCTCACCCCTACCAAAGAGTCGGACAATCACCCCAAATAACGCCCGCGATATCGCATGTTATCGAGATGGGGCGACCTCAACTCGGCGAGTACCACGGGCCGCCAGACACGACGAAGCCCCGCCCTCCGAGGAGGGCGGGGCTCGTGCTGCGTCAGGCCGTCTTCGTCATCCACGGCCAGTCGGCGTCTCGGCCAGCTTCCAGGAGCGGCACCAGCCGGAAGGCCGCATCGGTGAGGCCGCCGAAGCAGTGCCGGCCCGAGCTGCCAGACGGCATCGCACCAGCTTTGTACCCGGCGAGATTCCAGAGGTAGACCGGCACCGTGGGCGGTACGAGGTCGTCGATCTGCGTCTCCCGCATGCCGCCGCGCTGCCAACCGTTGGAGGGCAGCCAGCCGGGCCGGGTCTGTTCGTCGGTGACGATGACGATCCGGTTGTGCCGGAGCAGGTCGAAGTGCTGCTTGACGGCGGACGGGATGTCGGTGCCGTCGATCTGCCCGAACTTCTCGATGAGCTTCAGCACCGAGCCACCCTTGGGGGCGTCGAGTCGGTTGCTGGTCCAGCCGAACTCGACGAGCGTCGGCTTCTCGGCGCGCAGGGCGAGCGCGGAGCCGAACACGGCGGCCTGCTCGGCGAGGGTGATGTCGCTGCTGTTCGGGGTGGAGAAGCCGTAGCCGGGGAACATGGACGGCGACCGGTCCACCAGGATCAGCGTGCTGCCGTTCAGGCGCGGCACGTTGGCGAGGGAGTGCCCGAGGGCCTGCTCCAGTGCGTGCGCCCACCGCAGGGACGGGGCGTGCTTGTAGGCGGCCCACCAGCGGAACGGGAACATGCGGGACTTGGCTACCTGCTCGGCGTCGGCGAAGCGGGAGCAGACCCGAGCGGCGACCTCGTCGGAGACTCCGGCCTCGTCGAAGTTGCGCAGGTTCCTCGCCAGGGCCATCACGCCCATGGAGGGGATGAGGGCTTCCCATAGCTTCGCCTTGTCGACCTTCGAGCCGGCCAGGGACAGCGCTGCTTCCCAGGTGAGCCCGGCACGCTTGAGCTCCTCAGGGTTCAGGAGGATGTTCGGGTCCTGCTCGACGAACTCGGCGAAGGCGAGGTTGCGCGCCAGGACTGGCAGGGCGTCCGGGTCGGGTACGGTGCCGCGCTTGTGGCGGCGGTCGAGGGAGTAGGCGAACAGGTCGCTCTGCCACACCTTCGCCGGGTCAGGGCTGGCGTGGACGAGGTTGAGGACGTCGCCGAACCGGTAGCCCTTGGAGTCGGTGTCGTACTTGAGGAGCGACCGTTCGTTGTACAGCCGCTGCACGGCGTCGGCGATACCGCGCTTCACTGGCTTCGGCAGCTTGCGGCCGTACTTCGACGTCCAGTAGCCGAGCATCTCGCCGGGCTCGTCGGCGCGCTGGAGAACGGCGTCGATTACCTGCCGGTTCCATCCGCCGCCGTTGATGTTCTCGGTGCGCGCGTCCGGCGCGAGGTCGCCGGCTGCGGTGGCGTCGAGGCGGGCCTTGACGAACTCGGCGGCTCCGACGAGGGATGCGGTGCGCATGTTGCCCTCGCCGCGGAGCCAGCGCAGGAAGTCGACGCACCAGGCCGGGTCTTCGACGGCGAGGGTGCGGACCAGCTGGGTGTACCGGTCGTCGCGGTCGCCGCCCTTCTCGTAGAAGGCGTCCTGGCCAACGAAGTTGGAGACGGCGAGGAGGAAGAGCTCGGAGCGGGTGTCGCGGAGGTGCCCGGTCGCTCCCTCGTAGGTGCGGGTCCGCTCCCCGGTCGTGGTCACGGGCGAGTGGACGGCGGGACGGGTGCCGCGCTGGTTGAACCTGGCCATAAAAAAGCCCCTCACGTGGAGGGGAGGTCCAGCAGTGGGGTGCCCGAGATCAAATCGGTGCGGGTGACAAGATGCTCTGCCGATTGAGCTACGGGGGCCGCTAAGCCTCCGACGGGACTCGAACCCGCAACCATCCCATTAACAGTGGAAGTAACCCGTACCTGCGCACCGGGCACCCCCGATGCTGTGCCTCCCGAGATCAAGACGGCTGCGGCGAGTTCACCCAAGGAAGTAACCGCGGCCTGCGCACCGGGAGGTGCATGAAGTTGTGGCCCCACTGTAACCGGCAAACCGTGTTGCTTGTCCAGCAACTTCCACAACTCCCTACCGGACACAGCGAAACGCCCCACCACCCCGGAGGGCGGTGGGGCGTTGAAGTTGGCGGCGGGAGCCCATTCCGCAGGTTCGCGGGCCAGCGCCAACTGACCTTGGGCGTGCACGCCTTCAGTCGGTTGGTGGTGCTGCCGTTCGGGCAACCTGGGGTAGCGACCCCCAGGTCCCTCGCCAGTCGCGAGGTATTGGCTCCAGGCTACGCCGACTCGTCGACGAATGGCGGTAGGTCGGGTTCGAGGAATGGGCTGATGGACGGCGCGGGGACGGGTTGTTCGTCGATGCGGCCCATGCGTTCCAGCGAGTCGGCGTCGGCGGCGGTGTCGTCGCGGCGCGGGGACCGCGGCACGGCTTCAGGCATGAATCACACTCCAGTTCGGTTGTACTCGTCCACCAGAGGTTCAGCTGGTTCAGGGTCTATGCCCGCCCGGTACATCTGGCGGGACCACCGGTCGGCGGTCCGGGCGAACGCCCGCAGGACCGACTCCATGCGGACGACGCGATCCCGGAGCGACTTGTTCTCCTCGTCGACTCGCTTCACGGTGGCTTCCAGGACGGCGAACTCCTGCGCCTTCGCGGCGGGTGCAGCCTGGATTGCTGCCGCTGTGCGGGTGCCCCGGTAGGTGAACCAGCCGGTCACACCGACGCCGATCAGGGTGATGCCCGCCCCGATGATGCCCCAGATTCCGTTCACCCGGGTCTCCCCTCAGCCGCCTGGCCGAGGGTCCGGGGTGTTCCGGCATCAGGCGGGACTCGTGATGCGCACCAGATGACCCCGCAGTGCGATGTGATGTACCAGCCGAACAGCCACAACCCGCGCGGGTAGTCGCCGAGGATCCCCGCCCAGCCGTAGGTGAACGCCCAGAACGCGGGCGGAACACTCGCGGTGACGAACCCCCAGCCGTCCCGGCCGAAGCGCAGCCAGGCGGACGAAAAGGTGGCGGCGCCGCAAACGATCCACAGCCACGCCCAGCAGTGGACCGGCGCCCACCGGGTCAGCATGCCGAGTCCCAGCGTGATGGGCGGCGGCTCGAAGATGAACGAGGCGCCGAAGCAGATCTTGCCGATCCCCATGAAGATGAGGAATGGTCCGCGGCGGCCGAGGTGCCCGCTGAACCAGCGGGCCGCCCGGCGCGGCATTCAGACTCCCTGAACCGGGGACGCCTTGACCGGGCTGGACTGTTCGAGCGGCACGGCCGGCACGGGGGCGGTGACCTCGCGGTGCTCGAAGAGGGCGAGGACCGCGGCGACGAGCGACATCCATCCGGCCTGCTGCTCCGCGGACAGGTCGAGGCCGAAGCCGATGAACAGGGCCAGGCCGGCGGAGGCGAGCTGCAGGATGGCGGCGCCGAGCGCTCCGTTGCGCAGGACGATGGCGGAGGCGACCGCGACGATGCAGGACAGCACGGTGTTGATGAGGGCCTGCTGGTCGCCGGACACGTCGAGGCCGTAGGCCGCGGCCAGCTTCAGGGCGATCGCGATCGCGCCAAGGATGTACACAGGTTCCCGTCCGAACACTCTCATGATGATCTCTTTCTGCTTGGTGGTGCGCTCAGTTGGCGAGGCGTTCGGCGAGCTTGACGGCGACCTTCTCCGCGATCTGCTCGGCGAGGGCCGGGTTCGCGGCGACCGCGGAGGCGAGCGTGGCGATCTGTACGTCGGTGAGCTCGACCGCGGGCAGGACGTCGACCTTCTTCTCGACGCGGCGCACGACGACGGCCGCGTTGCGTGTGACCGTGGCCAGCGACACGAACGGGTTGTCGGGGCTGTCCGTGTCGGACTTGATGACCCCGTCGAGGGTGAGGGTCTTCTTCGCCGCAGCAGTGGCGATCTTGTCGATGTCGGCGTCGGTGAGCGCCACGTCGTCCTCCTGGGGGACTGTCGTGCCCTTGGCGAGGGCAATGAGCTTGGTGAACGGCAGGCTGCCCGGGTCGCCGTGGTCGTTCTCCGGCACGTGCTCGTGACCGCAGATGCCGTTGAAGGCGTTCCACTGGGCGAAGGGCATGCGGGCCGGGGAGGCCCCGTAGGAGGCGGGGGTGATTCCGGGGCGGCGCGCGTCCGGCCCATACGTCAGCCACATCGCCGGACCGGTCAACGGCACCTTGTGGTTGGCGTTGAGCCAGCGCAGGAAGCCGGCGAGATCCCGCAGCGCCCAGTCCGGCGGATTACCCCAGTAGATGTAGTCCTTGCCCGCGACCCGACTGCCCCAGGTCTGGCGCTTGGAGTAGTCGCATGTGCCATCCAGCTCTACCTGCGTCACGTTGAGCGTGTTCGTCTGTACGCCGCCGGCGAGGTTCTGCAGGGCGCGGGATGAGCGGTCGATGTCGAAGTGCTGGTACCACTTGAGGCGTTGGGCGGCAAAGTCGGCGACGGCCGTCAGGTTCGGCGCCATTGAACCGCCGTCGTAGCTGGGCAGGCCGACGCCTTCCGTCGTGTGAAGGACGCAGACGTTGACTTCCATGAGGTCGCCGCCCCACTTCGCCTGATGCCAGGCTGTGGTGCTGGCGCCCGGATAGCGCTGCGGGCCAGTAGGCAAGGTGGGCCCCTCTCTGGGCATGAAAAAGGCCCCTACCGGGGCGCGGGCGGGGATGCGGCAGGTCAGGTGGTCTTGATGAAGACGACGTGCAGGCGCAGGTTCGAGTTGTTGCTGATGTCGCCGGTGGCGGAGCGCAGCGTGCAGATGCCGTCGGTGCCGACAACGAACCCGCCGCCCGCGACACCCGAGTCCCAGGAGCCGTTGATGGTCTGGTGCGTGGGCCGCCAGCCGGACGGGAGGGTGCAGCACACGGTGTCGGCGATGTTGCCGCCTGATTCGTTGATGGTGGCCCCGGTGCGCGTCAGGAACGCGTCGATGGCGGTGACGCGGCCCTCCCGGTAGCCGGCGAAATCGACGACCGCGAACCCGGAGGCAGCCGACAGGCCGCTGTTGGTGCTCGACAGGGACTGCAGTGGGGTCATCCAGGCCGAGCCGTCGTACACCTCCAGCCGGTTCACATCCATCAGGTAGGTGGCCATGCCCTCCACGGGCGCGGTTGTCCCGGAGAGGGCGGCGCCGCGGGCTGATGCGGACGCGAACCGCATCACCGAGCGGGGCGCGATCGCGTTGGCGAGGTCTTTGGCGAGCTTGTTCGCGTCCGGGGCGTCCGTCAGGGACGCGATGTTGACGCCCTGCCCGTAGTCGTCCGTGGTCGGCACAAGGCATCCCTTCTAGGTCGTGTATGAGATGCCGTCCAGTGCGATCCAGGTCGGCAGGTTGGAGGACTGGAAGGTTCTGATCACGCCGGTGGTGAGGATTTCCAGGCGGATCGTGGCCGGCAGGACTGCGGCGTCGCGGCTGACCGCCCAGGAGACGGCTGTTGCGCCTTCGGGCCGGATTGCGGCAGGCAGGGTGAGCAGGGTGGCGCCGTCGGCGATCGACCCGGAGGTGGGGCCGATGCGTCCCCGCAGCCAGATCCGGCGGCCCTCGCGCAGGTATGCGGCGGTGTAGCCGTGGCCGGGGTTTTGGAAGCCGGAGGCGAGGGTGAGGGCCGTCCACGTCTGCGGTGTGGTGGCGGCGCGCCCCCAGGCCAGCCAGTTCCCTGAGCTGGACTGGTCGATGACGATGACGTCGCCGACCGCGGGCAGCACGTAGGACTCCATGCAGCGAATGTTGGGGATGCCGTCGGCTGCAACAGTGCCGTCGCCGTTGTCGGCGGTGACCACGGCGAGCCGCCAGTCGGAGCCGCGCACCGATGGGGCTGCTTCGCCGACTCGCTGCGCTTTGCGTGCGACTGCGGCAACCAGGTTCCGGTTGACGGCGAGCGTCGACTTGTCGCTCACGCGTCCTCCTTGGCGGAGATGGTGGCGATGGGAAATTCGCCGCCGTTGTCGAGGGGCACGGAGAAGGAGGCGACCTGGTGAAGTTCGCGGCTGCCGTCTTCGTGCATGATCCGCAGCACGTCGCCCGGCTCCAGGGCCGGGTTGGGCAGGGATGACACGTCCCCGGAAGCGTTCGGGGCTTTGAGCTGGGCCAGCTTGAGCGTCGCCGCCTGCAGGCACTGCGCCGTGGTGACCAGAGTCGACGAGCTGTAGAAGAAGGGCCTCCGCCCGTAAGGCCCCGACCAGTACGTCGGGGAGTTCGGGTCGTTGTCGACGACGAGAGAGGAGACCGGGGCGACGTTGTCGGAGGTGTTCTCCCCGCGGGCCTGGACCCCGTTGTAGACGCCGTCGCTGGACATGCCGCGGGTGGCCTTGATGTAGACGCCGCCCTCAGTGGCTTCGATCGCCCATACCGGCTCCGTCGTCAGCAGGTCGGGCAGGGTGCTGATGGTGAAGGTGCCGTCGGCGGTGACATAGCACTCCGCACCGGCTGCTGCGGCGATCTCCTGCACGCCGGTCCACGGGTCGGCTTCGACGTCGTAGACGCGGGTGCCGATGGTGGTGGAGGCGACGGTGCTGACGACGTCGGCGCCGGGAATGCTGCGCTGGATCAGCGCGGCGATCGCGCTGGCCACGGTGCCGGTAGCCCGGTATGGGGCCGTGAACTTGTCATCGGCGATGATCGCAGAGAGGTCTTTGCCCTGCAGCGTCACCGGGCCTTGGGTGACGTCTCCGTCGACGCTGTCGAGACGGAACACGCCCAGCGGCACCAGTTCCTGGCTGCCGTCGCCGTAGTCGACGCCGCGGCTGATCCTCAGCCGGGCCCCATAGGTGGCGAGCTGATCGGCGGGGGTGTGTGGGATCAGTGTCACGTCGGCGACGGTGACGGTGCAGGTGCGCCGGTTCGCCTGCCCCCGGTCCACGGTCACACTGCCGCCCGTATGCGGCACCTCGATGACGCGGCCGTCGGTGAGGAACAGCTGCACCAGCGTGACCGGGGTGTGGGATTCGGCGAGGCGGGCCAGGAACCGGTCGGAGACGGGATACACGCCTCACCCCCGCCGGTTCAGCAGCACGTCTTCCCAGGTGGCAAAGGTGTCCCGGACGTCCTGCCAGGTGTTGAACTCGGTGAGAATGTCCTGCCAGGTGCGGCCGGCAGGCCCGTTCATGCCGGTCGTCGCCGGCAGGTCGGCTTCGGTCAGCGGGAGCGTCCAGGCCCGCCACACGTCCTGCGCGAGTTTCCCGGTGCGGGCTTCCGCTATCTGGCCGACGTTGACGTACATGTCGTCGACGCCCATGCCCGGGTTGGCCTGCCACAGCAGGGTGTTGCCGGAGTTGAGCAGCAGGTGGAGGCTTTGCCGTTCGGCGTCGCTGCGGGTCCAGACGGCAAGGTCGCCTTCCAGGCCCTGCCGCATCCCGGACAGCACCACCTTGTTGCGGCGCCCCCGGACCACGAACGCGGCCTGGTCGATGGGCCGCGTCCAGTCGGGGGCCTGCTGCACCACCACCTTGAGGTTGCGCTGCGGGTTCCCGGGATCCTTCAGCCAGGCTTCGTTGATGTCGGCCAGCGTGATCGTGACGCTGGCCGAGGTGCGCACGGCGTTGACGGTGTCGTCGGTGCTTCGGATCTCGACGCGGTAGTAGACCGGCACCCCGATCGGCGCCTCATGATCCTGGGCGATGAGCAGATCGGAGGTGATGAGCTGCCGGTCGATCAGCCCCGACGCGCCCCGCACGAGAGTCCGGGAGCCGTCCTGGCCAACCCGGTAGATGGTGATCGTGTAGTCGTCGACGGGGAGCTCCCGCAGCGTCAGCACGATGTAGCCGTCGTCGTCGAGGGCCTCGACCGCAGTGAGTGGCAGCACCTGCCAGAGTGCGATCTGGTCGATGTGCAGCACCGAGTTGATCGCCGATGCGGTCGCCACCAATTCCATCGCCGCCTGCGTGGCGCCTGCCGGCGCGGTGGCATCCGATGCCAGCGCATACCAGGACGAGCCGGGAAGCGTGTAGGCGTTGCCGGTGGAGGCACCGAGGTCGACGTTGGAGGCGTTGTACCAGCGGACCCGCACCAGGACGCTCGACCACGATCCGGCCGCCGGGTGGGCAATCGCCTGCGCCCGCCAGTTCACGCCTGCCGTGACCGGGAACTTGGCGGAGCGGATCGTTGATGCGGTCGCGGTCGCCGAGGTGATGGCCAGGGCGTAGGCGCCGTCGAAGAAGCTGCTGCCCCACGGCGTTGTGCGGGCCAGGGTTGCGACACCCGTAGTGGTTGCCCACCCGGCGACACCCTGCTCGAACGAGGCGTCCGCATACGGCAGCACCGAGCCGGCCTGCAGCGACGGCGCCGTCACCACCACCACGGTTTCCAGGCGCAGCACCTGCCCGGCCGACGCACTGTCCAGGCCGGCAGCCACCGAGCAGGTGGCCGCGTTCGCCGGGGCGACCATGGAGGCCCGCTGCCGGTACATGCCCGTCGTCGCCGGAGGTGCCAGCGTCGAGCGCTGAACGCCGACCTGGTTGCCGACGGCGTCGTAGAAGCGCAGCTCAATCCATGCCTGCGAGGTGAGCACGGGCGGCTGCAGGTAGGCGTAGGCCAGATACTCCACGCCGGGCGTCACCGTCGGGTGGTCCACCGCCAGCACCGAAGCGTTGCCGGCCGCTACCGCCGTCACCGCCAGCGTGTGGCCGCCGGCCAGGTAGTTGGTGACCGCCCAGTTCATCACAGGCACCTGGCGGGTGACGGTGGCGTTGACGACGGCCGCCCAGCCCGAGGCGTCGACCTCGGTGGACTCGGTGTTGAACGGCAGCAGGTTGCCCGTCGTGCGCAGCGGCAAGCCCAGGTAGACGTTCTCCCAGTAGTGGGAGACCGTGACGCCGACCTCGGTCGACGACAGCAGCACCTGGGCGGTGACGGTGCCTGCGGGGGCGGCCCCGGCGACGCTGACACGGTGCCAGCCCGACGAGGACGCCATCGTCGTCAGCGACCAGGTGATGCTGATTTCGGTGCCGCTGCTGTTGAGCCACCGGATCCCGATCCGCTCCCCCACCACACCGGCGGTGTCGGAGAACGCGTAGTAGACGGTGCCTGCGGTGACCGGATAGGAGGAGACGGTGCGGGCCTGCATCTCCCCCGCCGCCACCGACCGGACGGACAGGCAGCCGCCACCGCCGGTCCTGCCGCCCACGCCCAGGCCGATCGTGCAGTTCAGCTTGGGTGTCCACCCGGATGTGTTCGGGTCGATGGTCTCCGTCGTTGAGCTGAGGAGGTTGCCCGGGATCGCCAAGAGAACCTCCTCAGCTCGCGTTGAGTGCGCTGATCAGCTGCTGCTGGCCCTGCTGCATGACCGTGGTTGCCTCGCCGCGGACCCGGCCGAGGAACTCGCCGGAGTCGAGGTAGAGGCTGCCTTCGAAGCTGGCCGGACCCGATGTGCCGCGTGCTGCCATCGACGTGAGCGCGTTGGCCTGCGCCGTGGTGAACACGGGCTCCGGCCTGCCGGTCCCGTTGAACGCGAGGTTCATGCCGGGCTGCAGGTATCCGCCGGAGTCGTAGGACCCCGGCTTGAACCCGTACCAGCTGGTGAACAGGGAGTCGTTGTATCCGCGGGCGGTCGGGCCGTAGTGGACGCCGCGGCCTCCGCTGGACTCGACGTTGGTCTTGCCGAGCGTTCCCGCCGTGTGACCGACACCGGCATTCGTGATGCCGATACGGAACGGCGAGTTGCCGTGGTAGACCCAGCCGGGAGGCGCCGTCTTGCCTGAGAACGCCATCGTCGCCCACCGCCTGTGCGGCTTCTGGCCTCGGATGACGGACTCGATCGCCGACATGAACCCGGAGCAGTCCCAGGACGGGTTGCCGTTGCCCGCCCACTGGTAGGGCAGCCCGTTCTGGCTCTTCGCCCACTTCAGTGCCGCGGAGATCCGCGGCCCGCCGACTCCTCCGGCGCCCTTTTTGTCGGCCTCCTTGCTGTAGCCGAACAGGGCGTCGATGATCCGGTCCGGCATCTTGCGGAGCAGTCTGCCGAAGCCGGTGTCCATGCCGGGGAAGGCGCTGAGCAGCGGGTTGACGACGGTCTTCACGCCCGCCTTCGCCGACCCTTCCAGGGTGTCGCCGAGCCAGGACGCGCCCTTCTTGATGCCGTTCCAGGCCGCCGTACCGGCACCGAGGGTGGCGGAGGCGGCCTTGCCGATCCAGCCGAAGATCCCGCCGTCCGCGAACTTCTGCGTGATGCCGCCGTTGGCGTAGCGCAGGGAGGTGTCCGTCGGGGTGTGCGGGTTGCCGCCCAGGAGGGGCGCCAGGGCCGCCTTCACGCCGTCGGAGCCGCGTGACTTGGCCAGGGAGTTCATCTGGCCGACGAACCCGGAGCCCACCGCGCGGGTGAACTCGGGCCGCATGATGGCCTCGCCGCCCGACAGCTCCAGCTGGCCGCCGGTCGGTGACACGAACCGGTGCACGTCACGGCCCGGTGTGTAGCCGGGCATGATGCCGCCGGACGCGAACTTGAACTTCGGCAACTGCGGCGCCCCGAAGGCGCTCGCGACCTTGTTCCAGACGCCGCGGATGCCGTTGTTGTAGACGACGTCCACGATGTACTGGACCGGCTTGCGGGCCAGGTCACGGACCTTCGACCACTGCTCGCCGATGTAGTCCTTCGCCGCCCTGAACGCGTCACCGACAGCCTTGACGCCCGCTTTGAGCAGGTCGAACTGCGGCTTCACGCCCTTCGACCACAGCCAGGTCGCCCGGTCGGCGATCCACCCGAACGCGGGCTTGATCGCGCCCGTGTACAGGAGTTTCGCGGCGTCACCGATGGCCCGGAAGTTGGGGCCGAGGACGTTCTTCCACAGCCACACGCCGACCCTCGCGACCGCCTGGAACACGGCGGCCATCGCGTCGAACTGCGGCTTCAGTACGTTCCTGTAGAGCCATACGGCGAGTGCCGCGATCGCCTCGAACGCGGGCTTGATCGCGCTCCGCCACAGCCAGCCCGCGATCGCCCCGAAAATCTTGAACGCGACGATTATCGGCAGGATGACGGCGACGACGATCGCAGTCAGCAGGATCCGGGCCGCCAGCGAAATCGCATCCCAGGCAGGCTTGATGGCGTTCGTCCACAGCCACATCGCGGCCCGGCCGAGCTGCTGCAGCCCGGTCCAGAGTTGCATGAAGACGGGCTTGAGGACGTTGTTCCACGCCCACAGGGCGGCCGTCTGGATCGCCGCCCAGGTGGCCTGCACCGCGGTCCGGAACCAGCCGAACTTGTTGTAGGCGTAGATGACCGCTGCAGTCAGCGCGACGATCCCGATGATGATCAGCGTGATCGGGTTGGCGGCCATCGCCGCGTTGAACGCCCACACGGCGATCGTCCACAGCTTCGTCGCCACATAGGCGGCGTAGATACCCTGCACCAGCCACGGCGCATTCGCGGCAATGATGCTGATTGCCTCCGCCAGACCACCAAGCACCTTCAGCAGCACCGTGCCGATCGGCGACATGGCCTTGCCGACATCGAAAAACGCGCTGAACACCTTGCCCAGGGCGTCGGCGACGATCGGTCCCTGCCGCGCCGAGTAGTCCAAGAACTTCTCGAACGCCGGAGAACCCTTCAGGCTGGTGCCCCAGTTGGCGAAACGGCCCGTGATCCGCTGCATGCGCGTCGAGATCGAGTCCATGTGCGGCAGGAAGGCGTCGATGATGCCGACCATGCCCTTAAAGATCCGACCGAAGGACACACCCAGGCCAGTGATCGCGGGGCCAACCGAGCCAGCCAGCTCCGTCTTGAACTGCCGCCACCACGGCGATTTGAAGCCCCGCGATGCACGATCCTGCAGGTCACCGATCGCCTTGGCCGCGGCCAGCACGAACGGGGTGAGGCTCGGCAGGCTGTTCTTCAGCCCGTTCAGCGCCCGGGTGAAAATGGGCATGACGGCAGGCTGCAGCGCCCTCGACCAGGCCGAGAACGCCGTCCGCAGATCGATGAAAGCGTTCAGAGTGGCCCTGGCCGACGGTGTCAGCTTCGCCAGCGCGGCCTGGTACTTGGCCTGCGCGATCGCAGCCTGATCGATGCCCCCAGCCGCCGACTGCGACGCGGAGGCAATCTGCCGCTGCGCCGAGGCGATCGAATCAGCCCCGGACTGCTGGGCCTGCACGACACGCTCCTGGGCGCGGGCAATGTTCTCGGCGCCCTGCCGCTGCGCCTCAGAGACGTTCTTCTGCGCCTCGGACAGCTTCTGCTGAGCATCCGCGATCGCCCTGGTGTTCTCGATCTGCGTCTTCGCGACGTTATCCTGCGCCTTCTTCAACGCAGTCGTCTTATCGACAACCCCCTGCTGGGCGGCAGCGAGCCGCTCCTGGGCGCTCTTGACGGTGTCGCTGCCCTCGACGCCGGCCTTGTTCGCCGCCGCCGTATCGGACTTGAGACGCTGGGCCTCAAGCTGCTGCTCCTTCAGGTGCTGCTTGGCCTCGTCGAACTGCAGCTGAGCCTGCTGCCGCTGCAATGCGGTCGCCTTCGACCCGGCGGCGTTCACCGCGTTGAGGTTCTGTCGCGCCTCAGCCACCCGCAGTTCGGCATCCCGCACGCCGAGCTGCGAGTCGACCAGCTGGTTGTTCATGTCCTGGAGTTGGCGGGAGGCTTCCTTGCGGGCCGCCGTCAGATCCAGCTGAGCTTGACGGGCGGACTTCTGTGCTGCGGCCAGGTCGCGTTCCGCCTGCACGACCTGCTCGTTGGCCTGCCCCATGCGGTCCGCGGCCTGGACGTAGGCGTCCGACAGCGACTGCCGGGCCTGCTTCACCTGTGCGGCGGCCTGCGCGTTCGCCTGCGCCGCTTGCCGCACCGCGTCACTCACGCCGCGTTCGGCGTCAGCAATCTGACGGGCCGCGTTCCGGCGGGCCGTCGCCAAAGCCTGCTGCGCCCCCGCCATCTGAATGGCCTTCGAAGCACCCGCCCCGTTCGCCTGCGCACCCCGCAGCGTGGAGTTCGCCGCCGCGTCCTGGGCCGCCTTCTGCGCCTGCAGCACGCCACTGATCTGCTTGAACGCAGGCACGGCCACCAGGGCTATCGCGCCGACGCCTGCAGCGGCTGCGGTGCCTGCGGCGGCGACAGCACCAAGCCCCGCAGCGATCACCGGCAGGACCGGCAGGATCGCTGGCCCCAGCGCGATCGCCGCGAAGACGAGACCGTTGATGCTGGCTGTTGCCGCGCTCGCGTCGATGTCGACATTCTTGCCGTCGACGGCATCGACCTCGGCGCGCAGCGCGGCCAGCTCAGCCAACGCCCGTGCCGTGTCGGCGCGCACCTGCACGTTCGGGTGCTGGGCGCCGAGTCGCGTCAGACGAGCCTCAATATCGGTGATCTCCGCGAGCGCGGTCGCCGCATCGACGTCGATGCCGATCCGCTTACCCGACAGGGTCTCCAGACGGGCGCGCAGGCGAGCCATGTCGGCGTCGAAGCCGGTCGTCGACAACGTGACATTGGCCTTCGGGAGTGACCGGAACGCCGCCTCCAGCCGGGCCTTCAGTGAACGGGAGAACGCACCCGCCGTCTCGTCGCCCTGCCGGACTGCCGCCGGACGAGCAGCCTTCGCGCCGTTGTTGATGCCCTGCGTGATCGCAGGCGTCATGTGCTGGACGATCTGCCGGCCGATGATCCGGCCGACCTCGTCACCGATCTGCGACGCCGGAGGCACCAGAGCCGCGCGGAGGCGGCCTTCGATGCCGGATGCGTTGGGCAGAACATCAACTTCGACCGAACCGACAGAGATAGCAGGCACCGGGAGCCTCCTCCCGGCGCCCCTACGCGGCGCCCCCGTTGATCAGCGTGAACAGGTGGTTGGCCTGCGCGTCGGACATGTGCTGCTTCGGGCGGAGCGCTTTCGCGCCGGGCCGCCGGATCGGCTCCGGGGGTCTCGGCCTCTTCGACTTCTGCTCGGTGTTGACGCACAGCAGGACGTACTCAAGGCGGGCTACCCGGTCGGCGACCATCGCCAAGAGCTGCTCGGCCTGCGACCAGCGGCCCTTCTCCGGCTCACCCTTCTCGCTCTGCTCCGCCAGCTCCTCTTCCGGCATGGCGTTACGCAGGGCAGTCCAGGTGGCCGACTCGGGCGGCAGCTGCTGGATGAGGACCCGCAGCCGCCGCCACGACATCTGCCCGCGGTGCACGTCCAGCAGATCAACGCCGTTGTAGTAGCGCAGCAGGTCGGCTTCTAGCGCCTCCGCGTGCTCCTCGACGACAGCGCGGGTCCACGCGAGTTTCCCAGGGACTCACCGGCCCGGTCGGCGGCGTCCTGAACGAACTCGCCCCACTCCTCGTTCGTCGGGTCGACGTCCAGGTAGATGTCGTAGTCGTCCGGATGGATCACGATCTGCGCGAACGCGTCGATCTGTCCTTGTGCGGCCAGGCGCTGCCACGACTGCCGCCAGGCGCCCGGCGGGATGATGCGGATCTCCTCGTCGCACAGGATGGCGGTCACATAGTTGCTGACCGCCTCGGTCTCCTGCGCTTCGGCCGCGGTGACCTCCGGCTCCTCATCCGGCTGGGTCTTGCGGCGGGTGGTGGCGGTCCGGGTTGCGGCGCGTGCCGCCCCCGGCTTCCTGCTGCTGGTGCTCGGCATGGCGCGGGCTCCCTATCTCTCGGCGCGGGCAGATGGTGAAGGTGGACGGGCCGGGCCCGCGCCAACGGGGCACCCGCAAGTGCCTACGGCCCGTCCACCAGCTCAGGACCCGCTGTAGGCGGGCGTTACAGGGATCTTGTCGACGTGGTAGACCGTGTTCCCGGACTCGTCCGGGTAGGTCGTGATCGTCCACTCGTAGCCGGACATTTCGTCCTGCTTGAAGCTGACGTCGGAACGGTCGTTGATCTCGCCCTGCGGGACGTAGAAGCCCTTGTAGGCGTCCCCGTCGATCACCAGGAACCAGAACGCCCTGCGGTCCGGCACCGGCGACGCCGTCTCCGCGTACTTCGTGAGCCCGTCGCCGTCCGGGACCAGATCGGCGGCGTCCAGCCGGTACTGCAGCGACTGCACCGCCACCCGCGACGTCTCCCACACCGTCAGCCCGAACGTGCGAACCGACTTGGTGATCTGCGTGCGGAACGGGCTGGTGAGGCCCCACGGAGTGAACTCCTGCGAATCCTCGTCGAAACCGTAGGTCAGGCCGTCGTCCGAGATGGCGCCGAGCGGCGCCCACGGCGACGCCGGCTGGTTGCGAGGATCGGCAGGTGCCGTCGAACCGACCGGCGCCACCCATCCCCCACCGTTCGCTCCCACCAGGGCGAGGTCCGCGGCGCGGGTGATGTTGACCATGATGTCTCCAGACATGCGAAAGCCCGCGCACGGGCGGGTGTTGAAGGGGTCCGGCGCGGGCCCAAAGCCGGTCAGGAAACCGGGTGACAGAAGAACTCGTAGGTGCCGCCGACGCGACGAAGGGCGGTGTTCTCGTAGTCCCGCACGGCAGGCAGAGAGAGGCAGCCGGTGCGGCCGATCACCACCGTGGCGGTCGTCGAACCACGCAGCACACTGGTGATCCAGTCGTGCACCTCACGGGCCAGAGTGAACGCAGCCGCCCTGGTAGCGGCGTACACGTTCATGTCGACGAGCATGCGGGCCAGCCGCATTCCGTCGTCGCTGCCTGCGGGGATCTGCTCGAACTGGATCGTCGGCAGCTCGTTCAGCAGGTTGTTGTCGAGCTCATCGCGCACCACCGCGTCCGGCCACACGGCCTGGGCGCGGGGAATCAGCTCGGCCTCGATGTCGACGATCGCCGTCACTGGTTCCGACCGCCCAACGCCGCCGCGCGAAGCAGCACATGGTGCGCAGGTACCTTCTCGGTGCCGTACTCCACCCAGCGGGCGTAGTAGGCGCTGTTGCGGACGTAGCCGACCGCCCTGTCCCGGCGACGACCGCCACGGGGAGTGCTGTCCGTCGACCACGACCGCTGATAGTGGCCAGGGTCCGGGCTGCGCTCGTCCACCGGCGAGAGCGCGATCGCGACACCCTCAATGACCTTCGCACGGCGCAGCATCTCCGCCTGCATGCCCGGTGAGCGCAGGAGTTCGCCGACACCTTTGCGCTTCATCTTGAACCGTGCTGCCATAACCCCTCCACGAACTCGTACCACTGGGGGCGGACATGGACGTCAAGGGCGTACTCGGCAGCATCAGCTTCGACGGCGAATGGATCACCATCACCAAGACACCCGTCGGCCAGCCGCCAGCCCCTGTTCGCCTCCGAGCCGCGGACGTCACCGGAACCCACCGCAAGCCGGCAACCCGCCTGTTCCACGGCTACGTACAGTTCCTTCTTCCAGGCAGCACGGCCGCCGGAGAGAAGAGTGGCGTCATGCAGGGAGGACGACCGCCGTACAGCGACCCGCACTCCCTCTCCATCCCGTACAAGAGCAACGATGCAGCCGAGAAGCTGGTCGCCGCCGTCGAGCAGGCCCGCGGTTAGCCGGTCACCCGGTCGGCCGCGAACTGGATGACGCCACGAGTCCCGGTGAACGGGGAATGGCCCCAGTCGCCGGGCTCGCCGGTGATCTGGCACTTCATGCCCCGCACCATCACCTGATCCGTAGTGCGCAGCGGCTTGCCAGCCGGGGCATACACGGTCCAGCCGACGATGACCGTGTCCCGGGCCTGCTGCTCGGCGCCGCCCACCTGGGGCGTCTCCGCCCGCGGGGTGACGACACAGCCCGGCAGATCGAACGACTCGTCGGGGCCAGGAAGCGGCTGCCCGCGTGGATCCCGGCCCGGGGATGCGCCGGTGCGGAGGATGCGCACTGTCTCCCCGAACGGGTACGGGGCGGGCACTCAAATCCACCCCCAGCCCGGCTCGTACTCCAGGCCGTAGCCCTCGGTTTCATCGACCGGCCAGGTGGGTGAAGGATCCGCAGCTGCGGGGGTCGGATCCACCGTGAACGCGCCGCCGCGGCCCGCCAGCGACTTGAGCGCCGACTTGTCGGACTTCGTCAGATACAGGCCGCCCGAACCGGACGGGCGCTGCACCGACATCGGGCCGATCGTCTCGTAGGACACCTGCTGCGGATTCACATACGCGCGGCCCGCCACCGACAGCACCACCGCCTCCGCACCCTCAGGGAGCGGCTTCACGACGGTCTGGCACAGCGAAATCGCCGTAGTGATCAGCAGGTCTGCACGGTCCCCGTCGATCTCGTCCAGCCCCAAGTACAGGCCGAGCTGTTCGACGGTCGGAGGAATGAACGCCACCGCGCGCCTCCTATCCGGTCGAGCCCTCCACGGCCTGACACCAGGCGGCGAGATCTGCAGCTGGGTTGAGCTCGACACTGCGGGCCTTGGCCCGCTTGCTGGCCAGCCGGTACTCGGCTGCGGTGCCCAGCTTCCGCAGGACCGCCTCGTAGCCGGCCACGTCCTCGCGGTCCACGAAGATGCCGGCCTCACCCAGCGACTCGCACAGCCCCGGGGTGGGGTGCGCGACCACGGGAATCCCGCTCGCGAGCGCCTCGCATCCGGCCCGGCCCCATGACTCATACGACGACGGCATCAGCAGCACTCGCGTGCGGGCGTACACCTTCTCCCGCATGTCGGCGCCGTCCACGTGCTCGACGATCTCGACGTTGGGCAGGTCGGGGAGGATCTGCTCCCCGTAGGCGCCCTTCACGGCGAGGAACTGCTGATCCGGCATCCGCTCGGCGAGGGCCTTCAGGACCTTGCCGCCCTTCTCCGGGTTGCAGTTGATCAGCGTGATGGCCTTGCCGGGCTTCGTCGCATACTCGTCAGCGACCACCGGCGGACGCACGATCAGGCTGTCGGCAGGGCGGATACTCTTCGGGTACTCGGCGAAGAACAGCTCCGCCTCCGCCTGCATCCACTGGCTGTTGTAGACCGCCAGCGACGTCCCGCCAGCAGCCATGTCGCGGAACGTCGGCCGGTGCGTGTTGTGGCACACCACCACGAGCCGCTTGCCGTAGCCGCGGGCCAGCGACGCCGTCGACGGCACCGTCTCCAGATGCGCCACCAGCACATCCGCCCGACGAACCGCCGTCGGGAAGTCCAGGCGCGCCTCCAAGGGGATGACCTTGATGCCGCGGTACTCGTACTCCTTGCTGGCCTTGCCGTAGCGGGACAGCCACACGGACACGTCGTGCCCGCGTTCCACCAGCGGGCGGAGCATCGACACGAGCATGTGCTCGGCGCCCGCATTGTGCTCCGGCGGCATGGCGTGAACCCTGGCGACGATCTGCAGGGGCTTGGCTGCCCCGCCCGGCGCGGAAGCCGGGACAGCCCTCGCCATCAGGACCCCGAAGGGGTGCCGGTGTACTTCACGAAGGCGTCTTCGGAACCCATGACGAAGCCGTAGTAGGCCTCGGCGAGGATCAGGACGAGGTTCTCCTGGAACGCGGAGTGCACGCCGCCCTCCTCGTCCACGTAGGTGGCCTGGTCGGACAGGCGCACAGTGATTTCCATACCCACGCCGTATGCCGCCTGGCTCCAGTCGCCGCCGATCGCACGCAGGCCGGTGTCCGTTGACGTCGACTGACGCCGCTGCTTGCCAGAGACACCTCGCGAGTACGCGAGAGGCTCGCCGATCAGCGTGCCCGCCTCCGCCATGTCGTTACCGGACGTGCGGGTCTCGATGAGGATGAGCTGGCCGTTGGCGTCAGTTGCCCGAAGGAGCGTCGGCTTCAGCCTCGGGTCGGCGACGGTTCCGGTGTAGTCCCAGTCGCCGTCGATCACGAGTGACATCCCGTCGACCAGGTCAGCCCAGACCCCTCCCTCGTTGCGGGGAGCGGTGCCGAGGGCGACGCTGTTGGGTGTCGCGGCCAGGTACTCGGAGAAGGGGCCGGCGGCGCCCTTCATGGTCTTGCCGTGGATCGCTGCGTGGTCGAAGGCCCGCGCGAACGCTGTCGGCAGGTCGCTCTGCAGCTGGTCGAACAGGCCGCCCGCGTTGGTCTTCGCGACCTCCATTGCGACCGGGATCAGAACGGCCAGCTTCTTGGCCTGCATCTGCTTCACGTCGACGCCGCCCGTCGACAGGGGCTTCTTCGCCGCCTGCCCGACCCAGTCGGCCGTCGGGACATCCATCGGGATCGGCACCGACGTGGTGGCGTCCAGGGCCAGCGGCGCGCGGCGAGCGAGCGCCATGATGGCCGACTGCTCCGTGGACTTCTCGAAGATCGGGCCGGTGATGGTGCGCGGCAGCAGTGAGGCGCTGACGCTGGACAGTGTGAGGGGGGCGGTGACCGCCATGATATCTCTTCTCCCGCAGCTACTTGAGCTGCGAACTCAGCCACCCGGCGAACTCATCGCGCGGGCTGGGGGCCTTTGTCTTGTTGGCGCCGGACGCCTGAGTGCGATCCGGTGCGGGACGCCGCGGGCCCTCCTGGGGCTGGCTCTTCGCCCAATGCGGCTTGCGCTCCAACAGCGCCTGGAGGTCGGCCTCAATGGCCGCCTCGTCGATGTCGCCATCGCCATCGATGTACGAGTTCAGATCCAGAGCGCCGACCGCGTCCTCCGGGTCAGCGAAGGCCGCCCGGTCGTCCGCAGAAGCGCCTGCGATCGCCTGAACGCGGGCCTTCACCAGGCGCTCACGCGTCGCCGCGATCTGCGCATTGGCCCGCTCCAGCTGGTCGTTGAGACGCTCGGACTCCGACTTCTCGGCATCCTTGATGGCCTGCAACTCCGCAGCCTTCGGCTCCAGCTCCTTCAGGCGCTGCCGGAGGTTCTTGGCCTCCTGGTTCGCCTTGCGGATCTTCGCCTCGGCCTGCTTCCGGTCGAACGGCTTCTCCTCGCCGCCGGAGTCCGCCTCCTGGGCGTCCTCCGTCGACTCGCTGCCGTCCTGCTCCTCAGTCGCCGTCTCGTCGACGGTCTCCTCGGTGCCGGACTCCTGCTGCTCGCTGGTCTGCTCGGTCTCTTCAGGCATGACGAATCGGCCCTCCAGGGGCTGTCGAAATGAGAAAGGCCGCCACCAGGGCGACCAGGGTCAGAAAGCTCCAGGGAGCGGATTGCTGTCGTGCTCAGCCAGCGCCCGACGGAAGCGGGCCAGTTGGCTGCCGGAGTGGCCGGCGGCGTACTCCTGGTACAGCCGCGCCCACTCGCGGGCGTGCGGGGATTGCTCGAAGCGTTGACCCGCAAAGACGGGGGTCACGCCGCAGTGGCAACCATCGTGGGCTTGGAAGCGGACTGTGTCCTGCGCATAGACAGCCCCGCGCGAGGAAAGCAACTTACAGAAGGCGCAGGCCCCAAGTGCCGCTGACCTCGCCCAGGCTGTCGCCTGCCGATCCTGACGCACGGCGTCAATGACCGTAGCCCGGCCCGTATCGGCGACCAGCTTCTGCGCGACCAACTCGGCCTTCTTCTCCGCCTGCTCCAACCGTGCATCCAGCGGTTCGAGTTGCGCAGCCGTCGCCACATCCGGCTCGCGTTCCCAGATGTCCTTCGTCGCCCACCGCAGACCCGCCTCGGTCTGCGCTTGCGGCGGCGGATCCGCGACAGGCACCGTGAACGAGCCGGGCACGCCCGCCGCGTCCCGTTGGGCGTCATAAAACTCGGCGCCCAGGCCGGCCGACGTTCGCGCGTACTGGTCGACGATCGCCTGCACGGCAGCCATCCAGTCCGGAACCGACGTGCGCAGCCGCGACGGGATGATGAGCCGCCGCAGGCCGCGCACATCCCGCACCAGCAGGCGTGTCAGGCCGAGTTGAGCGGCCCGATATCGGTCCGGGTCACGGCCACCGTCAGAGACTGTTGTCGCCACCGGAAACCTCCGCCGCCGACGGCAGGTTCGCGGCAGGCTGCTCGTTCAGCGAAGCCAAACGTTCCAGCAAACCACCACCGGCCGCGGCAGCACTCGACCGGCGCCGGTCCACGGCAATCCGCTGCCGCTGCCCCTCCGTGAAGCCGGCCATCTCCAGCGTGACGTCGCTGTCGGCCGGCAGGACACCCGCCTGTACAAGCTTCACCGTGGCATCCACCTGGGCGGCCACCGTGGGCGTTGCTGGATTCCGCCACACCGTCTCGATGCGGCGCGTCTTGTCGGGCGGCTCACCGTCCCGCACCCACAGCGCGAGGCGCATGGCCTGCTGCCAGGACGCACCGAAGCGGCGAATCCGCCGCTCCGAGCGCTTCACCAGCTTCGCCTCAGTCGACCGAATCGCGTCCGCGCTCGCCGGGTTGTCGGTGGTGTAACCGAGCATGTGCGGCGGCAGACCGAACTGCGACGACATGATCCGCGCGTACAGGTCGATGATCTTCGTCATGCCCGTCGGGTCATGCGCCGCGAACTGGCCCACCGCCGGCACCTGGCCGTCCTCGTCCCGCTCCAACGCCAGCACCCGGCCGATGTACGTCTCCCACGCGCTCTTCGCCGTACCGTCCGCGTCCTGAAACGCCGACTCCGACGCCCCCAAGATGTAGCGCTGCGGAGCCCCGAAGAACTCCGCCGCCACCTCCATACCCATCAACCTGCGGCACGCCGCATCCGTGATCGACATGACCTCCGGGGTGATCTCCGACTTGCCGACCCGATCCGCAGTCCGCTGCCGGTTCGCCATCCGCACCACCGGCACAACACCGAGATTGTGGATGTCCCGGTCGACGACCTCCCAGCCACCCGACTCGTTCGGCAGGCACATCACCGTCTGGTCCGGCAGATACAGGACCAGCATCCGCTCCTCAGGCCCCGACTCGATGAACGTGTCAGCCGCACACTCCCGCAGCGCAGCCGTACCCATCCGCAGCCGGGCATCCCACATCAGCGTCATATCCAGCGGGGACTCCGCCGAGATCAGCGGCGGGCAATCCTCGCCGCAGTCCCCCGAGCCGACCGCCAGATACTCCCGGCCGTACACCAGCGCATCCAGGTGAGCCAGACTCGACTCGTCGAACAGATCGTTCGCCTCGGCGATCTCCGCGAGATCGCTGGAATCCGCGCCGTCCGCCCACCGGAACGCCTCCAAGTCGAGGCGCTCCTCCAGCGACTCAACGCCCACCCGCGGCCAACCGATGACCGTGTGCAGGCCCTTCAACTGCGGCGGGATACTGATCCCCAGATCGCGGACCAGCTGCTCGCCGTTGAAATACGCGTCCCGCAGCATCAGCGCCCACCGGTCACGCAACATGTCCGCGCGCAGCATGTTCACCAGCGCCAGCTCGTCATCCGAGAGGTACACCAACGGCAGTTCGGGGATGGAAACGGTCACCGCAACACCACCACCCTGCCTTTGCCGCGCGACTTCGGCCGCTTCCCGTACTGCTTGCTGTTGAGGAGCTTCCGGCGAAGCATCCGGGCGCCAACCATGCACACCGCGAGGTCGATCTTCCGGGCAGACTCACGATGCTCCTTGCCGATCGTGATCCCCCAAGCGTTCGTCCGCCGCCGGGCATTGGCGACGTGGGAGCGCATCAGTTTGTGGCCGTCGTGCGTAAGACGGCGCTCGAGGATGTCCTCACCCGTGCGCTTCACCGCATCGGTGAACTCCTCCTGATGCCGCGGGGCGCCCATGTCCCAGCGGACCGCGTGCTGCTTCGGTCCCGCGGTGACGGCGTGCAGGATCAGGTTCGAACCGTGCTCCTGGCCCCACCTGTCGAGGTAGGAGTACCAGTAGCGTTCGCCGTCCTCGTCCTGGCCCGAGCCCGGGTCGCAGAAGAAAGCCAGCACCTTGTAGGCATTGAACGCCCGCTCCACGACACCGTCGACCTCGTCGCGCGGCACCGACCATGGCACGTCGAGGTTCCAGTTCGCCGGGCGCTGCCACACGCCCAAAGTGAAGACGTGCCCGTCCGACATCCGGCAGCCAGCCAGCGCTGTGGCGTCATCAGACTTGGATCCGTCGAAGAACATGACGATCTCTTCGCCGTCCAGGACTTCAAGGGCGTCGGCCTTGCAGGCGTCCCACTCGTAGGGCGCCATCCAAGCATCCTCGGCCGCAACGATCATGTTGAACCAGAAGCGGCGCGACCTGCTGGGTGGATTCCTGACGTCAGCAATGGACTTCACGATCCGGTCCACGTTCAGCCAGGTTGCGTCACCGCGGATCGACCGGATCACCGCCGGAGCGTCCTCCACCGTCAACGGCGCCTTCGGCGGGGCCTCGAGCGAGTCGTACAGCAGACCCGAATCCATCACCCGGCCGGCATCCACCGCCTCCCAGGCTTCCCTGTCCCGCTCGGCCACCGAATCCTGGCCAGGCTCATAGGCGTTCGTGATGCGCAGGGTTCGTGCCGCGCCATCCGCTGACTTCGTGGCGTTCCGCTCGATGACGTCGGCCATGTCGTGGCCCGAGTTCGACGAGTCCCAGTGATGCGTCTCGTTGAGCAGCACGAACGTGGCCCGTGCGCCCTCGAGCGTCGACGGCGACGACGTGACGGCCTGGATCAGCCGCGAGTCGCCGAGGGCGTTGACGGTCTCCTTGCCGACCTGGATGCGGTAGTGCTCCTTCGCCTCCGCCGTGAAAAGCGAGGGGAAGAGCCGCATCGTGTTTTTCGTTTGCTCCAAGCTGACCGCCGCGGTCTGCACCCAAGCTTCCGGACTGTCCGTTGCGATCGGCGTACCGTCCGAGGCCCAGCCAGCGAAGCGGGACGGGCCGAGAGCCTCCCCCGCGCACAGGCAGGCACCGACCGGGTCTTTTCCCCAACCCTTCAAGCGCTGGAGGACCCCATCGCGGTACGCGAACGCCCCCGCCTCATCGAGTGCGAACCACCAGAGGATGAAGCGAGCCTGCTCGTCGGTGAAGCGCCACGGGACGCCGCGGGAGTGCTGCAACCAGACGCCGCACCAGCCGAGAAACTCCCAGCCGAGCGTCGCCTCGGGCAGTAGCCAGGTGCCGTCCGGGTTCCGCTGCCAGGTCGGGCCGATCAGCTTCGGCTCCCACTCCAGCTCGGGGCGTGGAGCAACCGTCAGCAGCCGCTCCCGATACCAGCCGATGACCTCGTCATGCCCGTCGTCCTGGCGCTCGACCGACCGCCTACGCGCCACGGCCCCAACGCGCCATCGCGGCCTGGCGAGCCGAAGCCGACGCATTGCCCTTCGCCGGCGCCTCCTCATCCGGAAGCTTCAGCCAGCCGAGCAGGCGAGCGAGGACGCCCCGGTGCTGCCGCAGTTCCTGAACCAGAGGGGACGCGACCGGCTGCCCCATGCTGCCAGTGACCATCAGGTCGGCATGCACGAGCTCCGCCTCAAGCCGCTCGATCAGATCGATCTCCCGGCAGGCATCCTCCAGGACCCGCAGCTCATCGATGCGCAACTCATAGTTCCCCGCGATCTCCGACCAGACCACCAGGGCCTTATCGCCGAGACCCTCAGGGGGTTCGATCTTGGACATGGCGACCCTCCTGG
The DNA here is from genome assembly GCF_040606035.1 of Streptomyces sp. NPDC005483. Lineage (NCBI taxonomy): Bacteria > Bacillati > Actinomycetota > Actinomycetes > Kitasatosporales > Streptomycetaceae > Streptomyces > Streptomyces sp. NPDC005483. The sequence continues at coordinate 464,616 of NZ_JBEXEA010000003.1, forward strand.
GGCCTCGTGGAGGCCCACCAGGGGCCGAAAAAATACAGCTCAGGCGCTTGCAGATCCAGAGCTTCTAGACGGCCCCGATCCCCGAAAAGCCCCATAGGGGGGTATTGCCCCTATCTGTCCGATTCGAGACCCGAGTTCCTCAACTGCTCGCTGATCGAGCTGGAGCCTGTCGGTCTTGATCGAGTTACAGAGGTAGTGGGCCAGCTGAACGTTCGCTGGTTCGTGCGTTCCACCTTGCGCCAACGGAACGACATGATCGAGTGTCGGCGCTTGAGGGTGTGGAACGACCTCATCCCGTGCTACAGCCTCACCGCACAGCTGGCATGTCCAGTGGTCCCGCTCGTACACCTCGGGCCGGCTGACGGGTGCGACGAAGGCGTTGCGTTCCAGCGCTCGGCGCTTGTCCTTCGCTGATCGTCGGCCACAACGGGGGGAGCAGTTCTGGTCGCGTGGATTGTCGGTCACGAACCAGGCTCTGCACATCGGACAGCATGCGCTGAACCAGCGGCGCCGCAACGGGCGAAGCACTACCGGTCGGGCCATGCGCGGCGCCGCTAGCAGCGGCTTCCAGGCGAGCTCAACCTGGGCGTGCTTCGCGTGGCTCACCTCGTACCAACACGTATGCGAGCAGTAACTCGCTCCGCGCTTGGTCACCACTGCCTGCCGATCGCACCGCGCGCAGGTGATCGTGTACTGCCTCTTCTTCCCCCGGTCATACAGGCGGGATTGGAAGTGCCCGTGCTTCTCCTTGTAGCGGCGCTGGTACTCGCGCATGCGCTCCGCGTTGAAGGCTTTCCTGCATTCCGACTTACCGCACTGTTTGCGGCGGGGGTTGGTCATGGGGGTCGCGCAGTAAGGGCACGGCACCGCAGCAGATCGTCGAGCTTCTTCCCGAGCAGCAGCGGCTTGTGCCTGGCGCGTGAGGCGTCTCCGCTCCCACTCGTCTGCTCTGCCGGTCTCGCGCGCCCGAGTCTTGTTGAAGCGGGAACGGCAGTTGGCGGAGCAGTACTTGGGGATCGGTCCGTCGCCAGCCACGGGGGCCTTCTGGTCACATTGGGCGCAGTTGATCCACTCAGGTCTCATTCTGTCTCCAGGCATGCGGAAGGCCCGATGCCTGGAGACATCGGGCCTTCCTTCCTGCGGGAGCTACCCGCAGGCGTTTTCGGTTGTGAGGTTGATCAACGCTTCCGGCTGGAACCCCTGTTGGCCTTGCTGCCGGGCCAGATGCCTGTCGCCTCATGGAAGCGCAGAGCACAGAATCCCTTAGCCCGAGGCCCGAGGAACCGGCTGGTCCTGGACACGCAGCGCGTGAACGCCCCGCTGCGAGGCGCGTATCCGATGCCGGCCGCCTTGCCGTTGGATGTCGGACGATCACTCCAATACCGACGCCCTTCGCGGACGATGCGCCGGTTGGACTTCGCACGATTGGCCACAGGTCTCACTCCTTCTGCGGCGCGGGCTCCTGGTCTACGGGGGCTTGTTCTTCGTCTACCCGTTCGACGCGTAGGACTTGCGCAGCGGGGATGGCGAGTGCGACGCGGTCGGGTTTGATGAGGTCGCGGTCTTTGAAGAGGACCCAGCCGTCGACGAACTCGACGGTGAGGTTGGGGTCTTCGATGACGGTGTCGTCGCCTCGCCGTTCGGCGTGGACTACGAGGTAGGCGGGCATGGTCACCGCCTCACAGAAGACCGGGATGTTGCTCGCCGGGCCGTTTCCGTCCGGGTCGCGGGTTGGCGCGCTGGGCGGCGTTCCCTTCGGCTGACGACTTCCGCATGTGGCAGGGCTCGCAGACTCCTTGGAGCTGCTTGTGGTCGTCGGTTTTGGCTTTGATGTGGTCGCAGTGCGTGGATGGTCGCACTCCGCAGAGGACGCAGATCGGGTTCCGGGCGAGGGTCTCGGCACGGAGGCGAGCCCAGTTTGACGGCAGCCGGCTTTTGCGGTCTGAGTTCTTCCATCCGCCGCTCATGGTGCCGGGGTTCCCTCCGCGTCGTTGCGGTACTTGGCGAGCGCCTCGCGAACGCCGTCTTCACCGCTGTCGCTGGAGTCCAACCATTCGACGGCGTGCCAGACGTCGGCGAGGCGCTGAACTCGGGCAGCGGCGCGCGTCTCCCATTGCCGGAGCAGGAGCAGGAGTTCTTCGGTCTCTCGTGCGGCGTCCTGGGCGTAGCCGAGGCCTGCGAGCCGGGAAGCCATCTCTTCGAGGTCGTGGCGGTGGGATTGCAGGTCTTCGAGGTCTTGCATGTAGCAGAGGTAGTTGTAGCTGCCGCCGCTCATCGCTACTCCTCGGGGCTGCGTTCGGTGTCGCTGTTGAGTGCCCATCCGCCGAAGCCGGCGCGCTGTCCGGCCGGTGTGCTCGCGGTGGCGACTCCGTACAGCCGGGTGGCGGTTTCTTCGGCTCGTCGGAGTGCGTCGTCGGCGCCGGTGACTTCGACGGTGATCTCGCGGATGCCGTCGGACAGCTTGACGGTGACGTCAGGCATCGGTCGTGCCGGGGCAGTCGTCGATGTGCTGACGGCCGAGGGTTTGGAAGGCGAGAGTGCAGCACCGGTTTGGGTGAGGCTTCGGCATCGGTTCGTGCCTGATCGCATCCCGCAGTTCGGCCTCCGCCTTGCGGATCTCGTCCTGTACCTGCTGGCGGAACTGTTCGAAGTCGGGCTCGACCCGGATCTTCAGCGGGTATCCGTCGGGGTCGACCGGCGTGTCGTTGGCGGGGATGTCGACGGTCTCGGGGGTGACGATGACGCCTCGGGCCCCGATCTTGTCGGCGAGGTCCTGCCAGTAGTCGCGGTACGGGGCGTCTGCTCCGAGGGCGATGCGCTGCGGCATGCACTGGTCGACGACGAGCACGAATGGCGGCCGGTCGTCGTCGCTGCCTTCGGGGAGTTCGAGGATCTGCAGGCGGGCCATCAGTCGGTCACCGCCTCGTAGGTGGCGGCGAAGATGTCGGGCTTGACTGGGTAGCGCTCGCCTTGGACTCCTGTGACGATCCAGTCGCCCGGGCAAACGGTGTGGCCGCCTTCGAGCGTGTCGATCCAGCCGTGTACGTGCCAGATGCGGCTGCACGGTTCGTGCAGCTTGTCTCCGGCGTACTCAGGGTCTGGGTGCCGGAAATACCGGACTACGCGCCCCTCGTGCTCGGGATGCCCGTCCTCGGGGTGGTCACCGTTGACCCACCACTGCACGGCTTCGATCTCGACGGGCTTCTTGCGGTAGCGGGCCATGGCGCGGGCTCCTGTGGGGTTGGGGACGCCGAGCGCGTCGAGGTCAGGGGTTGTCCACGACGGCGGATGTCGCCACGACGGACACGCCTTCGTTGGGCACCAGCGCCACGGTCTTCTTGCTGGCGTCGCGAAAGACGAACATCTTGTCGTCGCCGTCGTAGGTGAAGGACTCCGCTTCGATGCGCTGAGGGCTCAGGCCCTGGTAGCGGATGACAACGAACTTGCTCATGGCGCGGAGTCCTTTCAGGGCTTCCAGCGGGGTCCGCGTAGCGCTTCGGGCACGTCGCTGGTGGTGATGGGCAGGGTGAGCGCGTCAGCGAAGGCATCCCGCAGCATTCCGCCGAGGCCTTCGGGGTGCCGCTTGGGCTCGGGGGCTTCCGGCCTGTCGAGCCCGCCGAGGGTCTCGTCCGTCAGCCCGTGGGCGTGCGCGAGGTCGAGCAGCTCGGGGCAGTCGTTGAGATTGTCGACGTTCGGGTCGTCACAGTCGCCGAAGGTGCCGCAGCCGTGGCAGGCGGTGGCGTACAGCCTGTCTTCCGCGTGCGCCGGATCGATCTGGTGTCGGGCGAGGATGCGGCGGTCCGCCTCGCAGCGGCGGAGTACGGCCTCCGGGCGGTTGAGGTTGATGTGCCGTTCGGCGATCAGGGATCCAGCGGCGTGCCAGGCGAGTAGGGATGCGATGTCGTCTCGGGCTGCCGCTGCAGCACGTTCGGTCTTGGCGACTTGCTGGGTGATCCAGGCGTGGAGATCCATGGCGCGGGCTCCGTGGGGTCAGTGCGGGTCGACGGGGACGGAGACCAGTCGTAGCGGGTTGTCTCGTTCCTCGACGGCCTTCAGCGTGTGGATAAGCAGCGCGCGAAGCAGGGCTCGTTCTCGCGAGCTTTCGGGCATGCCGCCGTCCTGGTCGACGACGCTGATGGTCTGGCCGTTGGAGTGCCCGTAGATGAGGCTGACGGGGCTCGGCTGGTAGAGCTTCGCATACTCCTGCGCGTACTCATTGAGGGTGCGCATCAGGTCTTCGCCGTCGATCGTGTGACAGAGGCTGCAGATGCGGACCGAGGCGTTGGCGTGGGCTGGCTTGTTGTACGACCATGCGTGCTCGCAGAGGTCGTCGGCAGCCATCGGCTCGCTGGCGGGCAGGTCAGTGTTGGAAGCCATGGGCGCGGGCCTTCCGTGGGTTCAGCCGATGAGAACGTGCTCGTGGGCTGCGATGGCGGCGAGGAGGTCGGCGACGGTGGGGGTGGCGTTGTCGTCGCACTTGGGGTCCCAGTTGCCGAGTTCGTAGCCGAGGCATCCAAAGCAGCGCAGGGTGAGGATGGCGCTGCTGCCGTCGGTGTAGGGCTCGGCGTGGACGGTGATGTCTTCCGGCTTGGCCTGCACGGCGCCACCTCCCGTCAGGTGTTGAGCGCTCGCCGCACGCCCTCTTCGAGCGTCACGCGCGGTACGTAGTGGTTGAGCATGCGGCTGGGGTCGCTGACGCGGTGGTGGACGCCCTGCGGCGCGTCGGTCCGGTGTTTGAAGTGGGGTCGGTAGCCTGCCGCGTCGGTGACCATGCGGGCCAGCTCGTCGAACGATGTCGCCCTGCCCCAGCCGAGGTTGACGGGTCCGGTGACGTCGGCGTCGAGGAGTGCGAGGGTGGCGCCGATCAGGTCGTCGATGTGGATCCAGTCGCGTGTGCTGCTGCCGGATCCCCAGATCTCGAACGGGTCGTCGCGCCGCTTGGCTCTGGCGATGAACGCGGGGAACGGGTAGCACGGGTCCTGGTCCTCGCCAAAGCCGCTGAACGGCCGGGGAATCAGGATCCGGCAACCTTCGGCCTCGGCGTAGGTGGCGAGCTTCTCCCCCGTCAGCTTCGCCCATCCGTAGGTACTGTCCGGCTCTTCCATGTACGCGAGGTTGATGTCCTCTTCGTACAGGCGCCGCACGTCGCCGGGCTGCTGAAGCGCGACCGGATAGGCCGCCGACGAGCTGAAGAACACCGCCCTCGGCGTGCCGGTGCGGATGAGCCACCGCATGTACCAGGCGTCGAGGGCGAGGTTGGTGGCGACGCCGAGCGGGCTGCCGTCGATGCTGGCCCGGCCGCCGACGATCGCCGCGCAGTGGATCGCGAGGTCGAAGGGGGTGTCGTCGTGGCGGAAGAAGTCGAGGGCGTCGCCGCTGGCGTCGGCGAGGTCGATGCCTGTGACGTCCCAGCCTCGGGCCTCCACCGCCGCGTGCAGGTGACGGCCGACGAAGCCCTTGTGGCCGCTCAGGAAGACGCGCACGGGCACCTCCTGACACGATACGGAGCATGGAGTCTGAAGAGGTCGCGGGCGGCTACAAGAACGGCGGCATCCTCGATCCGGGTGCGGCGTACTACCGGAACGCGCACCCGTGGAAGTGCGAGGTGTTCCTGCCACTCCGTCCCACTCCGGAGCAGATCGAGGTTGCAGTGCTGATCCGGGCATTCCAGGACGACATCGATCTGATCGACACGTCGGCTCTTGACGAACTCCCGTAGAGATCTCTGCGCCGTCAACCCGCCTTCACGGCCCGGTACACGCCCCACGGCAGACCGCTGTCGACGGGTTCGAGTCCGATCCGCGCGCACGCGTCGGCCTGCTGCTCGCGGGACCAGGTGGTCACGCCGATCCAACTGTCAGCTTCGGCGGGCTGATCGGAGGCGGGCCAGTCGAGGACGAGGATCCCGCCGAGCTTGGTCGCGGCCCGCAGCCGACCGATGATGTGCAGGCAGTCCGCGTAGCTGTGGTGGATGAGGACGGCCAGGCTGTAGACGGCGTCCATCCGGCGGCGGCCGAGGTGGGCGGCGATGCCGTCGGCTGCGGCGTGGACGGCGGTGATGTCGGGGGCGCGTTCGGTGAGCCGGTCGAGCATCCGCTGTGAGGAGTCGACGGCGGTCACCTCGTAGCCGAGTCCGGCCATGGGGATGGCGACACGTCCGTCACCGCAGCCGAAGTCCATGACCTTCGCCCCGTCGGGAATGACGGTGGCGAGCATCGCGGCCTGCGCCTTCCCGGACTCCCAGTAGGCCTCTTCGGAGACGCGGCGCAGCGGATGGATCGCGTCGGGGTCGGCCTGGTCCCAGGCTTCGATGACGGCTTCGGCGGTCACGCGACCTCCACGGGCATCTCAGCTCGGCGTGCCGCCGAGGTTGCGGAGGTCGGGAACTCGCATTTGTCGTTGACGAACACCCAGAGCGCGCCCGGCATGGTGCAGTCGGCGGTCACGGGGTGCCGGTCGGCGTACATCCATCGCTGCTGGATCAGCGCCATGTGGTCATCGCAGGTGAGGCTGTTGTCCAGCTGCACGTCCCACATGACGTGCCACGTTGCGGGCTTGCCGCAGTCCTCGGACGCTCCGGACGGCTTGTAGCCGCAGGTCTGGGTACTGCCAGGCCGGGGCTCCCCTTTGGGAACGAAGGGATCCATCAGCCCTCCTCGACGAGCTTCCGCAGCTTGTCCAGGTCGGCTTCGAGGCCGCCGTTGTCGCGGTAGTCGTAGTAGGCGGCCGAGTCGGCGGACACCTGCTCCGGGCTGTTGCACTCCTCGTAGCCCTGATCCATCTCCGCCTTGGATGCGGCAGGGTGTAGGTGCTCGATGACCATGTCGTCGAGGTAGGTGATGCGGCCCATGCCGCAACCCCAAGCAACCCAGACCAGGTCGACGCACAAGTGGACCATGGCCGGAGGCGCCATGTACGAGAGCGTCGTCACGATGTCTGAGGTCATCGCCACGGCGGTCGCCATGGCTTCGCCTTGCAGGAGGTCGTTGCCGTAGACGATGCCGGGCCCACCGGACAGGCAGATCCGGATCCGCTCATCCCACGGCGTGGCGGCGGGCCGGGGCCGGTGGTCGTCGCCGAGGAACGCGAGGAACCGGTAGTCCGGCGCGTTCTTCACCGCGGCCTGGTTGAGCGTGCCGACGAGCCGCTTCCGCGCCCAGAACACGAACCGGACGCGCGCATCGTCGGCGTAGACCTTGGCCTGCTGCTTGTACCCGGTGAGCTCGGGGTCGTCCTTGTCGACGCAGAACAGCACGTCCGCGGTGGCCCCGGTGTCGTCCCACGCCTGCATGATCTCGGGGATCGCGTGGGGCCGGCCGCGGGTGGGGATGATGACGAGGAGGTCGTCGGCCATGGCGCGGGCTCCTATCCGACGGCGGCCCAGTAGGTCAGGTTCGTGGCCGTGTTGCTGGCCGGTGTGATCGGGGCGGGAAGCGCCGTCAGCCCGGTCCCGTTGGTGGCGTAGCGCAGTGAGGCTCCGCTGAGGTTGGCGCTGTGGAGGCCGCCGCTGAGCGTGCCGCCGCGATAGATCTGCGGCATGGTCGTGGCGGTGACGAGGAACGCCACCCAGTACAGGCCGGGTGTCGCGGTGACGTTGATGGTCTCGGTGAAGGCTCCTGTGCCGGTGATGCGCGCGTCGACGCCGACGCTGGCGAGCAGGGTTCCTGCCGCGTTGTAGAGGCCGACGAAGTTTCGGCCGGCGGTGGCGCCGCTGCCTGCGCCGTTGCTTCCCCAGATGAGCTTTGTGAGGGTGGTGTACTTCGGCACGTAGACCGCCGATAGGTAGAGCGTCCCGCTGGTTCCGGCGGTGCCGTTGCCGATGGTGGCGGGGTCTTGTGTCCAGGCGACGAGGTTGTGGTCTGCGGGCCTGGGAACGCCGAGGGCCCTTCCGGCGACCGAGAGGCTGCCGGTGATGCCGTCGAAGGTTCCGCCGCCGTCGAGCGTGCTCGCGGGGGCGGCCGGGTCGCCGACGATTTCGCGGATGTTGAGGCCGCGCTGCAGGCGGGTGTTGCCGCCTCCGTCCCGCCATCCTGCGGTGTTGCCGTTGAGGGTGCCGGAGTTGACGGCCACGTAGGTGTTGCCGGTGGCGGAGAAGCCGTATTGGGGGCTGCGGGTGCCGGAGCCGTCGTCGTCGATGCCGGTGAGGACGCTGATGTCGGTGGCGATGACGTAGGCGGGGCTGGTGTCGACGTTGAGGCCCGCGTAGTTGCCGCCGCCGGTACCGCCGTTGCGGCCGTCGCGGTTGAGGCGCGCGTTGGTGATGACGACGGTGGCTCCCGCGGAGCCGCCGGTGACGAGGATGCCGTTCTGGGTGTTGCGGTCGGTGGAGCAGCCGAGCAGGGACAACTGGGCGTTGCCGGGCACGATGTGAAAACCGCGCAGGTTCCATTCGGCGCGGCAGGCGATGAGTGTGCTGTTGCCGCAGCCGGACAGGTAGAAGCCGTAGCCGCCGGCCGCGATCGACTCGACGTCGATCATTGTCGTGTCGGTGGTGTTGTTGAACGAGAAGGCGTTGCCGCCGGTGTCGGAGGCGACGATACGGCGCAGGCGGCTGGAGTAGGGGGCCTGTGGGAGTCCGGCGGGGGCGGAGAAGTTGTAGGTGAAGTAGATGGCGTGCCCGCCGAACTTCTTGATCGACAGGTTCTCGAAGACGAGGCCGCGGATGGTGCCTTGGGCCTGGACGCCGTCGATGCTGTTGCCGCCGGGGAGGGCGGTGCCGTCGAGGGTGAGGTCCAGGAGCCGCTGCTCGCACGATTTGGCCGCATACCCGCCGAGGGGTGCGTCGAGGATGCGGATCGCCGAGACGCCGGAGAAGCTGGCGAGCGGTTTGATGCGGGCGTTGATCTGCGTCCAGCCGCTCAGGTTGTCGAAGTGGTCGCCGTGGCTGCTGCGGAGGGTGACGCCGGGCGGGATGGTGAGGGGCGCCGAGGTGCGGTAGGTGCCTGCAGGCAGGTAGACGGTTCCGCCGGTTCCGGCCGCGTTGAGTGCGTTTTGGAGGGCGGTGGTGTCGTCGGTGGTGCCGTCGCCTGTGGCGCTGTAGGGCGTCTTGGTGGCGTTGATCCAGTCGACGGGGGTGAGGTTGGCGGCGTAGGCGCGGTCGCCGTGGGGGTCTGTGGCGGCGACGTGGCTGGTGATCGCGTCGGCGGCGGCGGTGTCGGCGATGGCGGGCACGTCGGCTGCTTCAGCGAGGCCGCTGACGGCTCCTGCGCGCCCGTTGACGGAGAAGACGGGGCCGACTTGGGCTTCGATGACGATGCCGCGGCGGCCGTCGACGGTGACGCCCGGGGCGTTCTCGCCGGTGACCTGGATTCTCATTCGCGGGTCACCTCCGGGTCGATGATCGCTTTGCCTTTGAGGAGGCGGACGACGCCGGATCCGAGGACGAGTTCGAGGTCCCAGCGGCCGTTGCGGGTGACGGTGGCAGTCACAGCGGCGGGAATGTTGAGGGTGACGGTGCCGCCGACAATGGCCAGATACGAGGTGAGGTCAAGGAGTAGGTCCCCGCTGGGGGAGGCTTCGGAGCGGATCTGTGCGCGCGCCGTGAACCCGGCCCACGTGAAGTCGGGGTCGTCGACGGTGCAGTCGAAGACCTGGCTGAAGGTGGCGCCCTGCTCGATCACGAGGTCCCATTCGCCTGCCGCCAATCCGGCCACCCCCTCCGGAAGGTCGTCGTCTCCGCCCGCGAAGGCAGCGCTCAGCTCGGATTCGCCGGTGAGGGTGGCCGTGGCGTTCGCGGTGAGGATCGCGGCAGTTGTGAGCGTGGTGTCCCCGGCGAGTTCGGCGGAGGCGCTGGCCACGAGTTGGGCTGCGGCGGTGAGGCTGCTGTCGCCGGAGAGGGTGGCGGAGGCGTTCCAGACGGCGCCGTCGGAGAGCGTGTTGAACAGGTCGAGGGTGGCTTCGTCGGTGACGCCCGCATCGCGGTGGGCGGACATGTCGACGGCGCACTGATCGACGGAGGCGGTGATCCAGGCGGGGGTGGCGAGGGTGCGCCGGTTCGTCCACGTCGTGCCGTCGGGGCTGGTGTCCCAGTAGACGTTGACGCCGTCCTCGCGCAGCCGCAGGAAGGCGTGCGTGACCGGACTGTAGCCAATCTCGACGGCGCCGGCGTCGAAGTATCCGGTGTCGGACTGCATGCGCAGCATGCCGGTGACGGCGTTGACGGTGAAGCCGCACCGGTAGCCGAAGGTGGGGCCGGTGTTGTCGTTGATGCCGGGCGCGTTGACCATGACGGCGCAGTACGCCTCGGTTGCCGTCGATGCCGCGGGGGCGGTGACGACCTTCACGAAGAAGGAGGCCCCGGCCATGGTCCACGTGTAGGAGGTCTGGTAGCCGGCGTAGGAGCCTGCGACGCACGGCACGTGGGCTTTGCCGCCACTCTCGGTGACGCCTCCGTAGGCGTTGCCCCAGTCGGGGGCGATGACGTTGTCGTTGAAATTGTCGACGAGGCTGGAGAGGCTCGGCATGCGGGCCCCCGATCAGCTCAAGGACAGTGCGAGAGCTCCGGCGACGATCCGCAGGTCGTCACCGGCGCCGACAGTGCGGGAGGCGGCGAACGGCCCGTACCAGAGACGGACCGGCGTGCCCGCAGAGTCCCAGATTTCGACGCCGACGACGGTCGCGGCGGGCATGCCCGCGAAGACGATGTCTGCGCTGTTGCTGGTCGCCCCGGAGGATGCGGCGCCCACCGTGAGGGTCTGACGGGCGTAGGAGCCGCCGGTGACCTCCGCACCCGCCGCGGTGTCCGTGCCGTTGGCGGTGACGAGCGCCACCTTCATGGGCGTCGTGGGGGCCGTGCTGGACAGTCCGAGGATCCAGTCGAGCATCCGGTTCTCGGCCGTGTTGGTCAGTGAATCGGCGATCGAACTCGCCTCCTCTCAGGTGATGGTGAGGATTCCGGCTTTGCGGACAACGTCTTCGCTGCCGGGCGGGTCGAGGTTGATCCACACCCGGTAGTCGCCTGCAGCGAGGGCCAGGCTGGTGCCGGGGCCGATGAGGATGCGGGCGTCACTGCCGGACCAGGCGGCGTCATGCCATTCGCTGTCGGCGGGGTTCGCGCGGTGGGAGACCAGCGCCACCCGGACCGGGGTGGCGCTGGAGTCGACACCCGCAGGCAGGGTGACGGGAATGTGCAGGTACTCGGTGGAGGAGGCGGGGATCAGCACGGTGCTCCTGCCCCCCAACCGCCGGTCTGCGGCGTGCCGATGGGCCACGGGTCTCCGTGCGGTGCCCCTGTGGTCCACGGGCTGTAGGGGGCGCCGACGGTGATGTCGACGTCGTCGCGGGTGGAGTGCGTCGTCCCGCTGGCCGCGAGGGTGGCCGTGACTGCGATCGCAGCGTTGATGGCAGCTGCTGTGGCGCCTGCCGCGGCGAGGGCTGCGGCGGCGGCGAGGCCGGCCCCTGTGGACGTTGCGCGGGCGCCAGCCGCGGTGAGGGTGCCTGTCCCGGCGAGGGCGGCGTCCCCGAGCACGGGCGGTACACCAGTAACTCCGCCAGCCGTGAAGGTGGCCGTGGCCGTCAGGGAAGCGTCACCGGCGCATGCGACTTGCCCTTGCGCGGCCAGGTCTGCTGCGGCTGCGATGCCTGTGTCGGCCTGGGTGTTGCGCAGTCCGTCCGCTGTGAGCGCGGTGGTCGCGGCAAGTGCGGCCTGCCCGGGGTGGTCTATGAGCCCGCCGGCGGCCAGCGCGGACGTGATCGCCATGTCGGCGGCGGCGCTGGCCCCGTACTGTCCGGCTGCCGCGAGGCTCGCGGTGGACGTGAGTGCGCTGTCGCCGCCTGCTGCTCTTTGCCCGGCTGCGGCCAGGGCCGCTGTTGCTGCGAGGGCGGCATCGCCGCTGGTGGTTACGGTGCCGTCGGCGGTGAGGGTCGCCGTTGCGGTGGCGGCCGATCCTGTTGATGTCGCCCGGGTGCTGTCTGCTGCGAGGCTGGCCGCGGCCGTGACGGATGCGTCGCCGGTTGTGGCGCGCACCCCGCCCGCAGCCAGGCCCGCGGTGGCCGCGAGCGCTGCACCGCCTGTGGCGGCCCGCAGCCCTGACGTGGCCAGGGTTGCGGTCGCGGCGAGCGCGGTGGAACCTGCGGTGGCTCGCAGGCCCGTGGCGGAGAGTGTGGCGGTGCTGGCTGATGCCGCGTCGCCTGTGGTGCCGGAGGTGACGTCCGTCGCGGTGAAGTCGTCGAAGCGGAGGGCGTTCGTCGACTCGGCGCGGATGCCGACGCTGGTGCCGGTGGTGACGGCCGTGTCGGTGACGGAGATCCGCAGGGTGCCGTTGATGTAGCCCTTGATCGCGGTTCCGACGACCTGGAGTTTCACGACGTCGCCTGCGACGGCTGCGGCGGCGTAGCTGCCGATGCTGGTGAAGCTGCCGCCGACGACGGAGAAGATATTCCAGCTGGTGCCGTCGTTGCGGAGCAGGTAGCCCTGGCTGATGGTGCTGTTGCCGCGCGCCCACACGCCGTGGCTGACGGCTGCGGTGGCGGCGATGGTGGTCTGGACCGAGTGGTCGTTGGTCGCCATCGCACCGGTGGCGCGCAGGATGATCGTTCCGCCCGCGTTCCCCGAGCTGAGCTGGTTGGAGACGATCGACCAGGTGCCGGACACCTGAGTCCAGTTGGCGCCGGGGCTGCCGTCGGCGCGGTTGAAGTCGTCGGTGAAGGTGGCCATGGCGCCTCCCCGTCAGGGCGTCAGGCCGCCTGGGGAGTTAGCGCAGCGCTGAGCGTCGCGAGCGAGAACGAGTCCGCCGATGCCCACGCCTTCGATGCGGTCAGCGCCACCGTGAACAGAAGCGTTCCGGCAGATGAGGCTGTCCACACCGAGATGTGGGTGAGCGTCTCGCTGGTGCCGCCGTTGGTCCACGCCGACGGCGCCGTGCCGAGCGAGAGTGCGGAGCCGGACGACGAGCTGGAGAAGATGAAGCTGTTGCGGGTCGTAGAGCCGACGGACACGTTGGAGGTCCCTGCGGCGCCGGGGTCGCCGGTGTGCAGCTGCACGAACGTCCCGGCCACGGCCGAGTAGGCGGCGCCGCCGTTGCCAGTGGTGCGGAGCGTGTTGAGCCAGCCGGAGACGAGGCTGGGGGCGAGTCCTGCGGTCACTGCTCGGCCTCCTCAGGCTCCGGCTGGCTGATGTCGTCGTCGGGCTGGGCGGGGGTGACCTCGCCGGAAGCCTCGACGGTCAGGACGAATGCGTGCTCGTTGGCCATGACGCCTCCTCAGCCGGATGCGGACGGGCTGCCCTGTTCGGACTCGCTCGGTACAGGCGAGGCGGCCGGCTCGCTCGGCGACTCCGTCGGGGACGGAGTGGGCATCGACGATGTCGGGCTGGTGGGCGGCCGGCTCGTCGATGGCGACCGCGTTGTGGACGACGGCGCGGGTGTCGGCTTGTCGTGACTGCAGGCAACCGGGCCGACGAGGAATCCGGCGACGAACAGGACGGTGATGACGGGACGGCGCACGGGGCTCCTCGGGTGCTTGGCGGTCCCGCCGCCCGCGCGGGGGGCTGCGGGCGGCGGGACGTCGGGGCTCGGAGTGAGCGGCCTGCCCCGGCTGTTGTTGTCCGCCCGGCCCCCGCTAGGGCCGGGCGGACGGGTGGGCTGAGCGCGTGGCGCTTCAAAGCCCGTCCTGCGCTGCTGCCACCGCGCGCAGGACGCCTTCTAGTTCTGGGTCGGACCAGGCCTACGGCGGCGCGGATGCTTAGCCCGCCATTCCAGCAGCGCCTTCCGTTCGAACAGCAATGTGCGACCAATGCGCTCGGGCTGCGGGAAACCTGCGAGGCGCTGGACGTAGGTGTACACGGATCGACGTTCAACGCCGAGGAGCTCGGCGGCTTCGTCCGTGGTCAGAAAGTCGGCACTATTCACACTCAGTACGATAGACTGTTCCTGTTCGCACCGAGTGGGATTAAGGGGGTGGATTGTGCAGCTCAGGTACCAGTTCCGGCTGTACCCCACCCGTGGTCAACAGCAGGCACTCGCCCGCACCTTTGGCTGCGTGCGAGTGGTATGGAACGGTGCTCTTCAGGTACGGCGCGAGGCGCACGCAGCGGGCATGCCATTCCCGAAGACTGGCGACCTAGCCAAAAGGCTCATCACCGAGGCCAAGCGAACTCCCGAGCGCGCCTGGCTATCTGACGCCCCGGTAGGCGTGATGCAGCAGGCGCTACGAGATCTGGATACGGCGTACCGGAACTTCTTCGACTCCCTGTCCGGAAAACGCAAGGGCCCGAAGATCGGCGCGCCCCGGTTCCGGTCCCGCAAGGACAGCCGGCAAACGGCTCGCTACACCAAGTCCGACCGCTGGGCCATCACGCCTGCCGGGAAGCTGCGTCTGCCGAAGGTCGGCGAGCTTCCCGTCCACTGGTCGCGAGATCTGCCGTCGGATCCGTCATCGGTGACCGTCATCAAGGACGCTGCGGGCCGCTACTTCGCGAGTTTCGTCGTGCAGACGGACCCGCACGAGGTGCTGCCGGAGGCGGACGGCGAGCTCGGGATCGATCTCGGACTGACGCACTTCGCTGTCCTCTCCGACGGCCGCAAGATCTCCTCGCCGAAGTTCTTCCGCCGCGCGGAACGCAAGCTCCGCAAGGCGCAGCAGGCCCTCAATCGTAAGGCGAAGGGCAGCAGCAACCGCAGGAAGGCCGTCGTCCGTGTAGCGCGGCTGCACGCCCGAGTCGCCGACGCACGTCGGGACCACCACCACAAGCTTTCCACGACATTGATCCGCGAGAACCAAACGGTGTACGTCGAGGACTTGTCGGTGAAGGGTCTCGCTCGCACGCGGCTCGCGAAGTCCGTCCACGACGCTGGCTGGGCGCAGTTCGTGTCGATGCTGGAGTACAAGGCCGCCCGCTACGGGCGAACCTTCCACCGCGTCGACCGCTGGCTGCCGTCCTCGCAGACGTGCCACGTCTGCTTCGTCATCGACGGACCCAAGCCTCTCGATATCCGCACCTGGGCCTGTGGCGCATGCCAGACCATCCACGACCGGGACGTCAACGCGGCCCGAATCATCTTGGCCGCCGGACGGGCGGACAAGGAAAACGCCTGCGGAGGGACCGTAAGACCAGCCGCGTAAGCGGAAGGCGGGACCCAATGAAACAGGAACCCAACTCAAGGCGAGCCGCGCGAGCGGACGCCAGGGAGAGAATGCTCCACCTGATGGTGGAGCAGGACGTCAACGCGCGCGCAGGGGTCTAGGCGGCGTGAGCGTGCGGGCCGCGACTGTTGGCGGCGGGGTCGGCGGGCGTGAATTTGGCGCCGCCTGCTGCTGCTTGCCGCACGGTGGGGAGGTGGAAGTACTGGCCTGCTTCGCCGTCGAGGACGGGTTCGATCTTTCCTCGGGTGACCCAGACGCGGATCGTGCCGGGCTTCACGCTTGCGGTGCGGGCGGCTTCCCAGAGGTCACCGATGTCGCGGTTGCCTGCGAGTTGAGCGAAGTGGATGTCGAGCCCGTCGGGGTTGGGGTAGGCGACCACGACACCTCCCCCGGGTACGCGAAAGCCCCCACCGGTATCAGCACGGCGGGGGCTCCAGAAGCGTGTTGTGACTCGTGTGCCACGATCAAGCATCACGATTACAGCTTCGACCGTTTTCGTCAAGCAGCTTGCCTAGTTCGGCTGCCGTACCGCCTGGACTACGGCCGTCCCGAGTACACGACCAGCGCCACGGTCACCAGCGGCCAGACGAGGGCGAAGGCGGCGGCGAGCACGGCGTGCGAGAGTCCGTGCCCGTTTCGGGGTCCGCCCTTGGTGAGCAGCATGTTGCCCGCCCATAGGGCGAGTCCGATGCCGAGGTAGACGGCGACGCCGAGCTTGGGGAGGTCGGTGGCCGTGAAGGTGATCGTGACGGCGAAGACGGCTGCGATGAGCCAGCTGGCGGCGTAGACCCGGAAGAGGCCCTGGTTGGGCGTTGCCTCGCTCACGACGTCACCTCCGGGTCGACCTGATACTCCTCGACGTCGTAGGTCGGCGCGCCCCACCCGACAGCCTTGCCCGCTTCGACCTCGCTGGCATGCTCGGCGCGCTGGGTCTCGATCCAGTCGTCTGCCTTCTGACGGGTGCTGAACACGCCACAGACGACCATGCCGACGTCGTAGCCAGCGTTCTCCGTGATGACGTACACGGTGCTCACGGGGCCCCCGGGAAGTCGCGCGCCTTGATCTTCACCATGGGCCCGTCGGGGTGGTGGTAGACGATGCCTTCCCAGTTGTGGCAGGCGAGGAAGTCGCCGATCTCGTCGTAGGTGCGAATGTCGAGGCTGGGTTCGATGGTCTCGGCGGTGGCGTGGCGGATGAGCGTGTGCCGTTCGAGCCCTTCCGGGTTTCCGTTGATCTTCGGACCGCAGAGTTCGTAGGTTCCGTGAGGCCAGGCGCTGCGGATCTCCGCAGCTTCGGCGTGGTACTTCGCGAACGAGGACTGCTCTATCGGCTCCCAGCCGACCGTCTTCCCTGTGTTCGGATCGCGCTCCACCGGCACGTAGTTGGGCGGTGCCGCCTTGCCGGGCTTGACCTCTCGCCGGGCCCACCATTCCCCGGACTCGTCCAGCAGGATGCATGTGCCGTCGTACTTGCGGGTCGCGGTGCCGTATCCGTCCAGGACCCATTCGCAGCCTGGGGTGACTTCCGTGAGGACGCGGCGGCGGTCGTCGGGGTCGCGGACGAACAGGGTGGGGATCTTCTGCATGGCGGGCCTTCCGTGCGGGCGTTGATGCTTCAGGGTGGTGGCGGTTCAGGCTGCCGTCGCGTGGTTTTCGAGGGCACTCTCGGCGAGCACGGCTTCTTGTCCGGCCCGCAGCTCCCGCCACTCCCCGAGCGTCTCCCACGCACTGTTGCAACTGCCGCATCGCACCCGGTGGCTGTCGGCGCGGGCCGTCAACGGCTGCCAGCACACCCCGCCTTCGACTCGCGCGGGGCAGTTGCCGATCTGCACCCTGCCCGGCCGCCGTTCGTCGTTAACGAGGGCCGTGCATTCGCCGTGGAGGCGCCGCAGGTCGTCGATGTCCTGCCCGACCTCCTCGTAGCTGGAGCACGCCCACAGGAGGTTGTTGGCGAGGAACGCGGCCAGTTCGGGTACGGCTTGGGCGGGGTTGCCGCGCCACGGGGCGACCGTCCAGCCGAGCGTAGCCCGCCAAGAGTCTTCGATCGCCGACAGGCGGGCCGCTACACCACCCGGACCGACCAGGTTCAACACGTCGAGGCGGGGCGGGATCGGGGCCGTGCGCGTACCGGAACCGCCGGAGGAGACGCGGCTGGCGCCCTTCATCAACGCGGCCGTCGTGTCGAGCTGGCGGAACAGGGCGGGGAGCTCGGCTATGCGGGTCGCGGTGACGTCCTCGCACGGCCGACAAGCCCATCGGTCAGCTTCGACGGTCCACAGCCGGCGGTTGCAGCGGGGGGTCACGCATGTCGGCCATTCGTATTGCTCGGCGATCGCGGCGGGGTCGTACATGGTGCGGCTCCTCGGCGGTGGTACGAGAAACGGGGGCACTACTGCGCCAATGGTGGCATGAGGGGTTGACAATCCGCTCCAATGGCCCAGTACAGGCATGCGTGAGGGCCGCCCCGGTCGGCGGGGGCGGCCCTCTGCTACCGCTCGGCCAGCGGGACGGCGGGGGCTGTGCTGGCGGTCACGGCCGCCCCGCCAGCAGGTACGGGTAGCGGGATCGGGGGCCGCGCCGCTCGACTCGCCATCCTGCTGCGATGAGCGTGGCCGCGTATGCGTCGACCATCCGGTGCCGTTCTGCCGCGAGGTCGTCGTCACTGGTCCGGTCGGGGTCTAGAAGGTCGGGCGACGGGGTCATGTGGGAGATCCGCGCTTTGCCGTCCGGTCCTGCGCAGACGACGAAACCGGGCGTCACGGTAGAGCCGTGCTCGGTCTTGCCCACGCGGGCGTGCTCCTGGGCGAGCTGGTCGACAGCCGCTTCGTAGACCGTGGTTTCCATGCGGGCTCCTATCGGTTGAGGCCGGGCAGGTCGCCCCAGCCGTGAACAAGCTTCGGGTTGTGCGCGGCGAGCACCTTCGATGCTGCCGCGATTTCGGCGAGCGCCACCTGCCTGCCTTCCTCGTACCGGGGCTGCCTGCACAGACTGAGGTGGACGCAGGCTTCCCAGGACTGGCGGCGGGCGGCGCGTACCCGGGGCGGGAGTTGGTGGGCGGACAGGGCGGCGACCGCATCCGGGATCGGGACGGGGGTGCGGGGGAAGGCGATCACGTGGACTCCCAGCCGCGCGCGACGTCCAACGCCCGGACCATCGCCGACGCGAGCGGGAGACGCTGGGATTCCGGCAGCCGCACAGACACCGTCTCCTCCCGCTCCGCAGAGTGGACCTCCGTCACCGTCACCGCCACACCACGGCCGTCCACGACCACGGTGAGCATCCCAGCGACAAGCCGGTCATCCTCCCACCCCGCCCGCTCGTTGAGCGCCTCGATCAGGGCGGGCAGGTCCGTGGTGGTCACGCCGACCTCGGCGACACCACGACTGTCCGGGCCGGTGATCCCGTACTCGCCGAGACCAGTGGCGTCGGCTTGGGTGATGCGGATGAGGACTTCGGCGTAGCCGGCGGTTTCGCGGAGGCCGGCGGGGATGATCCGGAGGGTGGTGCCGTCCTCGGTGGTGTAGTCCCAGGGCTGGGGGGTTAGTTCGGCGGTGACGATGTTGAGGGCGTCGCGGAAGTCCATGGTTCTCCGATCGGGTCGGGCGGTCAGGCGACGAGGGCGTCAGCGAGGGACTGGAAGCGGCCTGCGATGGACAGGTCGACGGGGTAGAGCACGGTGACCGTGGCTCGGAGGACGGTCACGACTGGTCCTCCTTGACGATCCCGGAGAGCCATTCGTCCCAGTCGTCTTCGTTGACGAACTCGGGGCGACGTTCCCTCCACCAGGCCAGCGCCTCGTCGAGGTTGCGCTCCCACCAGTCGTTCCATCCGTGCATCTGGATGTTCCACCGCCAGGAATGCCGGACGTTCTCGTAGGCCTTGCGAGTGAGGGCGCATCCTGAGGTGGGGTCGATGTCGTCGGGGTCTACGCCGAGAGCGATGCACAGCGCGATGCGGGCGTCGTTGACGGACGTGCGCTGCTCTACACCCCCAACCGTCTTCAGGGTGTCCCGCTGGCGCGCCAGCCGCATGATGCGGAGCCGCGCTTCCTTGACGATCGGGTCACGCATCGGGTGCTCCTTACGCGGCGGCGGTGTAGGCGGCCTGGAAGCGGGCGGTGGTTCGGCGGGCCCGGCCGGTGAAGGCCGGGCCGTGGGGTGGGTCAGACCCACATGAGTTCAGAGCATGCGATCGGGTCCTGGCTCGCGAGGCGACCCAGTTCGCGGAACGTCATCCCCTTGCGCATGGCGCCCTCCCAGATCAGCTGACCGGAGACGGCGCCAACGATGAGCGTGATGTTGGCGTCACAGAAGGCGGCCATTGCGGCGTGATCGGAGCACCGTCCGACACCCTTCTCCTTGGCCTCGGCGAGGGCCTGCTCCCAGGTGACGGGCAGCGGCTCCGGCTCAGGCTCCGGAGCGGAGCCCGCTTCGGTGGCTACCGTCGCGTCGGCCGCGCCAGCAGCCTTCAGCTGAACCCGTTCGGCGTCCTCGCGGGTGGCGTGGCCGAGGGAGTAGCCAGCGGGGCCGTAGGACGCCCACTGCTTGCCCTCCTGGATGCGGTCCCCGGGCGGGCAGTGGTAGGTGCCGCCGATGATCTGGCCGTCGATGAGGAGGTAGAAGTCCTCGCCCCAGCCGTCGTCGTCGAGGAGGGTGTCGTAGCCGGGGTACTTCGGTTCGCGGGTGATGGTGGGCTGCTGCGTTGCGGTCATTGCCGTCTCCCCTGCTGGTCTCCCTGGCGATGACTCCACTATTGCATCCTCATGTTGCATCGTCAAGAGGTCTCGCGAGGTGACAACTGTGCGATGCATCGCTAGGGTGTCTAGTGGAGATGCGACACGGCGTGGCATCCTTATACGCATGACCGCCACCGAGAAGAAGAAGCAGGCAGCACGCGACCGGCTCGACGAACTCAGCGCGGCCTTCACCAAGGCCGAAGAGCAGCTGGAAGCCGCACGCACCGCGCTGAACGAGGGCATCGTTGACGTCCTCAAAGCCCGCACCCTGGGCCCCTCGGAGGTCACTCGCCACGTCCCCTACGAGCGCCAGCACGTCGGACGCATCTCCAAAGCAGCTGGCATCCCGCCGCTGCGCGAACGAACCGTTGTCAGCGCCAAGAAAGCAGCCGGGGGCGAAGCCTCTGGCTAGATCCGGAGGACTGAATGCCCAAAACGAGCCGCATCGAGCGTCAGATCACCAACCTGATCCGAAGCGCCGTGGACGCCCGGTATGTAGACCGAAGCGGAGAGGGCCTTCCCGGTACCCCAGACTTGGCGTCCCGGTACTGCAAGATCGCAGTCTTCGTCGACGGCTGCCACTGGCACGGCTGCCCAGAACACACTTCTGGCGCCCTGGCGACAGCACGGCAGGAGCGAGACGCGGCGATCAACTCCCATCTGGCTACGATCGGCTGGGCTGTCTTCCGGGTGCGGGAGCACGACGAACACCTAGCCGCCTTCATCGTCGAAGTGGCGTCAGCATTCGACGAGCGCGCCCAGGCTCGCAGGGCGGAGATCCTTGCCCACCTCGAAGCGCACGTTGACGGGGGATGGTGCGGCGAATGCGAGTTGTGGCCTCACATCTCGAACGCAGGCCCCACGGAGTGGTGTAGCCGATGCGACGTCCACACGAAAGGTCACGAATGGGAGCCGGAGGACTGGCAGATGTTCGCCGCCTGAACGACACCTGAATCCTGATTCCCGCCCCGCTCCCCCACGTCCCCGCCTGGTGGATGACGCGGGCTGTACCCGCAGCGAAGCCCCGGCCGGGGAAGGTTCCGGCCGGGGCTTCGACGTGCCGTAGGTCAGCCTCGCCGCGGGTATCCGTGACCGGCGGGCGGGTAGTTGCCGGCCGCGGCTGCGGCCTTGTCGGTCATGAGACCGGTCATGAGGACGTCTTCGAAGTCTTCCTCCAGTCCGTTCGACGCCGCATTGTCGAAGGCGTCGATGAGGTTGCCGGTGCGTCGGTTGTCGTCGGCGGGGGTTTCGCGTCGGAATCCCATCACGCCTCCCGGCCTGCGTTGTCGATGAGCCACTGCCCGTAGGTGCGGTCGGCGTCGGCGTGGATGTCGCCGCGGTCCCAGCCGACGGTGACGGCGTGCTCGATGGCGGGCTGAACGTGCAGCAGGTAGTGCATGCGGATGCCGCGGCCAGCACGCTGGAGGCGCTGGTTGTCGGCGAGCAAGTGGACGGCCAGGTCACGGAGTTCGACGTGGTCGGTCTCGGTGTAGGCGGCGGGCGAGCCGGGGGTGACGACGCCCTGGAGGAAGTCGGGTATGTCGAGGGTCTGAGTCATGGGGGCTCCTAGAGTCCGCGACTGTGGGCGAGTTCGGCGGCCCGGCCCATGCAGGCCAGGACGGGTGCGGGACTGGTCTGGGCATCAACCCAGGACGGGATGGTTTCGGCGTCCGCGAACTCCGCCTGGATGACGTCGAGGAGGAGTACGCAGGCGTCGTCGGCGAGGTGCCGGTTGGCGCCGGCTTCGTAGCGGAGGGCGCCGATCGGGCAGCGGGCGCCCTCGATGTTGCTGTCGTCGCGGAGGGCTCCGCGGAGGAGTCCTCGGGTGGCGATGTAGTGGCGGGCCCGCCAGAGGAGTGCGGCAAGCGGGGTGTCGTAGGGGCAGAGGGCGGGCGCCGATACGGGCACGAGGGGTAGCACTGTGGGGATGTCGGGGATGGGGTCGGCGCCGGGGAGGTGGGCGGTGTTGACCTCGAAGGCGATGGCGGCCTGCTTGAGGCGGGCGTCCATCTCGATGTTGAGGAGGACGAGCCGTGTGTCGAGGTCTAGTTCGGGGGCGGGGTGCGGGCTTGCCGCAATCAGGGCGGGCATGGTCATGTGGGTTGGCCTTCTGCGCGTATGCGCGTGGTGGGTGGATGGGGCGCCCCTGAGTGCTGGCAGGCGGGAAGGGGCGCCCCGGTCTGGCTACTTCCTCTTGGTGTAGGACAGGTCGAACAGGTCGGCGTTCATCGCGGTGGTGTAGGTGCCGTTGCTGTCGGTCACCTCGATGCCCACGGTCGGGCCGTGACCGGTGGTATAGAGGTCGGTCACCGTCGCATGCTGGTCGAAGTTGTTGTGGTCATAGACGTCGCCGTAGTTCGGCTTGCTGCTCATGCGATCTCTCCTTGATCGGTTGGGTTTGGGTTCGGGGGTGCCCCGGCGTCTTGGGTGGTCAGTGCTGCCAGGAGTCGCGCGCACGGTCGCGGCGCTGCTGTACCGGACACCAGTCGGGGTGTTCGGCGTCGCGCGGGTTGCAGCACCCGCAGCGCTTGCAGTGCGAGTTCTGGCCCTTGCCGCAGTGATCGCACATCAGAAGAAGCGGCTGCGCTTCTTGGGCTTGCCGCCGCGGCCGGGCCGGGTGTGGGGGTCGCTGCCGCGGGCGACGCTGGCCTGCAGCGCGAGCAGCTCAGCCGAGTCGAGCTTGGCGCTGTAGCCGGGCGGGACCGGGCCGGCGACCTGCGGGGCGGGCCCCGCCAGGTTGCGCATGTTGCGCGGCGGGGCTTCGTGCATGGGCCCAAAGTTGAGACAGAACGTGGCGGCGCTCTGCCCGCCCTCCGTGCACGGGTTGTTCGTGGGCCACAGCCGGTCGGTGAAGACGATCTCGCCGTAGGTGTGCCGGTCCTCGTAGGGATTGTGCTTCGTGTCGTGGGTGTTGACGTAGTAGTAGGTCCGGCCGAGCTCCAGATCGCGGGCGAACTGCTTGGACTGGTGGGGCTGCCAAGTCTTGGGCATGATGGTCTCCTTTGTGAGGGTTGTAATGGTTTGTTCGGGTGGACATGGCATGGTTTGCCCCGGACTGCACCCCTGGACAGGGCAGATAGAGGGTGGACATCGTCCGGACGGTGTCCGGGTGCCGTCCAGGCTGTCCACCCGGACAGTCCGGGGCATAGCGGGCGTTGTCCGGGTGACAGTCCCGGTCAAAGGTCACATAACGCTGCGCCTCAGTTGCCTTCAAGGAGGCTCAGCGCGTCCGCAATGTCGGCCTTCTGGTAGCCGTTCACGCGCCTGCGACCCTCGATGACGACCTTGACGACCCCGCCGGCGCCCCCAGCCCGCAGCAGCTCTCCAAGCCGAGTCGACGTCATCCCGCCACCGATCAGCTCGGCCATCTCCTCCAACTGGGCTACATCCCGCTGGAGGTGATCCATGGCCTTGAGGCAGCGGCGCAGCGCATCCATCTGCATGCGCTGCTCCGGCGTGTGATGGAGGACGTTTCGGCCCGGGATGCCGTCCCGCTTCGGACCGCCAGCTGCCGACGACAGCCCGGTGGCATTGAGGAGGTGCCGCTCGATCGGGTCGTCCCACTGCCCGGCCAGGCGGCCAGCCTTCTCGCGGATCTTCGCGGCCTTCTGCAGGAGCATGGTGACCTCGCCGCGCTCGTCCTCGTCGATGTCGAAGCTGCGGGCCTTGTCGGTGATCCCGGCGAACGGGTTCACCAGCCAGCCGAGTCCCGGCCGGGGCGGATCGAACTTGCTCGCGTCGCGGCCCATGCCGGACTGCCCCTTGCCGAGGATGGCGTTGGACTGGTCGGCGTTCTCGACCTTCATCGCCCACTTGGTGCCGAAGTTGATGGCCAGCTCGGTCGGAAAGACGTCGGCGTTCGGATACTGCGTGATGATCACGAACATGATCCCGGCGCCCACCGCGACAGACGCGAGGTTGACCATGGCCTCCAGGATGTCCTCCTGAAGCGGCTTGCCCTTGCGGGTGAACGTGGCGAACTCGTCGATCACGATCAGCTCAAGACCGCCGAGCTCGCCGATCGCAGTCTCGACCAGCTTGCTCTTGCCGAGCCTGTTCAGCTCGGCTTCCCGGCGCTTCATGTCGGCGATCTCGGCGTGCAGCAGGGCCAAGAGCCTTTCCGGACTGGGCTTGAAGTACGTGCTGGCGACGCCAGCCTTGGCGTAGGCGTTCCACTCGGCGTTCTCCTTGCCCGCCACGATCCGCAGGTTGATGCGCGGGTCGAAGGCGGCGCCGACGACGATGTTGGAAGCTGCGACGCCCTTCCCGGATCGCGTGCCGCCGCCGACGACGATGTTGGAGCTACGGATCGGCAGGAACACGGTCCGGCCCCGCTTGTTCCACGAGGTCGGTACGCCATCCCTGAACGCGTTGAGCTGCGCAGGGGACTTCAACAGCGGCGACGGGCGGACGTCTTCGAACGGGTCCTGGTCGGCGATCCACAGGCTGGTGCGGACCGCGCTGCCCTTCTTCTCGATGTCGACCATGGTGGAGTCGCGGCCGAGGCCGCCGGCGAACTCCTCGATCTTGTCCTGGAGTTTGGCGACGGTCTGACCTGCGGGAAGGTCGAACACGACGGTGGTGTTTCCGTCCTTCTCGCGCTGCGGCACGGCCAGGACGGCGAGCTGGTCGTCGCCCTTCAGCATACCGATCTTGCGGAGGGCTTCCTCAAGCTGCGGCACCGTGCACGCGGGGGGCGGCGGGGCGTTGAACTCGCGCACCCCGGGCTGGGGTTCCGGCTTCGTCATGTCGACCACCGGGGCGGCCAGCTGCTCCGTCGGGGCAGGCGCAGGCTGGCCGGCGTCGAAAGGGCGGGACACCAGGTACCAGCCGTAGCCTGCGGCAACACCGAGGGCGGCCAGGATCATCGGCTGGCCGTTGACGGTCTGCTCGACGGCGGCGCCCAGCATGGGCACCACTCCGAGTCCGCCCGCGGCGACCACGGCGGCCCTACTTGCGCGCTTGCCGTGCCGGGCCCGGTCGATCTCCCGGTCGTTGGGCGGCAGGACGATGCGGGACCGCAAGGCTTCCAGCTTGGAGTCTGCTTCGGCGACTTCACCTGCGAGGCGGGCGAGGCTGCTGGCGCTGACAGTGCGGTCGTCCTGCTCGGACTGGGCCTTGGCCACGGCGAAGCGGGCGTGCGCCTGGGCAGCGAGGCGTTCCTGCTGGGCAACAGCCTGGTCGTGCTTGCGCTGCTTGGCCTCGGTCGCCATGTGGATGGCGGCTACTTCGTCGATGTCGCCGGTGTTCAGCCAGTCCTTGACGCGGGCGCCGGCGTGGCCGCGCTGCTCGGCGAACGCGGCCTTTATGCGGTCGCTGCGGGTCTGCTCCTGCTCCGCCTCGACGGCGAGCGGGTGGGGTGCGTAGGTGGGGCGCGGCGGGATGTCGGTGGTCACTGGCCTGTTCCTTCCAGATGTCGGGGCGGGGCCGATCGGCCCCGCCGGGTGGGCTACAGGCCGCCGAGGACTCCGCCGAGGGAGCCGACGCCGTTCTCCGTCATCGTCTTCGCCATGACGCCGATGACGGTGCCGGACAGGGCAACGCCGAGGAACAGGAACAGAACGGCGTCGCCGACCTTGACCGGCCCCTTGATCCGGAACCAGGCGATGACGCCGAGCAGCAGGATCGCGACCACGCCGACGGCGATGGTGCCGCCGCCCGTCTGCATCTGAACCTGCTGATAGTTGGCGGGTACCTGGCCAGTGTTGTACGGCGTCTGAAGCTGAGATCCAGTGCCGCTGTTGGGCAGGTCGGTGCCCGGCGTGTACGCGGCGACGGTGGCGATGTGCGCCTCGGTGGCGCGGTGGCCGTAGCCGCCCATGCCGGTGATCCGGATGGTGCGCCCGTCGGGCAGGGTCACCGGCGCGGTGACCGCGTTCTCGACGACGGCGCGGGTTTCGGCGGCGGAGGCCGGCGGGGCGGTCGCGGTGGTGATGGCGGCGGCGCCTCCGAGGAGGGCGACGGCCGCACTGCCCGAGACGACGATCCGGCGGAAGGTGGTGTTCATGGCTTTCTCCTGAGGGGTGGGTTGGATGTCGTTCGGGCGGTCAGTTGCGGGTGACTCCGCGCTCGGCGAGCGCGGTGGCGAGAAGATCGGCGGCGACCTCGCGGCGGCAGCCGAGTGCGCGCATGACGGATCGGTTGGACGGGTGCTTCCGAAGGTCCTTGCCGTCTGCGGACGCCTTCGCGACGAGCTTTCGGACGGCCTGGAGGCGGCTGCCTTCAACGTCTTTCTGGGTGCGCTTGAAAACTGCGCCCTTCCCTTGCGGGGAGCGGGTTGTAGCGGATCGGTCACCCTTCGCAGGGACGCACTCGGGGGCGCTCATCGGAAGCACCGGCACCCGGTGTTCAACCCACCCGCCGCGCGCGCCGGGGACCAGCAAGGCGACCGGAAGGAAGGGGGGCTGTACGGGGGTACGCACCTCACCGAGATCGTCTCCTGTAGGTACCTCCGTCGCGCCGGCCGCAGCGGCGGGACGCACCGCAACGGGCGCATCCGAGTGCGTCCTCCACCCCCGCTGACCGTTCCACGACTGCGCCCGGCGGCGACGGAACTCGGCCCGCCGGGACGCACGGATCTCACGGATCGACGGCTCCCCCGGCTTCGCCCCGTTCGCCCGCTCCCACGCCGTCGCATACGCTGCGTCGATCTTCACGCCGGTGTTGTCGGCGATCCGACGGGCCCGGCGAACCAAGATCGGATGATGGCGGGCGAGACGCTTCCAGCGGGCGATCTCGTCAGCCGTCTTGCCCGAGAGAACTGCACGCTTGGACCGCATTGCGACCCACCACAGGATCATTGCGGCGAGCGAGGCGAGAGCGTAGGCGCCGGCCCGGTACATGCCCGGCCCTGAGCTGTCTTCGATCAGGTGCCCGGCGCCGTTGATCGTGGCCGCGATCAGGGTGGTAATCCACGTGATGCGCATCAGGCCCCTGTAAGGGCGGCCCTGCTCGATCGCCTGCCCTGTCAGGCCAGCGAACGTCAGCACCATGCCCTCGGTGAGAACCGGAACACCCGCGGCGAACAGACCCATGCCGAGGTGGGCAGCGGCACCAGCCTGCCCAGACCAGCCCATGACCAGCGACACGAGGATGACGGGGAGCCCCCACAGCGGCATGTGCTGGGCGAGGCGGGTCTGAAAGTTGTGCCAGGCGGTGCGCCGTTCCTTGCGCCGCTTGGCGCGAGCCTTCTCCTTGTCGGCGCGCTGCTGCTGCTTGCGCTCCAGCTTGGCCTGCCGCTCCTGCTCCTTGAGCTGGCGGGCGTGCTCGGCGTCCTTGCGGTTCTCCTCCCGCTCCCGGGCCCGATCCTCCCGGTCCTCGCGACGGTTGACCTGGCTGTCGAGGCGCTTCTCCTCGCGGCGCGACGGCTGCTGCGCCGGGCTGCTCTGCTCCTGGTCGGGCTTGGGCCGCCCCTCCCCGAGTTCGGGCGAGGTAACGGGAGTCCCGTTGACCTTCTCGACGGATGTGGCGGTCACGCGGATCAGTCCTCTCGGTTGATAGGTCGGGCAGCCGGTCAGCCGCGGCGGGCGTGTTCGGCGTCGAAGTCGGCCTTGCTGCAGCCCTGCTTCTGCGCGTCCCGCATCACCGCGTCGGCGGCAGCAAGGGCGCTGTAGGCCTGCGGGGAGCCGATGCCGTAGTCGTTGACGGCCTGGGCGGCGACTGCACCGGCGTCCACGGCGCGGGCTGCGGCCTCCTGCTTGTTCACGGGCTGGTCCTCTCGGATTGGGTGGGTCGCGGGCCGCTGGTCAGCGCTTCTCCTCCTTGGCGGCCCTCTCGGCGGCGACGACCCGGTCGTGGGAGGCCAGGTATTCGGCGCTGTCCGGGTCGGTGTCGCGGTGGTTGAAGCGGTCGTTGTGCTCGCGCTGCTCCGGGGTGCCGAGGACAAAGTTGCTGAAGCGGCCCATGAACGGGTCCTCTCGGGTTGATGGATGGGTTAGCGGTGCTGGTCGTGCAGGGCGCCGCACCGGTGATGCGCCGGCCAGCCAGACCAGGAGGGGCGCCGGGTGCGGGCGGGGGATTCCCGCACCCGGCCGATCAGGGCTACCGCCTTCCGCAGCAGTGGCAGCGGATGTCGCGGCGGCCGTTCCAGGTGTCGCAATGCCGGCAGCGCCACTTGCGCAGCAGGCCAGCCATCAGGCGGCGGCCGGGTAGTCGAAGCCGTCGAGTTCGGCGAGCAGGTCGCCTTCGGCGAGGAGGCGGATCTGCCGCATCAGGGCCAGGTCGCCGGCCTTGCGGGCCTTGGCGTACTCGCCGAACAGGTCCGTGATCGACAGCACCGACGCCTCAGCGACAGTCGTGGCGGCGCGGACCTTCCGGCCCAGCTCGGTGGCTCCGAAGTCGCCGGAGAACAGGTAAGGAGACATGGGGGTGCCTTTCACGTGGTCAACAGAAGGTGGGTGGTGCGGGGTGGGGCACCGCGCCGGCGGGTGCCGTGGGGGTCGGATTTCTCCGTCCGGCGCGGTGGTCTAGGGCCTAGCCCTTGGGCCGGGACTCGGACCGGCGGTTGGCCTCGGCGACCTTGCGGGACAGCTCGGCGGCCTGGTCGTCAGTCATCGGACTCGCCGCCGTCGTCGAAGGGCGGGTAGATGGTGGCGCGGATCGCACCGCGCACCTCGGTTGGGCCCTCGCCGTGCCGGAACTGCGCGTACAGGTGAGTGACACCGTCGGAGCCGACACGCTCAGGCTTCACATCGGCGCCGAGGCAGCCGGCCCACGTCTTGTGCGCGGCCCGCATACGCTCCGGGGTCGTCGCCAACGAATCCACATCGCCGACCAGATTGCCCGACGTTGCGATCGTCCACGACAGCGCCGGCAACCCCAGCTCGACCGCCGACGCCAGGAACTCGCCGAGCGCCCGGTGCGCATCCCGCTGCCAGCGCAGCTTGTACGTGTTGGAGTCACTCACCACGCTCACCGCCCGGCGCGACGACGAGGAACTGGTCCGTGTCGAGGTCCATGACGACGGCGGCCGCCTGGCCCTCCTCGCGGCGGGCCGCAGCGAACTCCTCCGCCGGCCACGAACCACGCGGGGAACCGGCAGGGAAACGCTCCAGGACCTGGCGGGCGGCCATCACGCACCAACGTTCTCGGCGACGATCCGCTGCGCCGTCTTGAATGCCACGAACCCGACACAGCCCGTACCATCAGCGCCACGCTCCAGCCGCTCATGCACGGCCAGCGGGCTCACACCCTCCGGACCCGGCGCACCCGACTCCAGCAGACGCCGCGCCTCCGCAATCACCTGCACGCGGTCGACAGCCATCACACACCGCCGACGAGGTCAAGGCGGCCGGCGGCCTCCAGCTGGCAGAGACAGTGGCCCATCTCGTCGCGGACGTACTCGCAGCCCTCGTAGTCGCCGCAGGCCGCGAGCACCCGGTAGTGGGCGGAAGCCTGCCGGTAGCGGGTCGCCGCCTTCGCCGGGGCGATCAGGTCCAGGCGCTCCGCCTCGGCGAGGACGGCCACCGACTCGGCGATCGTCTGCTGTGCCTGGCTGAACGCGTCCACCTCGGCCGGCTTCAGCTCGGATGCGGGCTTCGCGGCCAGCTCGTCGAACCGGGCCGTCGCGATCTCGTAGCGGGTCACGGCACGGACGACGGGGAGCGGGAGGAACGCGCGCTCCAACTTCGCCAACAATGCGGCGGCAGAGGTCGGGAGCGGGGCGGTGGGGGTGGTGGTGGGGGTTGCCGTGGCCATCAGGCCACCTCCTCGTCGGTGAGGATCTCGGACTCCTGCATGTACGCCTCGACGTTCGAGCGCTTGCACCGGAAGCCGCGTCGCCGCTTCTCGCCGACCCCGAAGCGCATGGCCTTGAGGTGGCCAGCGTCGGCAAGGCGATAGACGGTGGCGACGTGGACCTTCATGAGGGCGGCAACCTGCTTGGCGTTCAGCAGTTCGTCGGCCTGGTCCGGTTCGGCGGCTCGGCCTTCGGCGATCATGCGGGCTCCAAGGTCTAGTCGTTGCGAACTCCTTCGAAGGAGGTCTCGATGGGTTCAACCTTGCAGTCCTTCGAAGGAGTTGTCAAGCTCGCCAAGTGAACTGAGTTCGCAGAGATTTGGGCGCACGAAAAAGCCCCCACTGACGGTTGTCAGCAGGGGCTACTGGCGGGGCAGTTACAGCTTGAAGTCGTACTCCAGGACGTACCGCGCAGCATCGAGGGTCATCTCATTGACCTCCAGGATCCGACCTTCAGCATCCGTGACGGTGCGCTCGATCACGATGACGCACGCTCCAGCACCCAGCTCCAGCACGTCCACCTCGTCAGGCATGGCAATGCGCGCCCTGATGCGCTCCTTCGCGTCGACCGGAGCGCGATCCACGTCGGCGAGCCGCGCATACATGCCCCCAGGGCCGGTGTCGGCTTGGTCGATGCCGGCCTCGCACGCAAGATCTGCGGGGAGATACGACGTGGCGATCTGAAGCGTGCGCTCGTCGAGCGAGAAGACGCGGCGACGGCGGCACACTCGACGGACACCAAGGACTCCAGCGATGTACTCCGGAGCCTCGATGTCCGCATCGACTTCCACTTGAGCATTGGGATCACGACCCTCAAGGTCGATACTCCAGATCGAGCGACCGGCCGCCCAGACTTCGCGGGAGAGTCGCTTTTGTGCGTTGCGGACGATCTTCTTGGGGTTAAGGGCGTAAACACCCTTCCCTTGCTTGCTGGCCGCGAGACCCTCAGCCTTCAGGAGGTCGTAAGCCTGGCGGACGGTCGATCGAGCGAGTCCACGCCCATCCATGAGCGTCTGTTCGCTCGGAAGCAGATCGCCAGGGGCCAGCGCGCCGGACTGGATCTGGGCGCGGAACTCCGCTGCAAGCTCCCTGTACAGGAACCGCCCGGGCTCCCCCTTGCGTGGTGCCAATGGTCCTCCTCGATCGACTTCTTCGAAGATGTTATCTACCTGCCAAACCGTGATGCGAATTGGGCGAAACTAGCGAAGCCCTTGACTCCTTCGAAGGACCTAGCGCAGGGTGAGTGTGGCAGCAAACACACCGCCTAGTCACTGGTGAGCTGCTTCACGCTGCCATGCCGTCCTGACCCGCAAGGGAGCAACGCATGCCCGAGCGCACCGCGCTCTACCGCCTGTACGACGCCGACGGGGTGCTGCTGTACATCGGCATCACGAATGCCCCGGCGCAGCGGTGGGCGCATCACGCGCGTAAGCATCGGACCACCTGGTGGCCATCCGTCGCGCGAAAGGAGATCCAGTGGCTCACCGACCGGAACACGGCTGACCGCATGGAGACAGACGCGATCAACTCGGAGAAACCCCTGCACAACCGCGACAAGCGCAGAGGGTCTTTCTTCGTTACGTTCAACGAGCCTTCCGAAGAGATCACGCAAGGGATCAACGGCACAACCCCCGTCTCCGTGCAGATCGCGAACATCCTGAGGCGCGAGATTGGACAGGGTCTGTATCCCAGCGGATCACCGATGCCCCCGGCCCAGCACTTCGCAGAGAGATTCCCAGCCGACGTGGCTAGCGTCTACAAGGCATACCGCGCGCTGGTAACGGAGGGGCTCATCTCCCAAGAGCGCCCCCGGGCGCCCTACTACCGCACCTGAGGTCGTGAATCCTCGGCGCGACACACCGACCAGGAAATGTGACCCCGATCACCGAACGACCTGTTCCGCCGAAGGGCTCTTGCCCTCCAACCTGGGGCAACGCCTCAAGGGCAGCCGCGCGAATTGCAGCCCCCTGGATCGCGAGGCCACGCCTTGTGGCAGCGTCCAGACAAGCGAACGGCCGGACGGTTCGCACCCGCCCGGCCAGTTCATCCACAGCGAGTTCCCGCTCGCTGCCGCAACCCATCACTCACCAGAGAGAAGGTCTCGATGCACACTGTAGCGCCCGAGTCTGCTGCCGTCGCCGCCACTCAGCCTGCGACGCCGGTCACGCCCCTCTCGTGGTCGTTCATCGATCGGCGCACGGGCGAGACGGTGGAGTACACGTGCATGGACGGCTGCACCCTTGATCATTCTCGCGAGGCGGGTCAGCCGCACTTCCGCGAGGACGTGTGGTGCTGGACGCCGTCGGAGGCTCTGACCTTGTCGGTTAACGCGAGCGGCGTGGCTGAGGAGTTCGCCATCCTGTCCACGCTGATCAAGGTGGAGCCGTGGTCGCCGACCGTCTCCCATCGCCTGCCGTATGCGGTCGTCGAGCTGGTGGACGACCACTTCATCGATGGTCTCGACCCGGACGGCTACGAGACGCTCATCAACACCCTTCAGGCGCGGCTCGACGCGATGCGGGAGACGCAGCGCCGACTGGTTGAGATCCGGGCCGCGTACCGGGCGCGCGTCGCCTGACGCGCCCGTTGAAGGGCCTCGCCTGTGGTCTAGTCGGGGCCCTTTTGCCGCTGCTTTGGCCGTCCTCTTGGCTACCTCTGCGACACCTTCTGCCCTACCTCTTCCCTCTGGCCTCGGCCCTCGTAGACTGGCCGGGCTCTCCCCGAAAGGACCACGTAATGCGCCCCGCCGATTTCCGCGATCACCTCGTTGACCTGCTGAAAAACAGTCCGGAGGTGCAGCAGGTGGCTGTGCCTGATGGTGGCCCTTACCCCTACGCCCTGTCGGCGGTGGTGGCGGGTAAGGAGCAGCGTTGGCAGGTCATTGGACAGTTGGCGGATGGGTCGAAGCACGACACTCCGACGGCTCCTGTGGAGGGTGCGCCGCCGGCGTGGTCGGATGCTCCGGTGTCGGCGTCTCCGGATGCGTGGCTGGCTGGCGTTTTGGGTCGGTCGGAGCCGAGGGATGTTGAGCGGATGGATGTGTGGTCGGCCCAGGAGGGCAGGGATTCGCGGGGGCTGACGGTGCGGTTCCGGAATGGTGAGCGCGCTTTCGTGCGCCTCGTGTGAGCCCTCCCCGTATTGCCGTTGCGGGCGCAGCGTGATGGCCCTGTCGTCTTGTGCGAGGAGGCCATTGTGGGCGCAGCGGGTGGCGGGCGATTCGATCCGGGCCGGCTAGAGGCGGCGTGCTCGCAGTGCGGCGCTTGGGTTGGTGCGGAGAAGGGTCAGCCGGCGGCGCACCATCAGAAGCCGGGGAGTCGGGAGACGTGCCCGGGTAGCGGGCAGCCGACGCAGTGAACGGCTTGCAGTGAAGGGCCCGGCCTCGGGTTGAGGCCGGGCCCTTCCCGCTTCTCTCGATAGCAGAGATCGATGCCCCTCTCCCCCATCGCCGGCGCCGTGATCGTTCACGCGGGCCGTCTCTTGCTGATCCGCCGCACTACTCCGGTGGGCTCGCTGTTGTGGTCGTTGCCGTCGGGCAAGGTCGAGCCGGGCGAGCCCCCGGCTGCCGCCGCGGCGCGTGAGGCCTTGGAGGAGGCGGGTGTCACCGTGAAGGCGACGGCGCTGCTCGGTGAGCGGGTGCATCCGGCGACGGGGCATCTGGTGTCGTATTGGGCGTGCACGCTGCTGGCCGGCACCGCGCATCCGGCGTCGCCGCGGGAGGTTGCGGAGGTGGCGTGGGTGGACCGCAACCGGCTGGCGGAGCTGGTGCCGGGTGGGCTGTACGCGCCGGTGCAGGCATGGGTGGTGGGCCAGCTGGCAGAGTGACGACACATGAAAGGCCCCCTGCTCCGGACAGTGGAGCAGGGGGCCTTCGTCATGCCCCTCCCGCTTCGCCGGCCCGTTTCCCGCTGGTGCGTCCTTCGGCGATCTGGTGGGCGCGAACGCGGTGTACGCCGAGTTCCTTGCCGATCTGGGCGTAGCTGAGGCCGTCGTCGTGCATCTCCTGGACGGCGCTTTGCCGTAGCGCGTGCAGCCACTTCTGCAGGTCGGGGATCGCCTGGAGGGCGGTGCCGACGTCTTTGGCTCGCTGGGTGGCGTCGCCTTGTTCGGCGAGGTGTTTCAGGTTCTCGAAGGGGGCCGGCGGGTTCGTCATGGACTCAGTGTAGGGGGTGGGTTGACATCTGCAAGGGGTGCCCTTACATTTAGAGAGTCAGGGAACAGCAAGCAGGGGAGACCGAGATGATCCGCGAGAACTACAAGGGACGTCAGCTCAAGGCCGTCAAGGGCAAGAGCTACGCCAAGTCGCGGATCTCCGTGAACGGCACCGACTGCGGCGAATGGTTCGGCACCCAGGCCGACGTCATCGAGTGGGCCAAGCGCACCATCGACGACGTCGACTCCCGCCCCTTCGAGGGCCGCTGGAACGAGTGCTGGTACACGCCCGGCACCTACGAGCTCAACGAGCACGGCCACGTCGTCGCCCCCGGCGGCATCTGCTCCTGCGACTACTGCGAGAAGCGCCGCATCGAGCCCTGCGCCAACATCACCGCAGGCGGCCAGTGCGTGTGCAGCCACTGCATGAAGCCCTACCTCGGAGAGACGTCGACGGCGGCCAGCGAGACCGACGTGACCGCCCCGTCTCGCGAGCAGGCCACCACCAAGGTCGCCGAGATGGCCGCAAAGCTCAGCGACGAGGCTCTCTGCCTCGCCTGGACGGGCACCGAGGGCAAGCCGGCCACCCGGGAGCTGGCCCTCGTGCGCGGCTGGATCATGGACGAGTTCAACCGCCGCCTCGGTGACGACCTGTTCGACGAGTGGCTGATGGACGTCGACGACAACGGCGGCGTCAACCCGCTCGCTTACTTCGCCACGAAGGGGAACTGACCATGGTCGCCACCGAGAACGCCAGCAAGGAGAACCGCGAGGCCGTCCCCTCCAATGAGCGGCGCAGCGTGCGGCCCGTCATTGAGCACGCGCTGACCGTCTACTACGACGGGAACGCCGAGCTCGCCCGCACCCTCATCGACCGGCTTCTCGCCGAGAAGGCAGGCGAGTGATGCCGATCCACCTCGAAGCCCCGACGGGCCACGCCCACGGCCCGGACGGCAAGGGCTGGAACCGCCTGTCCATGGGCGGCCACATGGGAACCCCCCTGCCCCAGTGCGCCCTGCGGCCCACCTCATACGCGGCCTTGCGGGAGTCGCAGGACACGCGCCGGGCCCGCTGGGGCGGATTCAGTTCCTGCGTCAACGGCGGCCAGTGCGAGGCCTGCCCGGTCTTCCAGACCGCACCGAAGGAGCTTCGGGCGCTCGACGACCGGGTGCTGGTGCGGATCCACCCGCACGACGGGCGCCTGTACCTGATGAACAGGCCCGAAGACGGCTGGGCTTCCGGCGCGCTCCGCTGGACGTGGGCCGAAGTCGCCCGCCTCAACGGGTGGCAGATCGGCCGCCAGCACCACGACGAGCACAGCGACGGCTTCTGGCTCGAACGAGCCAGCTGATCCAAAGGAGAACTGATGGACGACTGCGAAGACTGCGGACGCACCCTCTGCCGCGACTGCAACACCCACTACTGCTGCGAGCCCTGCCCCTGCGAGCGCTCCCACACCTGCGACTGCGCCTGCAGTGAGTACGACCAGTACCTGACCGCCGCCGACTGAATCCGAATCGACCGAAGCCCCGCCACCCCGGCGGGGCTTCGGCGTGAAGTGACCCCGGCCACATCGCCTACCGCCCGCTTCCTGGACGCCCGCATTCCGCCGACACTCCGGGTCTCAACCACGCGCAGCCCCGGGCGTGTTGGCCTTGCTCTGCCCGACATGCAGTTCGCCGAATGTCCAGAAGCTCGACCTGTTCTGGAAGGCCCTCCCCGCAGAGTCGCCGCTGCGGGCGACTTACGCCCCGCCGGATGAGGTGGCATCGCAGGTGCTGCTCGCGCTGGTGGCGACGCTGGCCGGGATCGGCGTGATGGTGAGCGGGGCGATCCTGCTGGGGCTGCTGGTCGCGGTGGGCGGCATGGTCTTCGGTGTCGTCAACCATGCGGGCGTGGAGCGGTACCGGGTGCAGCTGGCGGACTGGGCGGCGGCGAAACTATGCCTCGCCTGCGAAGGGTTGTTCTAGGCGCGCGAAAGCCCCCGGCCAATCGGCCGGGGGCTTTGCTGTGCTCACTGTTCGCCGGCCTTGCCGCCGTCCCAGTAGGCGCGGTCGTCTGCTGCCGCTTCGGTCACGCTGGGACCGTTGTCGCTGGTGGCGGGGTTGTTCGCGGTTGTTTGGGGTTGTTCACTGCGCCCGCCGATGATGTCGTCGAGGGTGTGTCGGACGCTTTCGCAGCAGGGGCCGCTGGTGTGCAGGTAGTCGGCGAGGCGGGCGAGGGTGGCTTCGGCGCGGTCGGCGCGGTCGTACAGCTGGTCGAGGTCGTTGCTGTTCATCTGGTCGAGGGTGTTGCGGTCGGTCATGGCTGCTCCGGTTCGTCGTGGATGCGGGTGCGTCCGGCCGGGCCGTCCATGTGGAGGCCGCAGACGGGCAGCCAGTGGCGTTCGCCTCGGTACAGGCGCCAGCCGATGGAGGGGCGGTCGCAGTGGCCGCCGTCGCAGGAGCGTCCGGCGGCGGGTTCGTCGGGTGCGGGTGGTCCGGTGAGGCCGGTTGCGCCTCGGTGGGAGGCGGGTGGGGTGGCGTCTTGGGCGGGTTGTCCGGCGCCGGGGCAGGTGTCTTGTCCTCGGCGGTGGCGGACGAAGACTCCGGCGATGGTGACGCGGTGGGGTTTGTCGCAGCCGGGGCAGACGGCCCGGACTATGTCGGTCATACGGTCCACCGCCTCGTGGGGATCCCGGCGCGTTCGGCGAGGTCTGCGCAGCCGCTCGCGCCGTGGCTGGGGTGGGGTCGGGGCCGGTGGCAGCGGTGGCTGGTGCAGGGGCCGATGAAGGCGAGGCAGATGTCGGCGCCGAGGGTGACCATGTGGTGGTTGCGGATGGGGCCGCAGCGGGGCCAGGTGCCGTGGTCTTCGGGGTGGTGGGCTTCGGGGCGGGCGCCGTATGCGCGGGCCCATTGGTCGGCGATGTGGTCGGCTCCGGTGGGGCAGGCGCCGTGTGCGATGACGATTTCGCGGTTGGCGGGGAGTGGGCGGACGGTGTCGGCGAGGGCTTTGTGGATGGTGTCGTGGTCGTTCCAGGCGCGGCTGCCGGTGACGAGGATGCGGTAGGGCGTGGTGGTCACGGCTGGCTCCGGTTGATGGCGCGGGCGGGGTGGGGTAGCCACGGGTGGGTGGTCACGGCTGGGCGTTCGGCGCGGTGGCGGGTGCCAGGTATTCGCCTTCGACGTAGGGGGCGTGGTCGCTGTGGCCGTCGTCGGCACGCTGTCGGCAGAGCCAGTCGCCGGTGGGGCCGAGGCACAGTGGCCCGTTGTGTGGTGGGCCGTCGTCGCGCATGCCGGGCGGGATGGGGCCGCCTCGGGGCGGTGAGTGGTACTGCGCGATGCGGCTATTGGGGTCGGTCACGTCGGGTTCCTTCCTGCGGGCCCGGGGCGGGTGTCGCCCCGGGCAGACGGGCTTACGGGCGGGCGGTGTTGATGGCGGTCCGGCAGCGGCTGCACTCAATGTCGGCAATCGGGGTGACGCCGTGGTTGTTCGAGTTGGCTGGCAGGTAGTAGCCGCAGGCGGTCACCCTGTTGGGGCCTCCGTTGACGTCGCGGGAGGCGTGGACGTTGCGGCCTCCCCAGAGGCGGACGCGGTACGGGTAGGGCTCAGCGGTCATGCGGCGGTGTCCTTGTCGGTTCGGGCCCACGAGGGGCCAGGGCGGGCTTCTGACGGCTTGGCGGGTGCTGGTGCGTGAATCGGGCCGTCGACCGTCTGCGGGCCGCTACAGCGGCGACTGGGGGCGCGGGATGGGCCTGTTCCACCGGTCGTCTCCCGTACCGGAAGCGGCACAAGCCCGCCAGGAGGGCCAGGAGGCGTCCGGCCCTCCCGGAGTGCCCGCAAGGCCCGTTCGGCCGCTACAGCCCCGGCTACGGCCTCCCGTGCGATCCTGCACGGCCATGCGACCGCCACCACGACCGCGTACAGCCCGAGCGTCGCCGTGGCCGCGCACAGCAGGATCCACACGCACAACGCCCACCCGAGCGTGATCACCGTGTCGATGGCGTCAGCAATCACGACGACGCCTTGGCGCGGGCGACGTCGACGATGTGGCGTCCGCAGGACGGGCACAGCTCCCAGTGGTCGACGTCGGCGGCGGTGAGCGGCACGTCGGCTTCGACAGCGGGGGCGCAGCCCAGGCAGTAGGTGCTGCCGTAGCCGTTGCTGTAGGCGACGGGAGGCCGGGTCTCCTGCGTCTCGTCGGGCTGGGCCTCCACGACAGCGGGCCCCTCCGGCTCGCTGTCGGTCCAGCCGGGCGCGTCGTGCCGGTTGCTGCATGATTCGCACCGGTGCGCACCGTCGTGGCCCTGCGCGAGGGTGCACCAGCAGTCTCCGGGCCAGCCCTCAGGAGGCTCGGCGCCGCAGCACTCCGCTTCCTCGACGACCGGGGCGTCGCCGACCCACGAGGTCCACTCGTCGCCGTCGTTGCGGACGTTGCGGTGGTAGCCGTAATGGCCGGACGGCTGGGTGCACGGGTGGCCTTCGGAGCTTCGATGGCCGCAGGCGCCCGCCTCAGCCTCCGTCGCGGGTTCCGGGGTGGTCTCGGCCGCCAACCGGCGCAGCGAGGCCCGCACGTCCACGCCTCGGCGGAACGTGCCATCGCTCACCGGGTACACGGCGGTGGTGTCGGACCAGTGGAAGCCGCGCTCGTCGACGTGGTCCTTGCCGGTGTGCTGCGCGGCGCGGATGCACAGGCGCGGGCCGGACTCGTAGTTGCGGTTCTGGGCGCCGCACTCGGCGGCCGGGGTGTCGGCAGCCTCGTCGAGCGCGGCGGCCCGGTCCTGCGGGACAGCGTCTTCGGCTTCGGCGCGGAGCCAAGGCCACTCCCGGTACAACACCGCCAGCACCGCATCGGCGTCGGCTTCCTCATCGGCCCGATCCCTGGCGTGCTCACAGTCGGCGTAGCGGCGGCCGGGGTTCTGCCGCTCCCAGATCGCGGCGGCCAGCTCGTCGCGGAGCCCGGCACGGCGAGACGGAACGGACTCCGCAGACGGCGGCACAGCGGGCGCGGCGGGCGTCGTCTTCAGCACGTCCGGCGTCACCGGCCCGTCCGCGCTCGACAGCGTGTGCCCACGCTGGAGATACCAGATGTCGGAGTAGCCGAGCTTGCCGCCCTGGCAGTCCATCAACGGGTGGCACGGCGCCTCGGAGCCGACGAGGTTCAGGCACAGGCAGCGGTGCCAGTGCTTCGGGCCGTGGTCGACACCGCCCTCACACTCGACGCCCGGCTTGTGGGCGGGATGCGGGCAGTACGGGCAGAGGGCGGTGTCGGGCTGGTCGGTCATCGCTCAGCCCTCCATCAGCGCGTCAGTGACGGCGGACGCGATGTCCTCGGCCTGCTCACGGCGGTCACGCGCTTCGGCGGCGTCGGCCGGGCACAGCACGCGGTCGCCGATCTGCCAGCCGTTGAGCGATCCCCAGTCGCGGGCGTCGGTGCGGGTCTCGAAGTAGCGGGTTCGGCTGTCCTCGTCGAGGGCGGTCCAGTCGCCGCTGTAGCAGTCGGTGTTGTCGCAGACGAGCTTGTAGACGGGCTGGTCGTGATGGGTGATGGGCATGGTGTGTCTCCTGGTTCGGTATGGGAGGGTCGGGGTGGCCCCGCCGATTCCGCCGGCGGGGCCGACCTGCTCACGGGGCGGCGGACTCGGTATCGCGCTGCTCCCGCCGACGGCGACGGGCCTCGTCGATGTGCGCGTCGTAGGCGGCCTCGGCGTCCGGTCGCGTCCAGAACTCGTCCAGCGCCTCCTCCCACTCGTCGAAGAGCTGTCGCAGCAGGCTGTAGTCGTCGGCGATCGGGTCGAGTTCGGGGGCTTCGAAGCGGGGCGGGTACTCCTCGAAGGCGTAGCCGAAGCCTTCCGACTCGACTTTGTGGGCGAAGGCGACGAGCTCGACGAAGTCGTACTCGGACAGCGGGGTGTCCTTGGTGGGCACGGTCACCGGCTCGGCTGAGGCGCGGAGGTGGCGGACCTCTGCGAGCAGGACGCCCACGTCGTTGCCCCAGAGCTGATCGGCGTCGGCCTGCAACGGCCCGTCGGTGAGAGTCGCGTACTCCTCCAGGTACGCGGCGCGGGCTTCGATCTCGTCGAGTTGCTGGTTGGTGGGCGGGGTGTGGTCGGTCATCGGGGTGCCTTTCGGGGTGGTGGTGTGCGGGTGGTGGGCTGCCGTCACGCGGCGCCCCGCCGAACGCCCCAGAGGCCGTCAGGGGCGAACTGTGGGCCGCACGTGGGGCATCCGGGGCCGCATCGGGCGGTGTGGCTGCGGCCAGAAGCTCCAGCCCCTCGCGCAGCCGGTCCGCCTCCGCGACGGTCAGCCGGCCTCGCTCCGCCCGGTTCACCAGGTTCCGCATCTGGGCGATCGTCGGCGGCTTCACGACCCGTCCCCCTCGCGCGGCGGCAGCGGACGGCCCTCGCGGCGGGCCTTCTCCTCCAGCGCCTGCGCGATCACGACCGAGGGCACCCGGCCCGGGAAGCTGAACCGCAGCAGAGCCAGAGACGCGGCGGACACGTAGCGGGACGGCGGGCCCTTGCGGCGGGCGGCCTTCGAATGGTCGACCGGTTTGGTCATGGCGTTCCTCCTGGGTCGGATCGGGATTCAACGTGCATTTCGGCAACACCGGTCACCCCGGCGGCGGGTAGCGTTCCGGCAGACCCGGGGCGTTAGGCGCGCCCCGGGTCGCTGCGGTCATGCGGCCGCCTCGCCGGCGTTCTCGGTGGCGCGGGCGTGAAGCACACGGATGGCGGCGGCAGCCTGTTGCCGGACGACGCCGTTGCCGAGGGCGCGCAGCATGGCGGCGCGAGTAAGGCCGGGGGTATCCGTGACCCAGCCGTCAGGCAGGCCCATGAGCCATTCGGTGAAAACGGGGCTCAGTCGTCCCAGAACGTCAGTAGGCCAAGGGGCTCGTCGTCCGAGGATTCGTTCCCAGCGCCGGATGGCAGGCTCGTAATCGCCCCAGTCGAGGTCGGGTTGCCCCGGCCGTAGCTGGAGGACTTTCTCTCGCCGTCCGAGCCCGTCGGCGTCGGCAGAAGATCCTTCACGACGTTGTCCAGCGAAGCGCCCGACTGGTGCCCGTTGCCCGGCTTTCCGCCCCGCCGTCCGTGACCGTTCGGGCTCATGCCGGTATCCGGCGTCGGCAGCAGCTTCATCGGGCCGCCCGAGTTCGGAATCGGCGCATCCGCGGCAGCCGGCGCAGAAGCCTCCGGCGTCGTGGAAGGACTCTTCGCATCCGCAGGTGGGGCAGGCGGGTTCGACAACTGCCCGTCGAAGATCACGTCCGAGAGGGTCC
The DNA here is from genome assembly GCF_040606035.1 of Streptomyces sp. NPDC005483. NCBI lineage: Bacteria > Bacillati > Actinomycetota > Actinomycetes > Kitasatosporales > Streptomycetaceae > Streptomyces > Streptomyces sp. NPDC005483. The sequence goes on from NZ_JBEXEA010000003.1 coordinate 505,573, forward strand.
AGCCCGCGTTCACATTCGGGTTGTCCGTCGTCCGCCCCGCGGTGGCGTTCCGGGTTCCCTTCGAGTCCCCGGCCATCGGCGTCGGCAGCAGCTTCACTGCTATCGCCAGCGGCGTGCCCTGCCCGTTCCCGTTGACCCCCTTCGCCAGGTTCCGTTGCCGCCTGGCCTCCCAGGACTCCAGCGACTCCCCGTCGTTGGGGTTCGACGCCGTCGGCGTCGGCAGCAAGTTCACGACCACCTCGTTCAGAGGCCGGGAGTTCGTCCCGATCAGATTCGACTCCCCCGACTTCCAATCCCTGGCGGCCGGAGTCGGCAGCAGATGCTCCACCTCGTCCGCCAGCGTCGGGCCATGCCCACCCAACTTGCGCTTCTCCGGGTGCTGCGAGCCGCCGTTCGTCCCCAGATTCGACGTGGGTGTTTTGAACAGCGGGCCAGGCGCGGATGATGATGCGGCGGCGGCGGTGGGGGGCACCGACTTCGTCCGCTCCGAAGCGACCCCATTCCGCATCGAGCCCGAGGCTGGCCAAGTCGCCAAGAACGGCTCCGCATGCCCGCAGTAGAGGCTCAGAATGTCCGTCTCCCACGCAGTACGCGCAGGGTTCCATGTCACTGGCGGCCGGCGCCGAGAGGAGCCCTTCGACATTTTCGATGATCACCAATCGTGGTTGGAGGATGGCGACAGCACGGGCCATGTGCGTCCACAGCCCGGACCGGGAGTCGGGCGCGAGGCCGACGCGACGCCCCGCAGAAGACACGTCCTGGCAGGGAAAGCCACCCGTGAGGATGTCGATGGGGCCGAGTTCGTCGAGGACGGCCTGCCAGTCGACCTTCGTGATGTCGCCCAGGTTGGGGACGTCCGGCCAGTGGCGGGCGAGAATCTTGGCCGCGTACTGGTTCTTGTCCTCCTTGCCGTTCTTATCGGGCGGCTCGTACTGGGAATGCCAGACCACCTCGGCGTCGTAGACGTCCATCACGGCCAGGTCCAAGGCGCCCGTGCCGGTGAACAGGGATCCGATACGCAGGCTCACGCGGCGTCTCCTTGCCGGTGGTGGTGGACGGAGGCAGAGGCGGCCGGGTTGCCGCCGCAGCGGGCGCAGGTGCAGGTATCCGGGGGCGGAGTCGGGCCCGTCGCGGCGGTGCCCAACGGCCAGCCGCCGGTGTGGGCGACCCGGTAGCCGGGGGTCGGGACCGCGGCGAGTGGGGGCTTCGGAACTTGCGTGGCCTCGCGCTCAACGGCCTGTCGGAGGTAGGCGCGGAAGTCGCCTTGCCGCCGGAGCTCGGCGATGTCCTCGACGCTGATCTCGGTCATGACGCCCACAGCCCTTCGCCTGCGGGGAGGAGGCCGATGAGGTGGCTGATGGCGGCGTGCCAGGCGGCTTCGCTCTCGAGCTGAGGGTGGGCGCCGGTGTCGCGTTCCCAGCCGACGAGGGGCTTGATGGCAGGGCGCAGGGTGCGCGACCAGTAGATCGAGAACGACCACATGGGGTCGGTCTCGGCCTTAGCGGCTTCAGCGAGCACCTCGACCTCGAGGTCACGCAAGCGAGGTTCAGCGGCGGTCAGTTCGGGCCAGGTGATCACGTTAGGTCCTCTCAGGCGACGGCTTCGGAGCCGTTGTAGGGCGGCTTGTACGGGGTCCAGGGCCAGTCGCTGCCCTGCTTGAGGTAGGTGGGCCAGTCGCGTTCGTCGCGGGCCCCGCGCCAGGGGACGACGGCGCGGGCGCGGTCTTGTTCAGCGGAAAGTTCGTCGTCGACGGGGCGCAGTCCGTAGCCAAACTCGGGCCAGCGCTTCCACAGGGAGGAGCCGGCGGGGCGCAGGTCGCGGTGCTTGCTGAAGCCGTTGTGGTGGGGGGCGTGGGCTTCCATGAGGACTGCGCATCCGGCGGTGGCGCGGGCTTCGTCGATGACGACGGTGACCTTGCGGGCAAGTTCTTCGTCGTTCGGATTGCCCGCGTGGAGGCGGTAGACCGGCCCGATGATCAGCATTTCGGGCTTGAGCTTCTCGACGCGGCGCATCAGCCACGCACGATCCTGCGCCTTGGTGAGGTCGACCCCGGCGGGCTGGCATTCGATGCTGAGCTGGCCGCTGGCGATCCGGTGATTCCAGCGGGTTGCGGTCTGGGCGAGGGGGGCTAGGGCACGGCGGGTGGCGGCTTCGCCGTTCTCGCAGTCGAGGATGAGGACCCTGAGCGGGTCGATGGGCTTCTGGGTGAAGGGGTCGAGGCCGGCGGCGGAACAGATCGCGATCTGTCGCATCAGGGTCGACTTGCCACCACCTTCCGCTGCCGTAAGGATCAGTCGGTCGCCGCGCTCGAGGAGGCCGGGCACCAGCCAGTCATAGGCGTGCTTGACGGCGAGGAAGTCGTGGAGGTCGAGCGTGGGGAGTTCGTCGGCTGCCATGCCGCGGTCGCGGAGTTCGCGACTCAGGACGACCGTGCGCTCTACGAGTTCGCTCGTCTCGCCTTCGGTGGCGTAGCCCATCTGCACGACGCGCGCGCCGAGTTCGATGAGGCCGCGGCGCAGGGCCCGGTCTTGGACGATCGTGGCGTAGTAGTCACCGTTGGCTGCGGTGGGCACGGCGCGCACCAGCACGTAGAGGTAGCTGGCGCCGCCGACGCGCTCGAGATCTCCAGCATCGGCAAGGTACTTGGCTACGGTGATCTGGTCGATGCGGTGGCCTTGCAGGAACATGTGCGTAATCGCGTTGAAGATCGTCACGTGCGGCGGCTTGTAGAAGGCTTCCGGGGCGACTGCGGCAAGGACTTCGGCGCAGGCGGCGCGGGAGAGCATGCAGGCGCCGAGGGCGGCCTGTTCGGCGTCGAGGTCGTGTGGCGGGACGCGTTCGAACGGCACGACGTCGTCGTGGTCGGGTACGGGCTCGAGGTGGGCGGGCACTAGAAGATTCCTCGCTCTTCGGGGCTTCCACCGACGGCGCGCAGGTGCGTGCCGCGGGCTCGGCGCTTGGCTTCCTTGTCGGCGTCGGACCGGATCCACTTCTGCCAAGCAGCTGGCCAGGAGCGGCGGTGGTCGCCGGTGGAGCGGTAGTGGTCGACGAACTGGGCAGTGGCGAAGTCGATGTCGATGAGGTCGGAGTAGCCGTCACGCTTGGCCCAGCGGCGCATCTCGTCGGTGATCTTGAATCCGTCTTCGTCGATGGGGGCCAGGGCGCCGTCATCCCGCGACGGGAAGGGGTTCTCGCCCCGGTTCGCGCCCGCCCCCTTCAAAGGACCTTTCAAAGAACCTTTTGGCGGACGTCCACGTCCCCCCGCTGCGGACGTGGACGTCCGGTCGCTCTGGACGTCCACGTCCGCCCGGACGTCCACGTCCGCCCGGACGTCCACGTCCGCCCGTTCCGTATCGCGTCGGGCCTGTGAGCTGGTCTTCTTTGCTTCGCGGGCTGCGCGTCCACGCTCACGGGAGGACACCAGCGTCCGGGCGGACGCCCGCGTCCCCTCGTCGTCGCCGGCCCGCCCCTTTGGGACGGTCAGTTCCATTGCCAGGTCGTAGACCTCCGGCCGCTTGTCTGCGGGCAGGTGGGCGACAAGGCCCTGGTTGCCTTTTCGGATCAACTTCAGCTCCTCGAGCTGGCGCAGGTCGCGCCTCACGGATCGCTCGGACTTGCATGCGAGCGCAGCCAGGCGGGGCACCGACGGGTACGCGCCGGTGCCGTCGCGGTCGGCATGCTTCGCCAGCGCGGTCAGCGTCGGCAGCAGCTGCGACGGCATGGGCGGCGCGTACTCGGTCGCCCAGTTGATTGCGTCGATGCTCACGAAAATCTCTTCTCGGGGTCTGCGGCTCGGGACATGCGGAAGTTGTGGTCTGTGTGACTCAAGAGCCGCGAACGCATATGCAGAATGCTACCAAGCGATGAGGCAAAACGCCTATGCAAAGTGAGTGCAGAGTGATGTGCGGAACACGGCCGCCAGATCGACGGCACGCCCGTACATCCGCTAGCCTTTTGCCATGGCACCCCGCGACCCCATGCCGAACCGCGTCTTCCGTCTCGACACAGAGACCTGGGAGGCCTACGGCGCTGCCTGCGAAGAGAAGGGCATCTCCCGGTCCGACGACCTGCGCCTGTACATCAAGCGCGAGGTTGCGTCCTTCAACCGCCGGCAAGAACGCGACGCCGCCAAGTCCGACTGATCGCATCTCCCCTCCTCTCCTCCCTGGCCCCGCTTCTGCGGGGCCGTTGTCGTGTCCGCCTACTGGTCGCGTTCGCCCTGCCGGCCGGGCTGCTGCTGGTTCTGTTCGGGCAGGTGGACTCCCCCGCACCTGTCGCACTCCTCTGCCGCCTGCTGGCTTTGCTGCCGGATGGGGAGTGCGGCGTTGGCGGCGATGCGGTCGCGGTAGCGGGTCTTGCCGCTCGGGCAGCTCACGCGGCCTCCTCGAAGTTCGTGGCCGTCTCCGGGTGCCGGAGGAGTTCCTGGTAGAGGTGGGCCTTCGTCACTCCGAGGCGTTCGGCGATCTGCTCGACGCTGTGTCCGGTGATGCGCAGAAGCTCGCGGGCGTCGGCGGCGAGGGTGGCGCCGCGTCCGATGCCGTACATGGGCTCGAAGTGGGGGTCGTCGATGGCGTCGGCGTACTTGTCCCAGTACTTGGGGGTGGGCCAGCGGTTGGCCTTGGCGCGTTCGCGGGACCTTCTGGCGTGGCCGGCCCAGACGCCGTGGGCTTCCGGCTTGCGCTTGCGGAGTTCGCCGTAGACCTCGGCGATCTTCGCGGAGGTGACGAAGTTGACGACGACACCGTCGTGAAGGTTGACGATCCAGCGCGTGGACACGTTGGCGCGCGGGGCGATCTGCCTTATCGGCCAGCCGATGGCGACGAGGGCTTGGATGCGGCGGATGGTGCCCACGGTGGTGATCGGCTGGACGGCGAGGATTCGCTGCGCAATGTCGGGGCTGGTCTGCCGTTTCCGTCCGCGCCCTTGGCCGGGGCTGCCGTGGAGGAAGTCGGTGATGTTGGTGTGGGACATGCCGGCTAGGCGGGCTATGCGGGTGGGCGTGAGACCGGTCTCGATCAGGTCGAGGATGTGCTGGCGGATGGGTTCGGCGTCGATGAGGGAGCGGGGTTGGATGAGGCCGGCCCGGATGGCGCGGCGGCGGGCGTTGTAGCGCTCGCGGCAGTCGGGGCGGTGGCAGCCGTGCCACTTCACGCAGGTGCTGTTGGCGTGCGTGGGCGGCTGGCGGACGGCGGTGGTCACGGCGTCTCCTTCCGGTGTTGTTCGATGGCGTCGCGGAGTCGGTCGAGCTCCTCGCAGTCGTCGTAGATGGCGACGGCGGCGAGGTAGAGGCGGGTGTCGGTGCCGGGCTGGCCGGGTTCGGGGTGCGGCGCGCAGGCGGTCGCCTCTGCGGCTTGCCGCTGGTCGTTGCGGCTGCGGTAGTCGTCGCGGGGCCGGATTCGCCAGGTGCGCCAGACGATGACGGCGGCGACGGCGGCGATGGGCACCCAGGCGCCGTCACCGGCCAGCCACGCCCCGACCGTCTGCAGGTTGTTGCCGGCGGCCATCCAGGCGCCGTACACGTCGGGGGTCACGTCCGCCTCCGTCCGCGCAGGCCGAAGATGACGGCGGTGACGCTGAGGGCGCGCCCGGCGATGGCGAGGATCAGTGCGACGGTGGCCATCACGCCGCCTCCGCCTGCTGCTGGTTGCGGCCGTCGCGGCGCTTGGCGGCGATCTGGCGTCCCTTGTCGGTCAACTGCCAGACTGAGATCCGATGCCCGTGCGTGTTGACCTGGGTGGACGGCACCATGCGGCCGGTGTGGGCGATGATCCCGGCGGTGCGCAGTGAGTTGATGGCGGCGCCGAGGAAGCCGTGACCCAGCTCGGGCAGCACGTCGCGCAAGTCGTTGCACGACCACTCGTCGTGGCGCTGGCCGAAGTGGAAGACGGCCTGCTCGACGAGGAATTGGTCCCACGAGGACTGCTCGGCGAGCTCCTCCAGGAGGAGGTCTTTCTCCGCGGAGGCGAGACGCTCGGCGGGCGTGAGGCGGCGGGTCATGGCGCGATCCCTTCCGGGTGTGGTGTGGTGGGGTTCCGAGCCGGCCGCAATGCCCGCGGCCGGCTCAGGCGCGTGCGGGCTAGTCGACGAGTTCGGCGTCGACGGGTCCCTCGTCGTTGAAGTCCTCGGGCGAAGCGGGGTCGCGGTAGTCCGGCTCGGCGCCCTGGGGGGTGATGGCGACCGGCCCGGCCTGCTCGGCGTTGACCTCCTGGGCGGCGCGCAGCTGCTCCTTGCGCCACTCGGTTGAGGTGGGCACCCAGGGCTCAAGTCGGTGGGCGACGGTCTTCAGGACCATCTGGTCGAACCACTTCACCCACGGCGACTTCGGGTTCTCGGAGCCCTTCGACTCCTTGCGGACCTTGTCGATGTAGGCGCGGTTGATGACGACGACGCGGGACGGGGTGCCGTCCTGGAAGATGCCGTAGGAGAAGGCGCCCTTGACCTCGCCGCGGTCGGAGAACCAGTCGGCCTTGTGGAACGGCACCTGCTGCGGGCCTTCCCACCGGGGGCCGTCGGCGTGGCGGTCGACGGTGCCGGGCGCCCACACGAACTCGTCGTTGGCGTACACGACTTCGGCGTGGACGACCTTGACGGCGCCGGCTCGGTAGATGCGCTCGACGACACCGCGGTAGCCCTCGATGCCCTGGATCTCGTTGCCGAACGGGACGAAGTAGAACGACTTGCTGGCGGGCTCGTGGCCGAGGCGCGCGCACTCCTGGAGGGCGGTCATCAGGCTGCCCGGGTTGCGGGTGGCGACCTGCAGCAGTTGGGCGTTGGAGCGGAGGGCGCCGTAGGCGAGGCGCATCCACGTCTCGCCCTTGACGTGTGAGGGCAAGACGAGGGTGAGGTCGTCCTTGTGCTGGCGGACGATGGCTTCGGGCCCGTTGTCGCGGGTGGCGATGGCGTTGCTGATCTGGCTCACTTGAACTCTCCGAGGTGGGTGCGTGCGATGTCGTGGGCGTGCTCGATGAGCGCTTCCTGCGGGCCGGTCGCGCGGATGCCGCCTGCTCGGGCGGCGATGCGGCCGCACGTCGTCAGGAAGTAGGCGATGGTGGCGACGACTTCGGGCGGCAGCCGTACTTCGTGCCGCGCCGCCTCGCATGCCTTGGCTCGCTCGTTCAGGTCCGCAGCGGCGATGAGGAGCTGTTCGGCTTCGGTCATCAGGCGGCTTTCTGCTGGTAGGGGTTGAGGGATTTGGTGGTGCCGTCGGGTTTGGCGATGCGGTAGGCGATGCGGCGTTCGCCGACGACGGCCCGCTTGCCGGTGCCGATGTGGTCGAGGACGACACTTTTCGCGGCGGTCAGTTCGGCGGCGGCGGCCTTGGAGGCGGCTCGGGCGTTCTCGTAGCGGGCCGCATCCTTGGCAGGGATCTCGACGTCGATGTCGTCGAAGTGGTCGGGCTGGACGCGGATCGTCTGGTAGGTGTCGTCGGCCGAGTCGATGGGCGGGCGCACTCCGTCGCGGACCTCGTCGAGGAACTTCACGGCCGCCTCGCGGAGGATCTTCGCCTCGTCCTCGTCGTAGTCGACGACGTATTCGCGGTAGTCCCAGCCGCCGATCAGCAGGGCGAAGCGGGTGCGGCGCAGGCCCAGCGTGTCCATCTGCCAGATGACTTGGCAGCGGTACCAGACCGGCACCCCGTCCTCGGCGCCGTCCGGCCCCCAGTCGTCGCCGAACGGGCTGGTCTTCACCTCCAGGAGTTCCTCGGCGTACTCCGGAACCTCGAACTCGCCTGCGGGCTGCGGGTAGACGAGCCGGTCCGGGGTGGCCCGCTGCCACGTCCGCTCCCGGTGCTGCCACGTGCCCGCGGGGGCGGCGAGTTGGCCCGGGTGCTCGTCCTGCCACTTGCCGGCGACCGCGTCCTCCAGGCGGGTCCCCCACTCGATCGCCGGGGTCATCTCGAACGGTGCGACCCGCAGCCCGGCCTTCTTGTGCCACAACGTGAAGCGCGACATCCAAGGCGACAGGTTCACGACGGCGGCGATCTCGGTGGCGGTGATGCACAGTCCGGCGCGGGCCTCGTCCCAGGCTTCGCTGCCGGGGGTGAGGTGGCCGAGCAGGATCCCCTCCGGCGCCGGATAGGGGTGACTGATGGTGCTTTCGGTGCTCATGTGACCTTCCAGAAGGTGTGCGGGGTGGTGGCGGCCCGGCCCGACCGGGGGGGGGGGTGGTGCGGGCCGGGCCGCCAGGGGTGCGGCGCGAAGTGGGGGGCTTCTGCCGCAGGCTGTGGAGTTGGGGTGGGTCCCGCCGCCGCAGGGGGGTGGCGGCGGGACCCGGGCCGCGGCGCGCTGGGGGGAAGTGCGCCGGCGGCGGTCTAGGCGGCGGCCGGCTCCTCGGGCTCGTCCCGTTTGGCGGCCTTCCAGGCGTCGAGTTCGCGGCGCACCGTCAGGTCATGGCTCTCGGCAGTGCGAACCGGCATCTGCATGCCGACGAAGTCGGAGGCGAGGATCAACGTCGGCTTCATTTCGCCGACGCACCACATCGACACCGGGCCAGGCAGGTCCTTCCAGGCGCCAAAGAACTTTGGGGTCATCGACATCTCGGCGGTCGCAGCCTTCTTCTCCAGTAGAGGCAGCAGATACTTCCGCCAGGACATGGGCTCCTTGTCGGGCTGTGACAGGGCGATGGCGATGCGGCTGCCGGACTCCCCGGACAGGACGAGTTGGGTGCCGGTCCGCTCGATGTTGATCGGCTTGGCGTCGAGGAGGCGGATGGCGGCGGCCAGTTCGGGGATCTGCATGCGGTGCACGACCGCGGCCCACGGCTTGTCGTCGCCCCCGGTGACCTGGGTGCGGGAGACGGCGAGGGTGAAGCGGTTGGTGGCGAACGCGTACAGCCAAGTGCCGTCGTGGTCGAAGGCGATGGACTGCAGGGCCTCCGGGTCGTCCTTGCCGGCGATGTGCGGCTTGGTCTGCGCGACGAGGCGGCTGAGCGCGTGGTCGGCGATGGTGATCACTTCTGGGGTCTCCTGGCTACTTGATTCGGACGGGCATGCACACGGCCCGGTAGGTGGGGTCGTCGACCGGCTCGATCAGCACCGGCTTGCTGGACGTGAACAGCCAGATCCGCACCGTCCCCTCGATGGGGGCGAGCAGGGAGGCGAGATAGTGCGGGTTGAACGCGATCGTGAAGTCGTCGATGTCGGTGTTCGCGGCGAGTTCGCTGCTGCCGCGCTGGCCTGCACCGCCACCCCGCACCGTGACCTTGCCCCCGCCGAAGGTGACGTTGATCGGGTTTTTGTCCTCGATGACCAGGGCGGCACGATTCACCGCTGCCAGCAGCTCGGCGGTGTCGACCAGCGCGGAGCCTGCGGCGGCCTCCGGCTTGGGGAAGAAGCCGGCGATGTCGGGGAACTTTCCGGCGATGGTGCGGCTGGTCACCGTCAAGGTGTCGGTGGAGAGGGAGGCGACGGATCCGTCGGAGTCGGCGAAACCGAGGTGCACTGTGTGCCCGGCGGTCTGCTTGACGGTGGCCGCGAACTCTCCAGCCGGAATCAGGAGTTCACCGGGCCGGTCGTCGGCGGGCTGCCACGGCAGGGTGCGGCGCACGATGCGGTACCGATCCGAGGCGGACACGGTCAGCTGGTCGCCGTCGGCCAGGACGTGCACGCCGGTGAAGCCGACGAGGCTGCCCGCCGCCTCCTTCATCGGCAGGGTGCACTGGGCGGCGTGCCCGACCGCGGCGGCCAGCAGATCGCCGTCGATGGCGCCTGCGGCGCCCGGGGCCTCGGGCAGGGCCGGGTAGTCGCTCACGGGCATCGCTGGCAGAGCGAATGTGGTGCCCGGCGCCGTCACGGTCACCTCGCGTTCGTCGGCGACCACGTCAACGAGACCGGCCGGGAAGGTGGCGGACACGTCGGCGAGGAGCCGACCGGACACCAGGGCGAGGCCTGGTTCCAGGATTTCCGCGTCGAGGACGGCGCGTGTGCTGGTCTCGTAGTCGAAGCCGGACAGGGTGACCGTGTCTTCGGTGGCCTCGACGAGGATCCCGGCGAGGATCGGTGCGATCGGATTGGTGGGCAGGCGGCGGTGGGCGCGGCGGGCCGCGTCCGCCAGCTCTTTCTGGTCGATGCGGAGTTTCATGCCGCCTCCTCCGCTTCGAGGTTGAACCGGATCTGGTTGGGGTCGACGGCGGTCTCAGGCTCCGGCTCGGGCCGCGTCTCGGCGGCGGGCCAGGGCTTGAGCTGGCCGCTGCCGGTGACGGCGGTGTCGGGGAACAGGGCGAGCTGATCCATTGGGGTCCTCCATGAGAAGGTGGGTGGTGGACCCCGCCTGCTGTCTTCAGGCGGGGTTTCTGCTTGTCCGCCGGTGCTCAGTGCGGGCTCTCGCGCTCGTCGATCCACTGCTGGGCGATGCGGCTGGTGAAGGACCGGTAGACGGTGCGGTGCGTGTCGCGGTCGATGACCCAGAAGCGGAGCGGTCCGTGCATGTGGTCGGCGGCGTGCACGTAGTGGCGTCCCTGCTCGCCGTCCTCACGGGTGCGAATCAGGTTGATCTGGATGCAGTGCTTGCCGCGCAAGTCGGTGTAGCGATGCCAGCCGCGCAGGCCGAACTGCTCGGCGTAGGCGTCGAGTCGGGCCGCGTGCCACGGCCGGTCCTCAACGGGTGCCGCCTGCTCAGCCCCGGCCAGTAGCGACAGCACCGCCATGTGCCGCGAGCTGTGCCAGTCCTTCATCCACCGGCCGGTTGCCTCGCATTCGGCAGCCCGCTCGGCGAACATGCGGGCGGAGTGCCGGGCGGTCGCGGTGAAGTAGTCGTCGAAGGATTTGATCGACCAGTCGTCGATCGCGTCCCGGTCCGGCAGGGGGCCGTCCGGCATGCCCGACAGGTCGGAGAGGATCAGGGTTGACGTGGCGGTCGCCATCTACGCCACCCCCTCGGCGTGCACCCGGCCGGGGTCGGTGACGGGTCCGAGGCGCCCCGCCCCGCATCCGGGCAGGAGGCCGGCTTCGGCGGCTTCGCGCAGGGTGGTGACGTCGATGGACTGGGTGTCCTGGTCGGCGCCGATGCGCGTCATCGGCGGCACGTCGACCCGGTTGGCGTTCTCCTCGGCGGCGATCTGAGTACCGAAACGGGCCTGCAGGGCGAGGAACCGGTCCCGCCACTCGTCGCGTTCGACGGTCAGCTCTTCCATGTCGGCCTGCTGCTGCACGACGAGTTCCTCGGCCTCGCCCTGCTTGGCGTGCGCCTCAGCCAAGTCCTGGCGGAGCAGGGCGATCGCGTCGCCGGCGCAGTGCAGGTTGCCGAGGAGGATGACGTTCTCGGCGCGGAGTTCGGTCACCTTGTCTACGGCCCGACGGCGGCCGTGGCCCCTGAGTGGGGCGGGGACGAGGTCGTTGAGGGTCACGGCTGCTCCTTGTTGGCGGTGCGGGCTTCACGGCGGTCTCGGTGGGCGCTGGCGAGCAGCAGGGCCACGGCGGCGACGGCAACGAACAGGCCGGTGATCACGGCGCCTCCAGTCCGGTGCGGTCGATGTATCCGGCGGCTTTGCTGGCGGCGAAGTCGCGGGCGGTGGCGAGCCGGGCGTTGACGTTGCGGGCCTCGTCGAGCTGCCGAAGCTGGGCGGCGATCACCGGGCGGGCCCGGCGGATGTATAGGCGCAGCAGGGCGTTGAAGAGGCCGGCCATCGGCGACAGGCGCGTCGGGGCGGTCATGCGGTCACCGTCTTGCCGGCGGCCCCGTCGAGTGCGGCGAGAACCTGCAGGGCGCTGCGGCCGGGCTTCCGTTCCCAGTGGGAGACGGATGCGACCCCGAGGTGTTCGGTGAGGGATTCCCAGGCTTCGAGCGTGGTTCGCTCGGCGTCGGTTCCGCCCTTGCCGGGGACGTATCCGGCGGCCCGGTCGATGGCCGACATGATCGGGTTGGTGAGCGGGTCCCAGCCCTCCATCAGGAGGATGTCCTCGGCGCCGCGGAGGACGGTGGCGATGCGTGAGCGGGTCACGGACAGGGTCACCATCACGACACCCCCTGCCGGTGCGTGCGCAGCCATTCCCGGCGCAGTCGATATCGGGCGTGGACGGCGTCGACGGCGTCCAGGTACTCGGCGGTCGTCCACGGCTTGCGGCCGTGCGAGCGGCGCTCCCAGGCGGCCTCGACCGCAAGCACCGAGTCCATCTCCAGGTCGGCCAGCGGGCGGGGTTCGGCTACGGTGGCCATTCAGACCACCGCCTTCAGCGGCTGCGGCTGCTGCTGGCGCAGCGTCCACGCCTTCAGTTCGGCGACAGCCTCGGCGAGCTCGTCGAGCACCTCGGGTGTGGATCGGGTGACGGAGATGGCTACGGACTGCCCGGCCTCGCCGATGATCAGCTGGGCGCACGGCTTGCCGTCGAAGCCTCGGAAGTGCCTGGTGCGGATCGGCCCGTCGTTCAGGTCGAGGTTGATCCCGCCGGAAATCTCGGCACGGTTCATGAGGTGCCCTCCTCGGGCGTGGTGGTGTCGATGCGGGCTTCGAGTTCGGCCAGCGGCATGTCGGCGGCCTTGATGCGCGGGGCGGGTCCGAGCGGGCGGGCGTGACCGAACGGCACCGGCAGCGCGCCCTCGAACTCGACAGCGGCGGAGAGGGCGGTGATCGGGCGGGTCATCGGGCCACCGCCAGACCGGCGAGGGCGTCAGCCCACAGCAGGTCATCGCTGGCCCCGACGAAACGGGCCTCAACCTGGGCACCGAACTCGGTCAGCGTGTGCCGGGCCTCGAACGAACCGACAGGCAGGTAAGCCCACCGCTGCGTCAAGTTCTTCGTCGCGCCCCGCTGGATGTGCCAGACCATTCCCTGAGCGGTCGTCGTGGCCCTGTACTCCCCGACCCGCTGCCACACGCCCGGATTGGCGCGGCACGCCGCGGCCACGGCGAAGTGGTCGATGTTCTTGCGGCGGGTCATCGCGACACCTCCGCCCAGTCGGACGGCTCGTCGTCTTCCCAGGTCCGCGTCATCAGCCAGGCGCGGAAGCCCCGCTCTTGCAGCTGGGCAACGCGCTCCTCGGCCTGCTCGCGGGATTCGCTGATCAGGAGCCTGTGCCAGGAGTCGGTGTGCGGGACGAAGGCTGCGGCCCAGTCGGTGCCGTCCATGTTCAAACCGGGGTCCGGGACACCCCACTTACGGAGCAGACCGGCAGCGGCAGGCTCTCCCGCCGCATCCAGCCAGTCGGCTACCTCGCCTACCGTGCCGGTGCGCAGCTTCGCAAGGTTCTCGTGCGCCTCGTCCCAGGACCTCGCCGTGAGCGTGCTGATCATCAGCGAGAAGACGTTGTCGTAGGCGTTCATCCCGTCACCTCCCCCGCGTTCTTGCAGGGCCAGCGGTTGCCGCACGCGCACCAGTGGCAGCCGTCCAGCGGGTCCGGCACCTTGTCGAAGTGCTGCGGTACGGGGGCCTCCGTCGTCTCGGTTCCCTCGGCCGCCTGATCGGCGTGCTTCTCCAGGTGCTCGGCCGCGTCCTCCAAGGCGTGCGAGTAGCCGTCGAGGTACTCCCGCGAGTACTGGCCGTCCGACGGGCGGCCTTCCATGCCCTCGACAGCCTTCGATGCCTCGGTGAAGACGCTGGAGCGGAAGGCGCGCGGCTGGGCGAACGGGTCGTCCGCCTGCGGCATCGCCTGCTGGCACAGCCACTGGGCACCCAGCGCGTCGGCGCCCGGATCGTCCGAGTCGAAGATGAACGACGACAGCGAACGGCCGGTGGCCGCCAGGGCGTTCTCCAGCTCGGCGATGCGGGCTTCGGCCTTCTGGGCGCGCTCGCGCCAGCGGACCTTGGCCTCGCGCTGCGCCTCGTAACCGCGCCGAACCTCGGGGAGCGCGACGTCGATCAGTCGCTTGTTCTGGTCACGAAGATCCGCGATCTCGCGCGCCATCTCGTTGGCGGCGAGGGTGACGTTCCTCAGCTCGTCGCTCATTCGGCACCGCCCGCCTGGATGGCGCGGAACTCGGCGAGCACGGCGGAGTACATGTCGATGTGGCCGCACGGGTTCGTCCAGCGGTCGACGGAGTACCACTCGCCGTCTTCGTGGAAGTTGTGGTTGCGGATCGTGTCGACGCCGCGCGGACCGTCGCACTGCGGGCAGCGGTCCGAGACCGTCACCGTGCGGACAGAGACGCCGACATAGTCGCGGCCGGTGCCCCGGTCGCACACCCGGACCGTCATGGTCCCGGGGGCGGGAGTGGTGGATGATGTAGGCACAGATCTGCCTCTTCTCTTCGGAGTGGTGAGGGGTGGATCGGCGACCTTCGGGTCGCGGGCCCCGGCTGCTGGAGTGCGATCCGGCGGGTGGGGCCTTTGCCGTCTAGGCGGCGGCGCGGGTCAGGCGACCTGCTGGAGTTCCCGTTCCGGCGAATCGGCTTCGTCCTGCGGCGTGATGACCGTGCGGCCGACAACGCGGCTGCCGGCCGGACGGCCTCGGCGGGTCGGGGCGTTGCGGTGCATGGCGTAGATCTCGGCGAGGTCGGCGTCGCTGAAGACGAGCAGGCCGTTGAGGCGGCTGTGGGGGAAGGGCTTGCCGCGCGGGTCGTTCTTCTTGCGGTTGGCTCCATCGCGGAGCCAACGGCGGCCGGTGGTGTCGTTCTCGTCCTCGGCGAGACCGAGCTTCACGACAGCCGTTTCGACCCGGTAGTAGCCCTGCGGGGTGGGGGCGGGCTTTCGGGGGGACATGTCACCTCTTCTCAGGGGGGTTCTGCGGGGGTGGCTGGAGGATTCGGGTGGAGCCGGCCGGCAGGCCGAGTTCTGTGCGGAGCCGCTGGTAGGGACCTGGTCTCATGCGGGTGCGGTATCCGTTTTCGAGGTGGTTGAGGTAGCGCCTGCTGATCTGCGCTCTCTGGGCCAGCTCGTCAGTGCTCAGCCCTGCCTGCATGCGGAGCTCGCGGATTTCCGCCCCTTTCACCTGGTAGGTGGGAGGGGGTTGTTCCATGCCTCGAACCTAGCGGGAGTTAGCGGCCATGTCTAGCCGCTTCTAGCGGCTTTTAGCGCAACTTCGCGGCGTCATGCTATGGCCAGAGCCTCACGGTCGGACGTGCGTGCGATCACTTTGCGCAATCATGTGGTCGCGTTCCGGACTGAGCGGCCTCAGTCCTAGCTGGTCCTAGCCGGTCCTGGCAGGATGTGACCCATGGGTACCGACCTCGAACGCCTGGCGACGCTCGTACAGGAGCGCCGCCTAGAACTCGGCCTGGGCATCGAGCCCGCCGCCAAGCTCGCATCCATGAGCAAAGACACCTGGAAGCGCGTCGAGGCAGCCCATAGCGTCAGGGCCACCTCATACACGAGCATCGAGCGCGCCCTCCGGTGGGCCCCCAGCAGCTGCCGCCGCATCCTCAAAGGGGACGACCCTGTCGTCGTCGAGGCTTCTCCGGCCGCCGACGACAGCGCAATCGCCGTCATCCCCAAGGAAGACCTGAAGCGTCACGTCGGCGACTCCGTCAACAGTGCCGCGATCGGATTCAAGGGTGACCTGACGGCCGACCAGATCCTGGACCTCAACCAGCTCGTACTGGAGGAGCTCCATAAACGGGGCGTCATCTAGGAAAAGATCAGCCGAAAGACGTACAACCTTTCTCTTTCACGCCTTCGTTGCCCATTTTCCCCCGCCACTTTGGTCCCAGAAGGTCCCAACCGGCGCCTGACGTGGCAGAGTCGGAGACGCACCTTGGGGGTTCCCCGAAGCACCCGAAAGGGGGACCAGGAATGCGGAGCACTCTGTCCATAGTTGACGCAGGCCCGGAGTTCGAAGGCTGGGCAGGCCCGGCCAATGGGAGAATGATCTGTGCGGCGCCTACCGAGATCGAGACGAGCGTGGAAGCACAGCGCTCGATGCGAGAGATCGTGAAGCGTGCAGGAGGAGACTGCAAGGGATGCCGGGGCTGCTGGCTCGGCACCTGAGCAAGAGGCCGCGGAGTCCTGGCGGTAGGGGTACCTGCCGGACTACCGCGACCAACGCCCGCCCAAGGGGAGCTCATGCCTTACGTGGAGGTACGCGGCGGCAACATCCGCGTGAAGTGGTGGGGCGGCGAGTACCAGCTCGACGCCGAGGGCAGGACCACCCGCCGCAAGAAGTACGAGTCCGCGAGCGGCCCCGAGCCCGGGGTTCCGTTCGAGGACGAGGAAGAGGCCCGCAAGTACGGCCTGGACCGTGAACACGAGGTCCGGCACGGCACCAACATCCCCCGCGCCAACGCGAAGACGCTGATGCGGGACTACTGCTGGATGTGGTGGGAGGCGCAGGATCTGCGCCCCATGTCGATGGGCCGGTACAAGTCGCGGCTGCGTGCGCGGATCATCCCGTACTGGGGTGAGCGGCCGGTCGGCGACATCACGGCCTGGGAGCATGACGCCTGGAAGAAGGGCCTCAAGAAGGCCGCCGCAGCAGGTGAGATCTCCCACCACTACGTCGACCAGCTGCTGAGCCTGTTCAACCTGCTGATGACCGACGCCGTCGTGAAGTACAAGCTCCGCTCGGAGTCGCCTGTCGTCAAGCACGGCCGGCGCGGCAAGTACACGAAGAAGCCGCGGGAGATCAAGCGGCCGATGGAGATGGAAGTCCTCCACCATCTGGCCTTCAACGCCTACGCCATCTGGGGTTTCCCCGGGTGGGTGTGCGTGTGGACGACGGCGTTCACCGGGATGCGTCCGCCCGGCGAGCTGTGGGGTCTGCGGCGGGAGTTCGCGTCCCCGACGTGGCCGGCGTCCGATCCGGATCCCGGGCGCCGCGAGCACGCCTCCGAGCGCTACGGGCCGGACAAGATGCCGGCGATCCGCGTCCAGTGGCAGCAGCAGTACGTCGACGGGGTGCGGACTCTGGTGGATCCGAAGTACGACTCGCATCGCACGCTGGTGATTCCCCCGTTCCTGCATGAGCTGCTCGTGGCGCTGCTGGCGTCGCACGACAGCGAGTGGGTGTTCCCGGGGATCCAGGGCGGGGAGATGCCGAGGAACTGGTACGACAGCTACTGGGTGCCGATGCGGGACGGGGCGCCGGCTCGTAGCGGGCGGAAGGATCTGGTGCGGCCGGCGATCCTTGCGGTGCCTCAGATGGCGGGCAAGCGGTTCTATCTGGTGCGGCACGGGCACCGGGAGTGGCTGGACGAGAAGAACGAGCATTCCCGGACGGTGATCGAGGCGCGCATGGGCCATGAGGTCGCCGGTGTGGAGGGGCTCTACTCGAACGTCACGCCTTTGATGGAGCAGGCGGTAGTGGACAGTCTGCAGGCGCGGTGGGAAAGGTTCTGGGAGATGGGTGTCTGGTGGTCCCCGCCGTTTCCCAGTAATCTCCCAGATAGGCCAAAGAGGGACTGAAGTCCCTGGTCAGCGGCTCGGGCTGGTTAGAGCGTGAGCATCATGTCGATGCCGCCCGCCGAGGACTGCGCGTACTCGTCGCGGGTCTGCACCTCGGGATGGCCGTAGCGCGCCGCCACCTTCTCCACCGCCGCCTTGCCCGCGCCGGTGCTCACGCCGTCCCTGAAGGAGACCGCGACCAGCGTGTCGGAGTCCTGCGTGCGGTGCGGGGCCCAGGCAGCGCGGGTGATGACGTAATCTCCCGCCAGCTCGGACTGGCCGTAGACCGCGCGGACCGTGAAGGTGTCGTTCTCTCCGTCGGTGAAGGTGAGTCGGGCCTTGTCTCCGGTCGTGAGGCCCTGCTTCTCGGCTTCCTTCTCGGTGATGGCGATGCCGTCGGTGCCGAGGTCGCTCAGGGAGCCCCGCACCGTACCGAGGTCGAAGGTGCGCTGCAGGGCGAGCGGGTCCGTGACGGTCAACGCCCGCCCTTTGCCGTCGACTTCGGCGACACCGCGTCCGAGACCCACGGCCGTGTCCACCTCGGGCAGGTGCTGGACGGCTCCGGCGAGCCGGGGGCTGAGGCCGCTGCCGCCCGCGCCGAACGACGGGGTGCTGACGGCGACATCGCCCGCGAAGGACCGGGACACGGTCTGGTCCATGGTGGCCTTCAGGGACGCCCCGAACACCGTGAACAGCGAGACCACGGCCACGCCGATCATCAGTGCGCTCGCGGTGGCGGCCGTACGCCTGGGGCTGCGCAGTGCGTTGCGCCGGGCGAGGGACCCGGTGACACCGCGGAGCCGGCCGAGGGGGCCGCCGAGCACACGTACGGCCGCCGTGGAGGCGACCGGGCCGAGGGCCACGAACGCGGCGAGGGCCAGGACCGCGCCGGCTCCCGCGAGCGAGATGGACGGTGACACCAGGACGCCGGTGAGGGTGACGGCCACGGCGAGCGCGGCCAGGCCGGCCCCGGTGGCGGCACGGACGCGGGAGGTGCCCGACTCGTCGACGACCGTCTCGCGCAGTGCGGCCAGAGGTGCGGTGCGTCCGGCGCGTAC
Source organism: Streptomyces sp. NPDC005483 (assembly GCF_040606035.1). Classification (NCBI taxonomy): domain Bacteria; kingdom Bacillati; phylum Actinomycetota; class Actinomycetes; order Kitasatosporales; family Streptomycetaceae; genus Streptomyces; species Streptomyces sp. NPDC005483. Next base: position 523,878 of record NZ_JBEXEA010000003.1, read on the forward strand.
GGCGGGCAGCAGCGCGGAGCCCAGACAGACCGCGACGCCGACCGCGAGCGGCAGCAGCATCGACAGCACGCTGATCACCAAATCGCCCTCGGGGAAGGGGAACCCGATCGCCGGGAACAGCGCCTGGAGGCCGGCGGCGATCCCGATGCCGCCCGCGAGGCCCGCGGCGGAGGCGGTCACGGCCACGACGCTCGCCTCGGTCAGGGCCGCCGTGGTGACCTGGCGACGGGAGGCGCCGAGGGCCCGCAACAGGGCGTTCTCGCGGGTGCGTTGGGCGACGACGATCGCGAAGGTGTTGTGGATGGAGAAGGTGGCGACCAGGAGCGCCACGCCCGAGAACACCAGCAGGAAGGTGGTGAAGACGGCCAGGAACCGGCTGGAGATCATGTCGGTGTTCTCCTCGGTCGACTCCTGACCGGTGATCGCCTCAACACCCCTGGGCAGTACGCGAGTCAGCCGCTCGACGAGTTCCCGCTGGCTGACGCCCGGACCTGCCCGCACCTGGATGGTCGACGCCTCGCCGGGCCTGGCCGTGAGGTACTTCTCGGCGTCGGCCCGGGTCATGCCGGTGAAGGTCACCTGGGCCATGCCGTCCTCGCCGCCGAAGGTCGCGAGGCCGACGATGGTCACCTCGACGGGGTCGGGCGTACGGAGGATCGTCGTGTCGCCGATCTTCAGGTCGCCCTTTTCGGCGGTGCCGCGGTTGACGACGACCTCGCCGGTCTTCTGCGGGGCGCGGCCCTCGGCGAGTTGATACGGGTTGAGCTCCGGGTCGTCGATCCAGTTGCCGGCGAGGGTGGGCGGGCCCTGGCCGCCGATGGGCTTGCCGTTCGCGCCGACGAGCTGCCCGGCTCCCTGGATGTCGGGGGCGGCGGCCGCGACGCCGGGGACCTGCTCGACGGTCCCGACCAGGTCGGTGGCGACGGGCTGGCGCACCCCCTCGCTCTCCCCCGGCGTGGTGATGGCCTCGGCGCTGCGGACCACCGCGTCGGTGCCGCTGGTCGCGTTGCCGAACATGGTGTCGAAGCCGGCGCGGAGGGTGTCACCCATGACGAGCGTTCCGGCGAGGAAGGCGACGCCGAGGAACACGGCGAGGAAGGTTCCGGCGAAGCGGCGCCTGTGGGCGCGCAGGGAGGACGCGCTCAGGCGGAGGGAGGCGTTCATCAGGGCCGCTCCGTCCGGGTGCGCGAGGGAGTCCCGGGCCCCTGGAGGGCCTGCGTCCGCGAGGACACCTCTGTCGTGGAAGGCACCTCTGTCCGCGCCGGGTCCTCGAAGGCCTTCATGCGGTCCAGGACCCTCTCGGCGGTCGGGGCTTCCATACGGTCCACCAGGCGTCCGTCGGCGAGGAAGACGACCTCGTCGGCGTGGGCGGCGGCGACCGGGTCGTGGGTGACCATGACGACCGTACGGCCGGTCTGGCGCACGGTCCTGCCGAGGAGGCCGAGGACCTCCGCGCCGGAGCGGGAGTCCAGGTTCCCGGTGGGCTCGTCGGCGAAGACGACGTCGGGCCGTCCGGCGAACGCCCGGGCCACGGCGACGCGTTGCTGCTGCCCGCCGGAGAGTTCGGCGGGCCGGTGACGGAGCCGGTCGCGCAGACCGACGACGTCGATCAGCGCGTCGATCCACTCCGGGTCGCCCCCGCCGCCCGCGAGGTCCAGGGGCAGCCGGATGTTCTCCTCGACCGTCAGTGTCGGCACCAGGTTGAACGCCTGGAAGACGAAGCCGACGCGATCGCGGCGCAGAAGGGCCAGACGGCGGTCGTCGAGGGAGCCGAGCTCGGTGTCGCCGATGTAGGAGGCGCCCTCGGTGAGCGTGTCGAGGCCGGCCGCGCAGTGCATGAGGGTGGACTTGCCGGAGCCCGAGGGCCCCATGATCGCGGTGAAGCGGCCGGCCGGGAAGTCGACGCTCACCCCGTCCAGGGCCCGCACGCCGGTGTCGCCGCTGCCGTACACCTTCACGGCGCTGACCACGCGGGCGGCCGGCAGCGTCTGCGCCGAAACAGTCGCGGTGGTCGGGGCGGTCATGCCGCACCGCCCTTGCCCGTCGTACGGCCGAACTGCTCGTCCAGGACGGACAGCCGACGCCAGTACTCGTCCTCGTCGATCTCGCCGGAGGCGAAGCGGCGGCCCAGCATGGCGATCGGCGAGTCGCCCGAGGGGCCGGCGTCCGCCATGGCGCGCCACGGTCCGCGGCGGCCGTGCCGGGCGGTGCGGCGCAGGACGGTGACGACGCCGAGCACGACGGCCGCCCAGATCAACGGGAAGAAGAGGATCCATGGGCCCGGGCCGCCGTCCCAGTTCGCGAGAGTCTGCATGTCGGTTCATCTCCCTGGAGTTCCTGAAGGTGTCGTTCGGTGATGCTTCGAGACTGGCTCCGGGGAGCGGTCCGGGTCGTCGTACGGCCAGCGGCAGTGCGCGTACCTCCTGGGGAGTACGCGGGCCTGATCTGCCTGCTCCCAAGGGCCTCGACTTCTGTAACTACTAGTATGTACAGTGAGCGCATGAGCACCTCCGACCGACTGATCGAGTCCACCCGTGAGCTGCTGTGGGAGCGCGGCTATGTGGGCACCAGCCCCAAGGCCATCCTGGAGCGCGCGGGGGCCGGACAGGGCAGCATGTACCACCACTTCAAGGGCAAGCCCGATCTCGCCCTGGCCGCGATCCGGCGGACCGCCGAGGAGCTGCGCGGCACCGCGGAGGACGTACTCGACGGGCCCGGCACGCCGTACGAGCGCATCGAGGCGTATCTGCGGCGCGAGCGGGACGTGTTGCGAGGGTGCCCGATCGGCCGGCTCACCATGGACCCCGACGTCATCGCCAGCGACGAACTGCGCGCACCGGTCGACGAGACGATCGACTGGATCCGTGAACGCATCGCCGGGATCGTCGAAGAGGGCAAGGAACAGGGCGAGTTCGCGGCCTCGCTGGACGGCGAGGAGATCGCGGCGACGGTGCTCGCGACGGTCCAGGGCGGCTATGTCCTCGCCCGCGCCTCCGGCTCGCCCGCCGCGTTCGACACGGGTGTGCGAGGTCTGCTGTCTCTGCTCAAGCCCCAGACGAAGTAAGGGAGTTCATTCTCGTGCAGATCATCCGACAGCGCCCCGAGACCCGCCAGGGAGCGGCGCAGAACTTCACCGGGACGGTGTGGCTCGACGAGGTCGCCGCGCCACCGGCCCCGTCCCGGCTGCGGATGTTCAACGTCCACTTCGCCCCCGGGGCGCACACCGCGTGGCACCGCCATCCGCACGGCCAGGTGCTGCATGTCCTGGAGGGCGAGGGGCTGGTCCAGCGCCGGGGCGGTGCAGTCGAGCCGATCCGCGCGGGCGACACGGTGTGGATCGAGCCGGGCGAGTGGCACTGGCACGGGGCCGGGCCGCGCACCTTCATGACCCATCTCGCGGTCGTCGAGGCCGCTGAGGACGGCACGACGACGGACTGGGACGCGCATGTCGCCCCCGAGGACCACCCCGCCTGAGGAGGCAGCGGATGCACGCGATGCAGTACGAGCTCACCCTGCCGTCCGACTACGACATGGACGTCGTCCGCGCCCGCGTGGCCCGGATCGGGCATCTGCTGGACGACTGGGACGGGCTCGGCTTCAAGACGTACCTGATGCGCGAGCGCGGGGTGAACGGCTCGCCCGTCAACCAGTACGCCCCCTTCTACCTCTGGAACACCGTGGCGGGCATGAACACCTTCCTGTGGGGAGGCGCCTTCCAGGGGCTCAGCAACGACTTCGGGCGGCCGTCGGTGCGGCAGTGGACGGGTCTGTCGTACGAGGAGGGCGGCGCCGCCGGTTCTCCCGCCCGGTGGGCCGTGCGACGGCGCCAACCGGTGGCGGAGGGCGTGGAGTTGGCCGAGGTGATGGCGGACGCGGTGGGTGAGACGGAGCGGCTGGCCGGGGAGGACGGCGCGGTGTGCGCGGCGGCCGCCGTGGACACCGCCGGCTGGGAGCTCGTCCACTTCTCGCTCTGGACGCACGGGGCGCCCAAGGCGGACGGCGAGGTGTTCGAGGTGCTGCACGTGTCGGCGCCGGAGCGGGGGCGGCTGCCGCGGGGACGGCAGTGGTGACGGCGAGCGCGGTCCGAACGGTGGCCGGTGACGTCCCCGCCGAGCGGCTCGGGGTGTGCGACGCACACGACCATCTGTTCTTCGGCAGCCCGCGGCTGCCCGGCCAGGAACTGCGGAGCCTGTCCGCGGCGCGGGCCGAGCTGGCGGCGTTCGCCGCGCAGGGCGGTGGCGCCGTGGTGCAGTGGACGCCGTACGGGCTGGGGCGGCGGGCCGCCGATCTGCCGCCGCTGTCGCGGGAGACCGGGGTGCGGATCGTCGCCGCGACCGGGCTGCACCAGGCCGTCCACTACGACGACGCCACGCTCGCCGGGCTGCGCGGCAGGCTGGCCGACGTTTTCGTGGCCGAACTGACCGAAGGCATCGGGACCTCGGGGGTCCGCGCGGGGCTGATCAAGGTGGCGGGCGGTTTCCACGCGCTGGACGCGCACGCCCGCTGGACCATGTCCGCGGCGGCCGAGGCCCATCGTGTGACGGAGGCGCCGATCGCCGTCCATCTGGAGCTGGGGACCGGTGCACTGGACGTACTGGATCTGCTGTGCGGGGAGTTGGGGGTGCCGCCGCAGCGGGTGATCCTCGGCCACCTCAACCGCTCCCCCGACTTCACCGTGCACCGCCAGGCCGCGGCGTCGGGCTGCTACCTCGCCTTCGACGGGCCGTCGCGCGCCAACCACGCCACGGACTGGCGCATGCCGGACGCCGTACGGGCCCTCGCCGAGGCGGGCCACGCAGACCGTCTGCTCCTCGGCGGCGACACCACCACCGCGGCCGCGCGGTCGGTCGACGGGGGCCCCGGGATGCCCTATCTCCTGCGCCGGGTGCGCCCGCGGCTCACGGTCGAGCTGGGCGAGGAGATAGTGCGCGGCATCTTCGTCGACAATCCTGGTCGAGCCCTGGCCGTGGAGTGGCGCGGACCTTGACGCCGCTCACCGGCACAGGGCGTCGATGTCCTCGGAGAACGTCGGGAACTCGGACCGGGCGGCCTCGACGAGGTCGCGGGTGGCGCGGCGCGGGGTGGTCGCATGGCGCTCGGCGAGTTCGGTGAGCGCCGGGTCCGGGTGGGCGTCGTACCGCTCGTGCTCCACGATCTCCATCGGGCCCAGGCCGTCGGCCAGTACCCACAGGAAGTCGGACAGGCTCGCCGCCACCACACCGCGCTCGCCCTCCGAGCCCAGGAACACCACGGGCTGCTCGACGAGGGGCCGCCCCGGCCGCACACGCCACAGGGCGGCGAGGCCACCGGTGCCGTCCTGTCCGAAGACCAGGTAGGCGTCGCCGTCCAGTTCGTGATTGCCGGTCCAGTGACGCAGCCAGTCGGTGGTCTCCTCGGCGGAGTCGAAGGCGTCGTACGGCTCGAAGTCGACGCCCTCGCCGTCGTCGTAGTCGAACTCCACGCGGGCCACGGCGGCCAGGGCGGGCGGGAAGGCGCGGTCGCCCTCGGTCGTGTCGATCATGCCCGCAGGCTAGTCGCCGCCACTGACAACGGCCCTGCGCCTGTGGAGTGTGACGGTGCCGTCGGATACTCCTGGCTGACACTGACCTGCCCGACACTGATGGGAAACCTATGCGAGTCGTCGTCATCGGCGGAAGCGGCCACATCGGCACCTTCCTCGTCCCCCGCCTGGTGCGGGCCGGCCACGAAGTGGTCAATGTCAGCCGTGGCACGCGCACGGCCTACACCGAGGCTCCCGAGTGGGAGCAGGTCCGCCAGGTCGTCGCCGACCGGGAGCAGGAGGACAGGGAGGGGACCTTCGGTGGCCGGGTGGCCGGGCTGGGCGCGGACGTCGTCGTCGACCTGGTCTGTTTCACCCTGGACTCGGCCACCGCGCTGGTCGCGGGGCTGCGCGGCGAGGTCGGGCACCTGGTGCACTGCGGCAGCGTGTGGCGCCACGGCCCCGCCGACAAGCTGCCGATCTCCGAGACGACGGGCACCCCGCCCGTCGGGGAGTACGGCATCCAGAAGGACCGGATCGCCCGGATGCTGAAGGAGGAGACCGCTGCCGGGGGCCTGGTGACCACGTCCTTGCACCCCGGGCACATCGTCGGCCCCGGCTGGCACCCGATCGGTCCGCTGGGAAGCCTCGACCCCGCTGTCTGGTACACGCTCTCGGCGGGACAGCCGCTGGGGATCCCCGGCAGCGGTGTCGAGCTGATGCACCATGTGCACGCGGACGACGTGGCGCAGGCCTTCGAGCGGGCGATCGAGCACCGGGACGCGGCGGCGGGAGAGGACTTCAACGTCGTGGCCCCGACCGCGCTGAACGTCCGCGGGTACGCCCGTATCGCTGCCGGCTGGTTCGGTCGGACCGTGACGCTGGAGCCGGTGACCTGGGAACAGTTCCGCAGGACCACGGCCCCGGAACACGCCGAGGCGAGCTGGGAGCACCTTCACCGCAGCCAGTGCCTCACCATCGAGAAGGCCAGGACCCTCCTCGGCTACGCCCCGCGCTACGAACCGGAGACCGCCGTACTGGAGTCGGTGCGCTGGCTGGTCGACCACGAGGAGCTGAAGGTGGCGGGCGCGCTCAGCGCCTGACCGGACGCGCGCTGCTAGGCCCGGCCGGCGTCCAGGCGTCCCACCCGGGCCACGTTCTCCCGGTCCTCGGCGTCCTCGCTCGCCTCCGCGGTGAACCAGGCGTCGAGGATCTCCTTGAGGAGCGGCTCGGAGGTGAGGCGGAGGCTGAGCGCCAGGACGTTGGCGTCGTTCCAGCGGCGGGCGCCGTCCGCGGTGTAGGCGTCCGTGCACAGGGCGGCCCGTACACCGGGGACCTTGTTGGCGGCGATGGAGGCTCCGGTGCCGGTCCAGCAGCACACGACGGCCTGGTCGGCCGTGCCCGCGGCCACCTCACGGGCCGCGGCCTCGGAGCAGGCGGCCCACTGCGGGTCGGCGCCGGGGCTCAGGGCGCCGTACGCGACCACTTCGTGGCCCCGCGCGCGCAGCTCGTCGAGGAGGGTGCGAGCGACTGGTTCGTCCATGTCCGAGGAGACGGAGATCCGCATGTCACGAGCCTACTCGGCGGTTCGCCCACCGGACGACGGGTTCCAGGTAGGCGACGTGCGGACCGGCGAGGTCCGGCAGTTCGGCCGGTGAGCCGACGAGGGCGAGCCGGTCGAACTCGGGGGCGCGTCCCCGTGCCGTCCCGGCGGCCACGAGTGCCTCGAAACGCTCCTGGAGCACGGGCGCGGACAGCGGGGGCGCCAGGTAGTGGACACCGACCTGTCCGTCCTCGCCGCGGGTGACCAGACAGCGGACGAGGTGGCCGGCCGGGACGTCGAGGCCCGTCTCCTCGGCCGGCTCCACCGCCGCGTGGCGGCGCAGTGCGTGCTCGTCGAGCGGCTCGTCGCCGGTGGGTGGTTCCACCGATCCGCCGGGGAACTGCCAGCGGCCGGGCGCGGCGGTGGACGAGGACATACGGCCCACGAGCACCCGTCCGTCCTCGGTCGGCTGCACCACGCTCACGAACAGGGACCGCAGGACCCTGGCGCCCGGAACGCGACGCAGGGCGAAGTTGCGATAGGTGCCGCGGGACCAGGAGACGAGCAGGTCGTCCGGGGCCTGCCGGGAGAGTCCCGCGCAGAGCGCCACCGGGCCGTCGAAGAGAGCCGGGTTGGCCAGGACAGCCGTGTCCCACTCGCGGTCCATGGCCGCCCGCGTCTCGGCCGGGACCACGGGGGGGCGCCACCTCGACCAGGCGCAGCCCCTCGGCCTCCAGCAGTTCAGCCACGGCTCAGTGCCCCCAGCGGATCGTCCAGCACCGGCTGCCACGCCAACTCCGCCGCTCCCACAAGGCTGTTGTGGTCCAGGGTGCAGGCCAGGATGGGGACGCCGCCGCTCTGCCCCCACAGGCTGCGGTCGGAGACGACCGCGCGCAGGCGCCCCGGGTCGGCGTCGAGCAGGGTGCGGTGGAGGCCGCCGAGGATGATCCGGTCCGGGTTGAGGATGTTGACCAGACCGGCGAGGCCCAGGCCCAGGCGGTCGATCAGCGACTCGGCTGCCGTACGGACGGCGGGGTCGTCGTAGTGGTCGCGGACGAGGTCGTCGGCCTGCTGGAGCAGGGACTGTTCGGGGCCGGGGTCGAGTCCGGCGGCCGTGAGCAGGGCCAGCGGGTCGGCCTCGACGTCCAGGCAGCCCCGGCTGCCGCAGTAGCAGGGGCGCCCCTCGGGGTTCACGGTGAGATGGCCGACTTCCAGGGCCAGGCCCGAACTCCCGGTGTGCAGACGCCCGTCGAGCACCAGCGCCCCGCCCACGCCCCGGTGTCCGGTCGCCACACACAGCAGGTCCCGGGCGCCGCGGCCCGCGCCGTGCCGGTGCTCGGCGAGCGCGGCCAGGTTGACGTCGTTGCCCGCGAAGGCCGGTCCGGTGATGCCGGCGGCGCGCACGCACTCGTCGAAGATACGGCGGACGGGCGCGCCCGCGGGCCACGCGAGGTGCAGGGGGTTGAGGGCGAGCCCGTCGGGTTCGGCGACCGCCGACGGCACGGCGAGTCCGGCGCCCACGCAGCGTCGGCCGGTCGTGCGCAGCAGGTCGGCGCCCGCCTCCACGACGGAGCCGAGGACCTTCGCCGGATCGGCGTCGACGGTCTCGCAGCCGGGAGCGGTGGCGACGATACGGCCGCCCAGACCGACCAGCGCGGCCCGGAAGCCGTCGGCGTGCACCTGCGCGGCCAGCACTACCGGCCCCTCCTCGGCGACCGCGAGCCGGTGCGAGGGCCTGCCCTGCGAACCGGTGGCCGCGGTGGGCCGGGCGTCGACGCGGATCAGCCCGAGCGCCTCCAGTTCGGCGGCGACCGCGCCCGCCGTCGCCCGGGTCACCCCGAGTTCGGCGGTGAGCACCGCCCGGGTGGGCGCTCGCCCGGTGTGCACGAGCTCCAGCGCGGGCCCGAGCACACCGCGCCCCCGGTCCAGCCGCGCCCTCGAGGTGGTCCCTTCCCCCGCCGGCCGGGGGTCCGCCTTGCCGCTCATGAACGCGAGTCTCCCATGATCCGTACGCCACCTCGGCCTAGAGCCCACTGACCCGCAGCGTGATGTTCAGCCGTCCCGTCAGCCCCAACTCGGGCGGGGAGGTGCCCGGATACACCCGGGGCACCCCGTGGTACGCGAGTCTCGACGGGCCGCCGAACACGAACAGGTCGCCGCTGCGCAGCTCGACGTCCGTGTACGGCCTGGTCCGGGTCTTCGGGTTGCCGAAGCGGAAGACGCAGGTGTCGCCGAGGCTCAGGGAGACCACGGGTGCGTCCGACTTCTCGTCGCTGTCGCGGTGCATGCCCATGCGGGCGTCGCCGTCGTAGAAGTTGATCAGCGCGATGTCATGTCCCGGGGCCTCGGTGTCCAGTGCGTCCCGGACCGCTTCCCGGCCCAGCTCCCCCAGCCAGTCGGGGAACGGCTTCACCGGCGCCCCGTCGCCGTCGACGACCGTGCGGGCGTAGGCGTACGGGTACCAGTGCCAGCCCAGGCAGACCTGGCGTGCGGTCATCGTGCCGCCGCCCGGGGTGTGGACCGTGCGCAGTCCGGCGGGCGGGCGGGCCCACGCGCGGCAGGCCTCCAGCAGCTCGCGCTGCCGCTCCGGCTCCAGCCAGTCCGGGAGGTGCACCGCGCCCGGCGCGACCTCCGTGCGGGGTCTGGGGAACAGTTCGCCATCCATGGGTTCCATCCTGCCCGAGCGGGTCTGAGCTGCGACTCCGATAGCCTGGACGCACGATGGACGACCGTATGACGACCCCCTGGGGCGAGCTCGCCCTCACCCGCTTCCCCGAGGACCCGCGTGACCGGCTGCGCGCCTGGGACGCCTCCGACGAGTATCTGCTGAGGCATCTCGCGGACGCGGAGGTGGCCCTGTCCGGCACCGTCGTGGTGGTCGGGGACCGCTGGGGAGCCCTTGTCACGGCACTGGCGGCGCACCGGCCGGTGCAGATCACCGACTCCTTCCTCAGCCAGCAGGCGACCCGGGCCAACCTGGAACGCGCCGGCGTCGAGCCCGGCACCGTCCGGCTGCTCACCACGCAGGACCCACCACCCGGCCGGGTGGACGTCCTGCTGGTGCGCGTGCCGAAGAGCCTGGCCCTGCTCGAGGACCAGCTGCTGCGGCTGGCGCCCGCGGTGCACGAGGGCACGGTCGTGGTCGGCACTGGCATGGTGAAGGAGATCCACACCTCCACGCTCCAGCTGTTCGAGCGGATCCTCGGGCCGACCCGCACCTCGCTGGCCGAGAAGAAGGCCCGGCTCGTCTTCTGCGCACCCGAGCCGTCGCTCGAACGGCCCGCCAACCCTTGGCCGTACGGCTATGCGCTCCCGGAGGGCATCGGTGCCGCCTCCGGGCGGGCCGTCGTCAACCACGCGGGCGTCTTCTGCGCGGACCGGCTCGACATCGGCACCCGTTTCTTCCTCCAGCACCTGCCGGACAGTCGCGGCTCCCAGCGGATCGTCGACCTGGGCTGCGGCAACGGGATCGTCGGTACGGCCGTGGCCCTGGCCAACCCCGAGGCCGAGGTGCTGTTCGTCGACGAGTCCTTCCAGGCGGTGGCCTCGGCGGAGGGGACGTACAAGGCGAACGGCGTGCCGGGGCACGCGGAGTTCCGCGTCGGGGACGGTCTGTCGGGGGTCCCGGCGGGCAGCGTCGATCTCGTCCTGAACAACCCGCCCTTCCACTCCCACCAGGCGACGACCGACACGACGGCCTGGCGGATGTTCACCGATGCGCGCAGGACGCTGCGGGCCGGCGGCGAGCTGTGGGTCGTCGGGAACCGGCATCTCGGGTACCACGTGAAGCTGCGGAAGCTGTTCGGGAACAGCCAACTGGTCGCCAGTGACCCGAAGTTCGTGGTGCTGAAAGCGGTAAAAAGGTCGAGTGACTGACTCCTCGGCACGGGACTTCTACGACTCACTGGCTCCGGACTACCACCGGATGTTCGCGGACTGGGACGCGAGCATGGCGTACCAGGCGGCGGTACTGGGCCCCCTCCTGGGGCCGGGGCCGCACCGGGTCCTGGACTGCTCGTGCGGGATCGGGACCCAGGCGATCGGACTGGCGCTGGCCGGACATCGGGTAGTCGGCAGCGATCTCAGCCCCGTCGCCGCCGCACGTGCCGGCGCGGAGGCGTCGGCACGCGGCGCCCGACTGCCCACGGCCGCGGCGGACATGCGGCGGCTGCCGTTCGCGTCGTCCGTCTTCGACGTCGTTGTCTGTGCCGACAACTCGCTGGCCCATCTGCTGACGGCCCCGGACGTGCAGGCCGCGCTCGCGGGCATGCGGAGGGTGCTGCGGGGCGACGGCCTGCTGGTGCTCACGCTTCGGGACTACGACGAGCTGCGCCGGACCAGGCCCGGCGCCCCACCTCCGCAGGTGTCCGGGACCTCCGAAGGCCGGGTGATCACCTTCCAGCTGTGGCAGTGGCACGAGGACGGCGAGCGCTACGACCAGGAGCACTTCCAGCTCCGGCCCGGCGGCGGGGACGACTGGTCCGTCCGCGTCCGCCGTACGACCTCCTGGGCGCTGACACGCGCGCAGGTGACGGAGTTCGTGACCGCGGCCGGTTTCGTCGATGTGCGCTGGCACGATCCGGCCTCCAGCGGGTTCTACCAGCCCGTCCTCACCGCCCGAGCAGCTTGATGATCCGACGGGCCGCCTCGGCCATGGCGTCCCGTCCGACACTCAGGTACTTGCGCGAGTCCACCGCCTCGGGGTGAGCCGCGAGGAACTCCCGGATCGCGCCGGTCATGGCGATGTTCAGCGCGGTGCCGACGTTGACCTTGGCGATGCCGCCCGCGACGGCCGCGGTGAGTTCCTCGTCGCGCACTCCGGAGGAGCCGTGCAGGACGAGGGGGACGTCCAGGGAGGTGGCGAGGCGCTTGAGGAGGTCGTGGTCGAGGGTGGCGGTGCGCTCGGTCATCGCGTGGGCGCTGCCGACGGCCACGGCGAGGGCGTCCACACCGGAGTCGGTGACGAAGGCGCGGGCCTCGTCCGGGTCGGTGCGGGCGCCGGGGGCGTGGGCGTCCAGCGGGGGCCTGCTCGGCTTGCCGCCCACCTCACCCAACTCCGCCTCGATCCAGAGCCCCTGGGAGTGCGCCCAGTCGGCGGCGGCCCGGGTCGCGGCGAGGTTCTCGGCGTAGGGCAGGTGGGCCGCGTCGTACATCACGGAGCCGAAGCCGGCGTCTGCCGCCTGGCGGAGCAGGTCGTCGCTCTGGACGTGGTCGAGGTGCAACGCGACGGGTACGGCGGCGCGTTCGGCCGCGGCGACGGCGGCGCGGGCGAGCGGGAGGAGACGGCCGTAGCGGAACTTGACGGCATTCTCGCTGACTTGGAGAACGACGGGCGCGTCCAGCGACTCGGCGCCGGCGATGACGGCCTCGACGTGCTCCAGGGTGATGATGTTGAAGGCGGCGACGGCGGAGCGGTGGGTGGCGGCGCGGGAGACGAGCTCACCGGTGGTGACCAGGGGCATGACGTCTCCTAGGGGCGGGCGAGGATCACCGAGCGGGTGAGGTGGCGGGGCTGGTCCGGGTCGAGACCGCGAGCCGCGGCGACGGCGACGGCGAGGCGCTGCACGCGGACCAGCTCGGCGAGCGGGTCCAGGGCGCCGGGCACCCAGAGTCCGCCGGTCTCCCGCACCTGTTCGGCCAGCCCCTCGGGTGCCTCGCCGAGCATCCAGGTGGCGGTGCCGTGGGTGGTGATGCTGATGGGGCCGTGCCGGTACTCCATCGCCGGGTAGGCCTCGGTCCAGGCGAGGCAGGCCTCGCGCATCTTCAGTCCGGCCTCGTTGGCCAGTCCCACCGTCCAGCCCCGGCCGAGGAAGGTGAACTGCGCGCAGTCGACGAGACCTTCGGGCAGGGGCGTCTCGAGCGCGGTGCGGGCGTCGGCGACGACGGCGTCGGTGTGCAGGCCCAGGTGGGCGCGGAACAGTGTGAGGGCGGTGGTGGCGAACCTCGTCTGGACCACGGACTGTTCGTCGGCGAAGTCGAGGACGACCACCTCGTCGGCGACTGCCATGACGGGGGTGGCGGGGTCGGCGGTGAGGGCCGTCGTGCGGGTGCTGCCCTTCAACTGCCGTAGCAGGTCGAGGACTTCGGTCGTCGTACCGGAGCGGGTGAGGGCGACGACACGGTCGTACGAGCGGCCGTGCGGGAACTCCGACGCGGCGAAGGCGTCCGTCTCGCCCTGGCCCGCGGCTTCGCGCAGCGCCGCGACCGCCTGCGCCATGAAGTACGACGTGCCGCATCCGACGATCGCGACCCGCTCCCCGGCTGCCGGAAGCACGCCAAAGTGGCGTGCGGCCTCCGTCGCGGCCCGGGTCCAGCACTGTGGCTGGCTGGTCAGCTCGTCCTCGACATGGGTCATCCGTACCCCTCCGTAGTTTTGCTTGTTCTTGCAAGATACCGCGAGGTTTCGAGCATAATCAAGCATCAGCGTGCAGGGAGCCGGTGTGAGGGCCGTTCCCCTGACACCTGTGGCCGAACCTGCCTAGGCTGATCGGCAGGAGGCTGCGATGAGCGGATCAGCCAGGGAACACATGGGCTACCTGCCGATCGCCGAGCACGGTCTGATCGGAGACCTGCGCAGTGTGGCGCTGGTCGGGACCGACGGCACGATCGACTGGTACTGCTGCCCGTCCTTCGACGCGCCGAGCGTCTTCGCGTCGATCCTGGACGCGGAGCGCGGCGGGTGCTTCGAGCTGGCGGCGACCGTGCCGGCCCGGACCAAGCAGTTCTACTTCCCCGACACCAACGTCCTGATCACCCGCTTCTACACCGAGGACGGCGTGGGCGAGGTCCAGGACTTCATGCCGGTCGACGGTGACGCGGTGGAGACCGAGCGGCATCGGCTGATCCGGCGGGTGGTGTGCGTGCGCGGTTCGATCCCGTTCCGCACGCGCGTGGCGCCGCGTTTCGACTACGGCGCCCAGCCGCACACCCTCCGCATGGTCGGGGACGTCGCGGTCTTCGAGTCGCCCAAGCTGTCGCTGGGCCTGACCTCGACCGTGCCGCTGGAGACCGAAGGGGCGGACGTGCGCGTCGACTTCAAGCTCTCCGAGGGCGAGTCGGCGGTCTTCGCCCTGGACCAGGTCGGCGGCGAGGTGAGCCCGCGCCGGTGCGCGCGCACCGAGGCCGAGGAGCAGTTCAACAGCACGGTCGCCTACTGGCGGCGCTGGCTGTCCGCCTCCAAGTACCGGGGCCGCTGGCGGGAGATGGTGCACCGCTCCGCCCTCACCCTCAAGCTGCTCACCTACGCGCCCACCGGCGCCATCGTGGCCGCGCCGACCACGAGCCTGCCCGAGCAGCTCGGCGGCGAGCGCAACTGGGACTACCGGTACGTGTGGGTGCGCGACGCCGCCTTCTGCGTGTACGCCCTGCTGCGCCTCGGCTTCACCAGCGAGGCCGAGCAGTTCATGGACTTCCTCATCCGTCACGTCAGCCCGGAAGGCCACGGCCCCTCGGGGCCCCTTCAGATCATGTACGGCATCGACGGCCGCACCGATCTGACGGAACGTGAACTCCCGTACCTGGAAGGGCATCAGGGCTCCGCGCCGGTCCGGGTCGGCAACGCGGCCGCCGACCAGCTGCAACTCGACATCTACGGTGCGCTGATCGACTCGATCTACCTCTACGACAAGTGGGCCAAGCCCATCTCCAGCGGCCAGTGGGACGACGTGTGCACGCTCGTGGAGTGGGTGTGCGCGCACTGGGACCAGCCCGACGAGGGCATCTGGGAGACTCGCGGCGGCCGGAAGAACTTCCTGTACTCGCGGCTGATGTGCTGGGTGGCGATCGAGCGGGCGATCCGGATGGCCAACCGGCGCGGGCTGCCCGCCGACCTGAACCGCTGGCGGGAGTGCCGGGACGCGATCTACCGGCGGATCATGGACCGCGGCTGGTCGGAGACCCGGCAGGCGTTCGTGCAGCACGAGGACGGCGATGTGCTGGACGCGGCCGTCCTGATGATGCCGCTGACCAAGTTCATCGCGCCGACCGACCCCAAGTGGCTGTCCACGCTGGACGCGCTCACCGAGGAGCTGGTGTCGGACTCACTCGTCTACCGCTACGACCCGGCGGCGAGCCCCGACGGACTGCGCGGCGACGAGGGCACCTTCTCGATCTGCTCGTTCTGGTACGTCGAGGCGATGGTGCACGCCGGACGGATCGACGAGGCACGCCTGGCCTTCGAGAAGATGCTCACCTACGCCAACCATCTGGGCCTGTACGCCGAGGAGATCAGCAACACGGGCGAGCAACAGGGCAACTTCCCGCAGGCGTTCACCCATCTCGCCCTGATCAGCGCGGCGTTCAACCTGGACCGGGCCCTCGGCTGAGGACCCGCCGCTCGACGAGGCCCGGAATAGACGTCGCGCGGGCCCGCGTTGCCGCCAGCATGACGACGAACGCGCCGCGCCCCGAGGTCCTGCGATACACCGCCTTCTCCAGCAGTCCCGAGGGCGGCAACCCCGCCGGCGTCGTACTGGACGCCTCCACCCTGGACGACGGCGACATGCTGGCCATCGCCGCCGAGCTCGGGTACTCGGAGTCCGCGTTCCTGACCGCGCCCCCCGAGGGGCTGGCGGGGCCGGAGGGACGGACGTTCAGCATCCGTTACTTCAGCCCGAAGGCCGAGGTGCCGTTCTGCGGGCACGCCACCGTCGCGACCGCCGTCGCGCTGGCGGAGCGGATCGGCCCCGGAGAGCTGGTGTTCGCGACTCCTGCCGGGACCGTGCCGGTGTCGGTGGCCGAGCAGGACGGGACGGTCAGGGCCACGCTCACCAGCGTCGAACCGCGTGTCGAGGAGATCTCCGACGCCGACCTCACGGAGGCGCTGGCCGCGCTCGACTGGCCTGCCGCTGATCTCGACCCGGCGTTCCCGCCCCGGATCGCGTTCGCGGGCGCCCGCCACCTCGTCCTGGCGGCGGCGACTCGCGCGCGCCTCGCGGAGCTGGCGTACGACTTCGCGCGCCTCGAAGCCCTGATGCACCGACTGGACCTGACCACGGTCCAGTTGGTGTGGCGGGAGTCGTCGACCGTGTTCCACGTCCGTGACCCCTTCCCCGTCGGCGGTGTCGTCGAGGACCCGGCGACCGGTGCGGCGGCCGCGGCGTTCGGCGCGTACGCCCGTGATCTCGGCCTGGTTCCCGAGGACGCCGTCCTCACCCTGCGCCAGGGGGAGGACCTGGGCCGCCCCGGCGAGCTCACGGTGACCCTGCGCGCGGGCGACGCGCGCGTCCGGGTCGGGGGCGCGGGCGCGCGTATCGGCTGAGGTTCAGTGGCCGTGCTCGCCGGACGACTCGTGGGGAGCCTCGTCCGCGGGCGCGGCGACCGCTCCGCCCGCCCGGACCGTGAACGCGGCGGTGTGCACCTTGCCCTCGTGCTTGAAGTCGAGGAAGAGCCGGTAGGTGCCACTGCTGGGCGCCGTGGCCGTGAAGGAGATGTCCGGGCCGGCGGTGGTGGTGCCGTCGCCGGGCTCGCCGTTCGGGTGGACGTGGAGATAGGCGAGGTCGCCGGAGCGCAGGGCGACCAGGTGGCCGTAGGCGCCGAGGTAGGGCTGGAGGTCGGTGACCGGCCTGCCGCCCCGGGAGACCGTCAGCTTCAGTGCGCGGGCGGCGCCGGGACGCAGTGCTCCGCCGAGCTTCACCTCGTAGCCGTCGGTGGCGGCGGTGGTGTTCGGCGCCGGAAGGTTCTGCGGTGCGTAGCTGCCCGACACGGCCAGATCCGCGCCGAGGGTGACGTTCTCGGCGCCCTTCGTCTCAGGGGTGAAGTCGGCGAAGACCCGGTAGCCGCCCGCTCGGGGCAGGGACACGGGGATGCTCCAGGTTCCGTCGGCGGCCCGGGTGGGGTGCAGATGACGGTAGGTGTTCAGGTCGCGCGAGGCGACGATCAAGTGGAGTTCCTTGTCGTGCTCCCGACGGAAGGCGGTGACCGCGCGGCCGTCGTCGCCCCTGATGGCGAAGCGGAGGTCGGCGGTGCGGCCCGCTGTGACGTGCGGGGTCCGCAGGTCGAGGGTGTAGCCGTTCTCGGAGATCTGGAGCCCGCCGGCCGGGGGCGACTCGTATCCCGAGTGCCCTGCGGGTTCCGAGCGCCCTGAGTCGCCGCCGTCCGTGTGCGCGTCGTGGCGGGCGGGCGGCTCGTCGTCGGCGACCGGTCCGATGCCCTGGCCCACGCCGTAGGCGGTGCCGAACGTCGCGGCCAGCGCGGCGGCGAACGCGGTGATCTTCAGTCCAGCGTGCATGACCGGCTCCTTCAGCTCGGCAGGGGTTCCCGATGCACTTCACCATACCCCTAGGGGGTATCAAGTCAACCCGCTCGACCGCTTGCCCCGGATACCTACCGGGGGTATACAGGAGGCACGCACCAAGATACCCCCACCTGGTATTCATGAGGAGCATCGATGACCACTACCGCAGCGGCCGAGACCGAACTCGCCATCGGCGGGATGACCTGTGCCTCGTGCGCGGCGCGCATCGAGAAGAAGCTCAACCGGATGGACGGGGTCAGCGCCACCGTCAACTACGCCACCGAGAAGGCGAGGGTCATCCACCCCGCCGGCGTCTCGGTCCAGGAACTCATAGCGACCGTCGAGAAGACCGGGTACACGGCCCAGGAACCGGCACCTCCCGAGCCGGCCGCCCCGGACGAAGTGGCATCCGACGAACTACGGTCCCTGCGTGAGCGGTTGGTGACCGCCGTGGTGCTGGCGGTACCCGTGGTCGCGATGGCGATGGTGCCTGCGCTGCAGTTCGAGTACTGGCAGTGGCTGTCACTGGCACTGGCGGGACCCGTGGTGACCTACGCGGGATGGCCCTTCCACAAGGCGGCGTTCACCAACGCCCGGCACGGCGCGGCCACCATGGACACGCTGATCTCGGTCGGTACGACGGCCGCCTTCGGCTGGTCGCTGTGGGCGCTGTTCCTGGGGTCCGCGGGCACGCCGGGCATGAAGCACCCCTTCGAGCTGACGATCGCCCGCGGTGACGGCACCGGGAACCTGTATCTGGAGGCCGCTGCCGGGGTCACCGCGTTCATCCTGGCCGGGCGGTACTTCGAGGCACGCTCCAAGCGCAAGGCGGGCGCGGCCCTGAAGGCGCTGCTGGAGCTGGGCGCGAAGGACGTGACCGTGCTGCACCCGGACGGTCACGAACAGACCGTCCCCGTCACGGAGTTGAAGGTGGGCGACCGCTTCCTCGTCCGCCCCGGCGAGAAGATCGCCACCGACGGGACCGTCGTCGAGGGCTCCTCCGCCGTGGACGCCTCGATGCTCACCGGCGAGTCCGTGCCGGTGGAGGTCACCCCCGGTGAGGCCGTCACCGGCGCCACCCTCAACGCGGGCGGACGGCTCGTCGTCGAGGCGACCCGGGTCGGCGCGGACACCCAACTGGCCAGGATGGCCAAGCTGGTGGAGGACGCGCAGAACGGCAAGGCGGCCGCACAGCGGCTGGCGGACCGGATCTCCGGCGTGTTCGTCCCGGTCGTGATCGCCCTGGCCCTGGGCACCCTGGGCTTCTGGCTCGGCAACGGCGCCGGTACGGCCGCCGCGTTCACCGCCGCGGTCGCCGTACTGATCATCGCCTGCCCGTGCGCCCTGGGACTCGCCACGCCGACCGCGCTGCTGGTCGGCACCGGGCGCGGCGCGCAACTCGGCATCCTCATCAAGGGTCCTGAGGTCCTGGAGTCCACGCGCAGGGTCGACACCGTCGTCCTGGACAAGACCGGCACCGTCACCACCGGCCGGATGACCCTGCTGGCCGTGCACGCGGCCGACGGCACCGACGAGGCCGAAGTCCTGCGGCTGGCGGGTGCCTTGGAGCACGCGTCGGAGCATCCGGTCGCGCGGGCGGTGGCCGACGGGGCGCTGGAAAAGCTGGGGTCACTGCCCACCCCCGAGGACTTCGCGAACGTTCCCGGGCTCGGCGTGCAAGGCATCGTCGACGGCCACGCCGTCCTCGTCGGCCGGGAGCGCCTGCTCGCCGACTGGGCGATGGAGCTGCCCGAGGAGCTCCGGCTCGAGAAGGCCGCCGCCGAGTCGGCCGGCCGTACCGTCATCGCGGTCGCCTGGGACGGCGAGGCGCGGGCCGTGCTCGAAGTCGCCGACGCGGTCAAGGACAGCAGCCGTGAGGCCGTCGCCCGCCTGCGCGCGCTCGGCCTCACCCCCATCCTGCTGACCGGCGACAACCGGGCCGTGGCCGCGTCCGTGGCCCGCGAGGTCGGTATCGATCCCGAGCAGGTGATCGCCGAGGTGCTGCCGCAGGACAAGGTCGACGTCGTCAAGCGGCTTCAGGCGGAGGGCCGTTCGGTCGCGATGGTCGGCGACGGCGTCAACGACGCGGCCGCGCTGGCCCAGGCCGACCTGGGCCTGGCGATGGGCACCGGCACGGACGCCGCGATCGAGGCGGGCGACCTGACCCTCGTCCGGGGCGACCTGCGCTCCGCGGCGGACGCCATCCGGCTCGCCCGCCGCACCCTCGGCACGATCCGGTCCAACCTCTTCTGGGCCTTCGCCTACAACGTGGCCGCGCTGCCGCTCGCCGCGGCCGGACTGCTCAACCCGATGCTGGCCGGGGCGGCGATGGCGTTCTCGTCGGTGTTCGTGGTCGGCAACTCGCTGCGGCTGCGCTCCTTCAAGGCGGTCCGCTGACACCGCCGGCGTCACCCTGCGCCCCGGGCACCCTGGCTTCCGGACATGGCGGCCGGCCGGACATGAACCGCGGTCAGCGCCCGCGCCGGCGGCCCGGGGACCAGGAACCCCGGCGGCACCAGCATCCAGGCGCACAGCGCCGCCGTGGCCACGGCGAGCAGCACCTGGGTGCTCCCTCCGACGTCCCGCACGGCCTCGCGCACGGCGGTCGGCCAGTCGGTGAGCGACTCGGGACGCGCGCAGGCCCGCAGGCCCACCACCAAGGCGACCGTACCGATGCCGGCGGCCACCACTGCGAACAGCGGCGCCCCCGACAACCGCGCACCGGCCGGCGCCAGGTCCGCCAGGTCCGCCAGGTCCGCCAGGAACAGCAGCGCACCGGTCTGAGCCACCGCGCCCGTCGCGAGGTCACCGGCCTGCAGCCGTCGCCGCAGGACCGCGAAGTACCGCCCCGCGCGGTGGCCGGTTGCTCCGGAGT
Source organism: Streptomyces sp. NPDC005483 (assembly GCF_040606035.1). Taxonomy (NCBI): domain Bacteria; kingdom Bacillati; phylum Actinomycetota; class Actinomycetes; order Kitasatosporales; family Streptomycetaceae; genus Streptomyces; species Streptomyces sp. NPDC005483. The sequence goes on from NZ_JBEXEA010000003.1 coordinate 544,030, forward strand.
CCTCCCACGTCTTGACGTCGTAGACGACGGTCTCGGTGCCGTGGCCCTGCCGGATCGCGTACTGGCTGTCGTCCACGCGGCCGGTGGCGAGCAGCCCGGGAACAATGTCGGAGGTGTGCAGGACGGCCTGCTGCTGCATCACGCCGGGTGCGTCGCCGCCCGCAGACTGCACGGCGGACTTCTGCGTAGGCGTCGCAACCCGAGAACGGCGCCTGTACGCGGAACTCCCCCCAAAACAAGCGGTGTTACTCGCCGTGGTACGGCAGTGTCGTCCCCGGCAGGTTGTACTCGTCCCGGCGTCCGCACATCCCGAAGCCGCCGAGCCGGGTCGGCGCGGCCTCGTGCACGGTCGCGTCGTCCAGATACGACGGCTCGCCGGACGCCAGCGCGTCGAGCTGGGCGCCGGTGCGCTCGGCGGTGGCCAGGGCACCGGCCTCCCACAGCTCGCGCCAGTGGGGCACCTTGCCCCGTACCAGACCGGCGGCGGCCCGCTGGAACGCCCGATACGGGCCGTTGTCACCGTCGGCCAGGGCCTCGCGCAGCACGAGGTAGCCCTCGACGGCGAGGTCCCTGCGGCGCCGGGCGGCGGCCGCCGTCTCCGGGCCGGTTCCGGGCGGGAGCCGGGCCTCGGCGGCGTACCGCGCGGGGTCGGCGAGCACCTCCGGCGGGAAGGTGAAGACGGCGTCCCCGGCCTCCGGCAGGCCGCTGTTCTGCATCAGCACGGTGATGCGGAGATCACCGCCCTGGACCATGCGGTGCACGGTGCCGGGCGTGAACCAGGCGATCGAGCCGGCCTCCAGGGGGATCTCCCGGTAGCCGTCGGGGCTCAGCGTCTGCACCGCGCCGAGGCCCCCGGTGACGACGTACGCCTCCGTGCACACCAGGTGCAGATGCGGGCTGCCGCCGCACACGCCGTCGACGGCCTCCCAGTCGTAGGCGCTCAGGTGTGACAGGCCCACGGCGCCCGGCAGCGGGTGGGGAAGGCCCGGCTTCACCAGGGCAGGCCTTCCAGACACGAGGAGACACGTGCCCCGTCCCAGGCGCCGTCGGCGACGACCAGCCGGTAGCGGTACGCGAAGGACTCCCCCGGCGGCAGCTCGAACTCCTCGAAGAACGCCCAGGAGAACGCGACCGTCGGGAACGGCTCGGAGCGCACGAACCAGTGCGACTCGTGGATCGCGGTCCCCGGGTCGAGGTTCTCGGGGGCGTGCGCGAAGACGAGCGTGGAGTGGGCGTCCACATCGTCGTGCTCGGTGGTGAAGGCGAGCCACGGACTCTGGCTGCCCATCAGCTTGTCCGCGTCTCCGTCGGTGTCCGGGGCGAAGACCGCGCCGCCGGTGAAGTCGCGGGGGCCGCGCCACTGGAGTCCGGTGTAGCCGGCCATCTCACGGCCCGCGGTGGTGGGGGAACCGAAGGCGAGGGGCTCGGCGCGCAGGTTGGTCAGCCGGATCGACCAGTCGAGCGCCCAGGAGCCGGCGGTCTCGTCGACCGAGTGGACGGCCAGGCCACGCTCCTCACGCGCCCACTCCTCACCGCCGTTCTCCACCCAGGTCAGCGCCTCGGTGACGTCCAGCCGGGCCTCGGAGGCCGTGAACGCGGTGAAGCCGTCGTGCCGCATGGAGCCGACGCGCTCCGGCAGGGGCAGATAACCCTGGCCGTGGACATAGCAGTTGCCGCCCCAGAAGTTCTGCCCCGACAGATGGCTCGCCGTCATCTGCAGGCCCTTGTGCCAGCGGTGGTCGTTGGGCCGGTAGCCGGTCACCGTGCGGCCGCCGAGGGTGCGCACCGGGTGGGCGTAGGGCTTCTTGGCCTCGAAGGCCTCGGGGTCGGGTCGGTAGACGTAGCGGAGGATCTCCGTGCCGTTCGCCGCCTCGACGGCGATGTGCTCGCCGTGGACGTGGCTGACGCGGATGCTCATGCGCGCTCCTTGGGGGCCCAGTGGGGGTGGTCGCCGTGCATGGCCGGGTAGAACGGGTCGCCCGGCGCGACCTCGCCCGCGAGCACGGGTTGCCCCGTGAACGCCGACTTGTAGAGCGCGGCGGCGAACTCGAGGGTGGCACGCGCATCGGCGCCGCTGCCGGGAGGCCTGACACCGTTGTCGTACGCGTCGAGGAGTGCGCCGAGCTGGGCCGCGTGCGAGCTGGGCACGTCGGCGGCCGGCCTGCGCCAGGCGTCGACGCGATCGGCGGCCACGTGCGGGGCGGGGACGTAGGTCCAGTCCTCGTTGCGGTGGCCGTACAGGTGGGTGAGTTCGACGGTCGCGTCGGCGCAGTCGATGCGGATGCGGCTCACCTCGTCGGGTGAGAGCACGCTGTTGACGACGGTGGCGAGGGCGCCGTTCTCGAACCGGACGAGGGCGGTGGAGACGTCCTCGCTCTCGGTGTCGTGGACCAGCCGGGCCGCCATGGCGCGGATCTCCGCCCAGGGGCCGAGCAGGTGCAGGAGCAGGTCGTACTGGTGGATGCCGTGCCCCATGGTCGGGCCGCCGCCCTCACTGGCCCAGGTGCCGCGCCACGGTACAGCGTAGTAGGCGGCGTCCCGGTGCCAGGTGGTCTGGCAGTGCGCGACCCGGGGGGCGCCCAGCTCGCCGCTGGTGATGAGCTCGCGCGCGTGGACGGCGCCGGAGCCGTAGCGGTGCTGGAAGACGACGGAGGCGTAGGCGCCGGAGGCCTCCTCGGCCGCGGCGATCTCGTCGTACTCGGCGAGCGACAGCGTCAGCGGCTTCTCGCACAGCACCCAGGCGCCGGCCTTGAGGGCGGCCACCGTCTGCTCGCGGTGCAGCGAGGGCGGGGTGCCGATGAGGACGAGGTCGGGGCGTACGGCGTCCAGCATCTCGTCGACCGAGGTGTACCCGGCGACCTCGCCGCCCGCGAGCTCGCGGAAGGCGTCGAGTCTGCCCTGGTCCACGTCGACGGCGGCGACCAGTTCCGTGCGCTCGGCGTGGGCCCTGAGCGCGGACAGATGGCTTCCGCTGACGATGGCGCCGGTGCCGACCACGGCTACGCGGCGGCGGGCTGGACGGGACATACGGTCCTCCTCGGACGTCCGGCAAGGGGACGCTGACGTGCGGGGAAAGCGCTTGCTCTCCCGGGGACGACCCTAGATCCCGGCGATTGTCCTAACAAGACCCCGGGCGGTGATATCGGTGAACACGGCCGCCTTCCCGCGCTCCGTGTGTGCGAGAAACCCCCGGTCAGAGGGTGGCGAACAGGTCGTCCAGCGGCCCGGGCACCCGGCCGGGGGCGAGGGCCTCGACGAGGACGCGGCCGTAGTGGATCTTGCGGCCCGACCTCGTGCCGAAGAAGCGCCGCAACTGCAGCTGAGCGGTGCGGCCCCGCTGGGCGGGCTGGGACAGGAAGGTCTGGAGGGGCCGCAGGTCGCCCTCCTCCCGCACGAGTTCCTTCACCCGGGGCACACCCAGCGCGCGGATGAGTTCATCCTCCAGGTCCGCCGCGCAGACGAAGTACCCGTCCGGTGCCGCGCCGGCCCGCTCCCAGCCCCGGGCGTAGAACGGCTGTTCCCGCTCGTCGCACAGTCCCGTCAGGCGCAGGCCCAGGCCCGCCGGGCCGAGCAGGCCGGCGAAGCGGCCGACGCTCATCGCCCCGCCCATCGCCAGGACGCAGATCCCCTCGGCGGCCAGATCGCGGCCCCGGCTCGCGGCCAGCGCGTCGACCGCGGCCACGTCGCTCGGCCCTTCGAGCAGGACGACGGTCCGGACGGACAGCCGCGCGGCCAGTTCCTGTGCCGGCTCGCCGGGGCCGCCGGCCGCCCACGCCGTGACCGCGTCCCGGAACTCCCCCATGTCAGCCATGGGACGAGTCTGTGCCCTCACCGGCCCCGGCGGTAGGCATTTTCCGCCGGGGGGCCGGTGGTACATCCATGACGAGAGGCCGCGCGCGAACGTTCCGGGTCTCTCTTGAAGTCCTTCAGCGTCCCGCGGGCCTCGGCCCAGGGACGAGCGTGCGCGCCTCGTTCGTGTCCTTGCCTTCCACGGACGTCTCAGCCGTCCGTCGGCGCCCCGGCCGCGGCCGTATCGGGCACCGGTCTCACCGGCTCGCCTCCCCGTGCGTCACCCGGAGCTTGGACCGGCCGTGCGGAACCTGCGCTCCTCAGCCGGCCGCCGTGAGCGCGTCCCTGAACACCTATGCCGGCCATGGCACGAGTCGGTGCCCTTTCCCACCACACACCCCGGACTCACCGGACCGTCTCCTGGTGCGTCACCCTGATCTTGGACTGGCCGTGCGAGAGTTCCTCCCAGTCGTCCATGAACCGGGCGCGCAGCCCGTGCCCCTCGGCCAGGGCCACGAGCGTCTCGGCGCGGTAGTAGAAGTCCTCGCGGAGCACCTGGTGTTCCTCGCCCTCGGTGCGGTCGAAGGTGAAGTCGAACCAGCCGCCCGGGGCGAGCACGCGGCCGACGTGGGCCAGGCACTCGTCGATCACCGGCAGGGGCGAGTGCGAGAAGACGCTGTGCGCGTGGACGACGTCGAAGTGGGCGTCCGGCAGGAAGCGCAGGGTCAGGTCACGGACCGGGGTCAGGTTCGGCAGCCGCTTCTGGAGGGACATCTCGGCGAGCGTGTCCTGCGCGGCGAAGAGGATGTCGGGCGAGATGTCGATCCCGTAGTAGTGGCCCGGCTCCAGATGGCGGATGAAGCGCCAGCCGCCGCGCAGGTTGCCGCAGCCGATCTCCAGCATGCGGTGCTCGGGACGCAGACCGTGGCCGAGCAGGTAGTCGAACTGCATCGCCCCGAGCGCCAGCCAGCGCTCCCGGCTGCGGCTGCCCACAGCGGCGTCCGGGGCGGTGCGGGTGTCCGAGCGCATCACGGCGCGGTAGTAGGAGATGTGGTCCGGGTGCCTGCGGCGCAGCCACAGGTCACGGGCGGCGCGGGCCACATGGCGGGGCACGCGGTCGGGGTGGCGCAGGGCGTAGCCGACTCGGTGGCCGAGTGCGGCGCGGTTGGCGGTGAGGTTCTTGGCGGGCATCGGGAGGCCTTTCGGAGGTCTTCGCTCTGCTGCCAAGCCTCGGTGCGCAGGCCGGGGGTCCGGCTCGGTCAACGGGCTCTCGCCCCGGGGAGGTTCGGGTGACCGCCATGTCAGCCGATCGGTTGATGCGGTGCCGGGTCCGGCACGTTAGACACGGACCATGAACCACACCGATCCGGACGAGCGCTGGCTGGGCGCGATCGTGCACGGCGCGTTCTTCCTGCTGCTGTGCTCGTCGTTCGCCCGCTTCCTGAGCCGCGACCAGGGCGGGGCGCGCACCGGCTGGGTGGTGGCGCTGTTCGCCTTCTTCTGCCTGCTGTACGTCCTCGGGCATCTGCTGGCCCCGCCGCCCCGCCCGGGCCTGCCGCCCACCCGGCGTCATCTGGTGTGGCTGGGCTCGGTCACCGCCGTCTGGGTCGTCCTGCTCGTGCTCGCGCCGAGCGCCACCTGGTGTGTGATGCCCCTGCTGTTCGCGGGACTGCACGCGCTGCCGCCGAGGATCGCGGTACCGGCGGCGGCCGTGCTCACCGCGCTGGTCGTGCTCTCGGAGATACGTGTGGCCGACGGGCCGCTCAACCCGAACATGGTCGTGGCCCCGCCGGCCGTCGCAGCGGTCGCCACCGCCGTACTCGTACATCTGCAACGGCAGGGCGCCCGGCAGCGCGTGCTGATCGCCGACCTGGTGCGCACCCGGCACGAACTCGCCGCCACCGAGCGGCGGGCCGGGGTCCTGGCGGAGCGGCAGCGGCTGTCCTCGGAGATCCACGACACCCTCGCGCAAGAGCTGTCCAGTCAGCGGATGCTGCTCCAGGCCGCCGAGCGGGTGTGGGGGACCGACCAGGGCGCGGCCCGGGAGCATGTGCGGGCGGCTGCGGAGAGCACCTCGCGCGGCCTCACCGAGGCCCGCCGTTTCGTGCACGACCTGGCCCCGGCCGATCTCGCGGAGCGTTCCCTCGCCGAGGCCCTCGGCGAACTCGCCCGGCGTGCGAGCGGTTCGGGACTGACCGTGCAGTTCCGGCTGGACGGGGAGCCGGGGCCGCTGCCGGAGCGGGTCGCGGCGGCGCTGCTGCGGATCGCCCAGGGCGCGCTGGCCAACGTACGGGAGCATGCAGCGGCGACCCGGGCCGCGCTCACGCTGACCTGGCTGGACGAGCAGGTCTCGCTGGACGTCGCCGACAACGGGCGGGGGTTCGAGGAGGCCGGGTCCCCGGGGCCCGAGTCGCCGACGCGGGGGCATGGGCTTCCCGCGATGCGGATCCGGGCCCGCCAGGTGGGTGGCACGCTCACCGTGGAATCCACGCCGGGAGAGGGCACCGTGGTGTCGGCCGCCGTCCCGCTCGTCGTCAAGGAGCCCGCCCTGTGAACACGTCGCCGCCCTCCTCGCCCGTCCGGCTCCTGCTCTGCGACGACCATGCCGTCGTACGCGCCGGGCTGCGGGCCCTGCTCTCCAGCGCGAAGGGCATCGACGTGGTCGGGGAGGCCGCGACCGGCGAGGAGGCGCTCGCCATGGCGGCCCACCTGCACCCCGACGTCGTACTGATGGATCTGCAACTCGACGGTGGCATGGACGGGGTGACCGCCACCCGGCGGTTGACGGAGGGAGGCGAGCGGGTCCCGCGGGTGCTGGTGCTCACCATGTTCGACACCGACGCCGACATCACCCGTGCCATCGAGGCGGGCGCCACCGGATATCTCCTCAAGGCGGAACAGCCCGAGGAGTTGTTCTCGGCCATCCGTGACGCGGCGTCGGGCCGCAGCACGCTGTCCGCCCCGGTGGCCGACCGGCTGCTGACCCGGCTGCGCAGTCCACGCCCCGCCCTGTCCGTCCGCGAGCAGGAGATCCTCGCGCAACTCGCCCGTGGCCTCGGCAACCGGGAGATCGCCCGGGCCCTGTTCATCAGCGAGGCGACGGTCAAGACCCACCTGGGGCGGATCTACGGCAAGTTGGGCGTCGAGACCCGGGCGGGCGCGGTGGCCGTCGCCAAGGAACGACGGCTGCTGCCGTGACCGCCGACGGGAACCAGGAGCGTCCGATCCGCACTCTTCCGTTACGGCAGGCACCCTTGACAGCATGCGTACTGTTTGGCGACGTTTGATCCTTGCCGACACTTCGATCGGCGGGACGCGGACGCCGCGTCGTGGGGGGAATTGGGGGGATCGATCGCCCATGCGATCCATGAGCAGTGAAACGGACATAACGATCCACAGACCCGACGAGCTCGGCACCTCGCTCCGCGAGGCCTGGCACCGGGCGATGGACGAGACGCCCGACTACGCCAACCCGTTCCTGGCACCGGAGTTCGCGGCCGGCATCGGCAGGCACCGCGGCGGCGCCCGGGTGGCGGTCCTGCACCAGCGCGGCGAGGCTGTGGGCTTCCTCCCGTACGAACAGGGTTCCTTCGGCGTCGGCCGGGCCATCGGGCTCGGACTGTCCGACTGCCAGGGTCTCGTGCACCGACCCGGGGTCACCTGGGACACCCGGGCCCTGCTGAAGGCGTGCCGGCTCTCGGTGTTCGAGTTCGACCACCTCGTCGAGGAGCAGAGACCCTTCGCCCCTTATGTCACGGGGACGTTCGCGTCCCCGGTGATCGATCTGAAGGTCGGCAGCGACAGTTACCCGGAGTGGCTGCGGGGCGCGTATCCGGGGATCGCCAAGACGACCCTCAAGAAGGAGCGCCGGCTCACACGCGACCTGGGTGAGATGCGGTTCGTGTTCGACGAGCGCGACCCGGGACCGCTGCGCACGCTGATGCGGTGGAAGTCCGCCCAGTACCGCAGGACGGGCCGGATGGACCGGTTCGCGCGGCCGTGGATCGTGAACCTGGTGGAGGACCTCTTCCAGGTCCGCGAGGAGCACTTCACCGGGGTCCTCTCGGTTGTGTACGCCGGTGACCGGCCGGTGGCCGCTCACTTCGGGCCGACCTCGCGCACGGTGTTCGCCCCTTGGTTCACCGCGTACGACCCCGAACTGCGCTACTACTCCCCCGGCCTGATCATGCATCTGCGGATGGCCGAGGCGGCGGGCCGGCGCGGGGCCCGGCTGATGGACATGGGGCGTGGTGACAAGGAGTGGAAGGACTGGCTCAAGACCCGTGAGCTGCGGGTGGCGGAAGGATTCGCCACGCGTCCGCATCCGGTCGCGACGGCCCACCGTCTGTGGCGCCGCCCGGTGCGGGGACTGCGCAACACGGTCAACGCCCATCCGGCTCTGCGCGAACCGGCCGACCGCCTCCTGAAGACGGTCGGTACCCTGCGCACGTCCCGGCACCGCTCGGACTCCGACAGCGCGGGACCGCTGGCGAGCTGACGCGAGCCCGTCCCCCGGTTCCCGTGGGGGACGCCGACGCGTGTCCTCTTCCACCGCTCTTGATTGCCCGGCGAGACAAGGGGTGCCGATGCCGTACGGCTCGCGGCTAACCGCGACGATGACCCGACGACTGGGACGCGAGTGCGTCTACACACCCTCGGCCCGGCTGGCCCTGTACCTGGCTCTCCGGCGCTGGTGCCGGCCGGGCGCGCGGGTGCTGATGTCACCGGTGAACGACGACGTGATCCTGTTCGTGGTCCTCGCGGCCGGGCTGCGCCCCGTGATGGCCCCGGTGTCCGTGTGGGACGGCAACATCGATGCGGCCGCGGTACCGGAGTCCACCTGGCGCGACGTGGACGCGGTCCTGACGACCAACCTGTACGGCTTGCCCGACCGGGCTCTCGAACTGGGGCGTCGCTGCGCGCAGTTGGGGATTCCGTTGTTCGAGGACGCGGCGCACGCGATCGGCAGCCATGTGGACGGGCAGCCGGTCGGGACCTTCGGGAAGGCGGCGGCGTTCAGCCTGTCCAAGCACGTGGCCGGGATGGCGGGCGGCTTCCTCGCCGTCGAGGACGCGCGCACGCGCCGGGAGCTGGAGCTGCTGCGGGACGATCTCCTGACCCCCGGGCGGCTGCGCGAGGACCTGACCACGACCCTGCGCCCGCTGGCCCGGTCCGCCGTCCGGTCGCTCCATCTGGTGCGCCCGGTGTGGCGGACCATGGAGCGGCTCGGGCTGATGGAGCGCGACGCGTTCCGGATGACCCTGGACGCGCCGCGCCTCGCCGCCTCCGCCCGGGAGGCCCCGAGCCTGACCGCCTACGAGCGGTGGGTCCGTGTCGATCTGCACGGCTACCGTTCCCGGCATGGCTCGCTGGTCCGCGGCCAGCTCAGCCTGCGGATGGCCCGGCTCGACGAGGACCTGGCCCGGCGCAGGGCCGGGGTCGCCCTGCTGGCGGGCACCCCGTGGGCCTCGCCGGCGCTGCGCGACCGGACGGCGCACGACGGCCCCCTGCCGTTGTTCCGGGTGCCGCTCCTGGTCCACGACCGCGACGCCCTCGTGCGGCGGCTGGTGCGGCACGACGTGGTCTGCGGCTACCTCTACGACCCGCCGCTGGACGACTACGCGGGCGCGGAGTTCGTCGAACCCTCGCCCGATCCGGAGCCCGCTCGCTGGTTCGCCGCGCACGCACTCCCGGCCGATCCCCTGCTGGCCCGCCGGATCGTGGCCGCGTTCACGAAGGAGCGGGTGGCCGACGCGCACCCCGCGCTGCTGCGGCCGGTCCCGGACGCCACACCGCCCCGGCTGCTGGGCCAGTGAGCTGTGACACCCATGCGATCGATCAAAACATGAGGGGGTTAGCATATGAGCGCCGCCTAGCTCGAAAGAGAATTCTGTGACTGTCAAGGACGACTCGTTCACCGACTGGAAGAACCGCGAGGAGATCGCGGAATCGATGATCCCGATGATCGGGAGGCTGCACCGGGAGCGTGACGTAACGGTTCTGCTCCACAGCCGTTCCCTGGTGAACAAGTCGGTGGTCAGCATCCTCAAGACCCATCGGTTCGCCCGGCAGATCGCCGGCGAGGAGCTCTCCGTCACCGACACCCTGCCCTTCGTCCAGGCCCTCACCACGCTGGACATCGGCCCCTCGCAGATCGACATCGGCCGGCTGGCCGAGATCTACAAGGCCGACGACCGGGGCCTGTCGGTGGCCGAGTTCACCGCCGAGGCCGTGGCCGGCGCGACGGGCGGCGACAAGATCGACCGCCGTGAGCCGCGGGACGTCGTCCTCTACGGGTTCGGCCGCATCGGCCGCCTGGTGGCCCGGCTGCTGATCGAGAAGGCCGGCTCCGGCAACGGTCTGCGGCTGCGCGCGATCGTGGTCCGCGGGGGCGGCGACCAGGACATCGTCAAGCGGGCCTCGCTGCTGCGCCGGGACTCCATCCACGGCCAGTTCCAGGGCACGATCACCGTCGACGAGGCCGAGAGCGCGATCATCGCCAACGGCAACACCATCAAGGTGATCTACGCGAACGACCCCTCCGAGGTCGACTACACGGCGTACGGCATCAAGAACGCCATCCTCATCGACAACACCGGCAAGTGGCGCGACCGCGAGGGCCTCTCCCAGCACCTGCGCCCCGGCATCGACAAGGTCGTGCTGACCGCGCCCGGCAAGGGCGACGTCCCCAACATCGTGCACGGCGTCAACCACGACACGATCAAGCCGGACGAGCAGATCCTGTCCTGCGCGTCCTGCACCACCAACGCGATCGTGCCGCCGCTGAAGGCGATGGCCGACGAGTACGGGGTGCTGCGCGGCCACGTGGAGACGGTCCACTCGTTCACCAACGACCAGAACCTGCTGGACAACTACCACAAGGCCGACCGCCGGGGCCGCTCCGCGCCGCTCAACATGGTCATCACGGAGACCGGCGCCGCCTCCGCCGTCGCCAAGGCGCTGCCCGACCTCAAGGCGCCGATAACCGGCAGCTCGATCCGGGTGCCGGTGCCGGACGTCTCCATCGCGATCCTGAGCCTGCGCCTGGGCCGTGAGACCACACGCGAGGAGGTCCTCGACCACCTCCGTGACGTCTCGCTGACCTCCCCGCTCAAGCGCCAGATCGACTTCACCACGGCGCCCGACGCGGTCTCCAGCGACTTCATCGGCTCGCGCCACTCCTCGATCGTCGACGCCGGCGCCACCAAGGTCGACGGGGACAACGCGATCCTCTACCTCTGGTACGACAACGAGTTCGGCTACTCCTGCCAGGTGGTCCGGGTCGTCCAGCACGTGACCGGCGTGGAGTACCCGACCTATCCGGCGCCCGCGGTCTGATCCCGGCCTCCCGCAGGGGCCGGCCGGCGGCGCCGTTCCCGGTACAGGTCGCGCAGCAGGGCGATCTCGGCGCCGTGGTGCAGGACTTCCTGGTTGACCCACCACACGACGTCCAGGAACGGCTCCTCGGGGTCGCTGCCGTGCGGATAGGTGCAGCGGCCGACGATGTCGAGGTCGGCGTCGTCGGTGCCGCGCAACGCGGTGCGCCAGGCGTCGGCGGCCGCGTCGAAGGCGGCGATCGCGTCGGCGGCGGTGCCGCTGACGCGGTGGTCGTCGCGGGTGAGGCTGTGGGTGCCCGCCGTGTGGTCGGCGCGCAGCAGGAGCATCTCGCTGAGATGGCTCAGGCGCCACGCGAGGGTCGTGAACGGCGGCGGCACGGGGTGCGGGTGGGGCGCGGCGTCCCGGCCCCAGTCCCCGGTCCCGGCCAGGAAGGTCGCCCGCGCCCCGGGCCCGTCCGTACGCCGCCGGACCGACCAGCAGTCCGGCACCGGCTCCCAGAGGTACTCGTCGTCGGTCATCGCCCCGACCGGGGTCCGTGAGCCGTCGCCACTGTCCATGACCGGCCCGGCGAGCCGGCCGGCCAGACGCTCGCAGGACCAGTCGAACTGGTCCAGCAGCGGGGTGAGGCGCGGTCCTGCGGTCATCGGTGCTCCCCTGGGTCGTCCGGTCCGCCAGGCTGGCACGGCACGGGGGCGCCCCGCTCCTGCTTTTTCTCCCGCCCCTCGGCTCCCGGCCGGCTCCCACCCGGCCGGGGCGCCGACGGAGGACATCCGGTCACCGACCGGCGCGGCCGGGTTCAGGACCAGGTCAGGGGCCCCGCAGCCGGAAGTCTTGTTCAGAGTCTGTTTGTTCAGCCCGCTCGGGCCGACGTCGAACAACCAAGACCGCTATCCCTTGGTGGGCGGGCACCGACCGGGGCCCGCCTGAAAGGGGGCGGGGTGGTCGTGACAAGGCGGCGGGTGAAACGGGGGACGCTCCTCGCGGTGGCGCTCGGCTGTGTGGCCGCGGGCGCCGTGATCGCCACGGCGGAACAACGGCCGCCGGACGCCGGAAAGCCCGCCGGCGCTGCCGTACGGCCCCTCACGGCTCAGGAGGAGAACCGGCTGTACCGGGCGGAACAGCTCTTGCTGCGCACCTGTATGCGGGAACACGGCTTCGAGTACCGCCCTGTGCCGCGGAATCCCGTGCCGGAGGCCAGGGAGTTCCCCTATGTGGTGGACGATGTCGCCTGGGCCCGGAAACACGGCTACGGCAGCGACATCCAGCGCGAGCTGAGCCGGATGCGCGAGAAGGACGTCAACCAGCGGTACTTCCGCTCCCTGCCCCCGCAACGCCGGGCACAGGCGTTGCGCGCGGCCAACGGTCGCCACCCGAACGGCGTCACCGCTCGCACGCTCGACGGCATGGTGCTGCGACGCAGCGCCGAAGGCTGTCAGTCGGAGGCGGACCGCGTCCTCTACGGCGATCTGGCGGCCTGGTTCCAGGCCGAGGTGACGCAGGACTCGCTCCCGGAGATACGCCACAAGCGCGTCATGGCCGACCCGGCCTTCGGGCGGGCCGTCAAGCAGTGGGCTCGTTGTATGCGCGCCGCCGGCCATCCCTACGCCGGTCCCGCTCAGTTGCGAGAGCAGGCGCTGCCGGGCCCGGGCGAACCCGCGCTCGCACAGGGGCAGGAGATCCGCCTCGCCGTCGCCGAGGCCAGCTGTGCCGCCGACAGCGGCCTGGCCCGTACGGCACACGCGTTGGACCGGACGTACGCGATCCGGCTTCGCCACCAGTACCGCTCCGAGCTGGACGCCGCACAGCGGCTTCAGTGGGGAGCCCTTCCCCGTGCCGACCAGGTCATCGACGACACGCGCTGACCCGTCGGGGCGGGGCGAACAGAGAACGCACCACCCGCACCACCCGCACGGAGAAACCGAGAAACCGAGAACGGCCGTACCTCACGGCCGCTTCACACAACCCGTGAAAGGCACTGCCATGCGCGTATCACGCTCGCTCGTCCTCGGGACGGCCCTCGTCGCCCTGGGCACCGGGCTCCTTCCCGCCGTCACCGCCCACGCGGCCCCCGGCACCTCCCGGACCACGTCCGCGTCAGCCGCCCCGACCGTGCCCGCGGGCGTCCAGGCCGACGGTTACCTCCACCTGTACCGCGACCCCGGCTACAACAACTACTGCACGGGCTACGTGGGCAACTCCACGAACTGGGGAGCCTGCCGCAACGTGATCTCCTCCCTGTGGAACAACGGGTACCCCGGCAGCCTGGACGACGTCTGGGTGTACTGGGGCACGGGCTACGGCGGCGCGCGACGCGGCGTCTACAACGGAGTCGCGATTTCCGACCTCGCGCCGTACACCTTCGACGCGGGCACGGGCACCGGGGCGGGCGAGTCGATCAACGACAACATCTCCTCCCACAAGTGGACGAACCTGTAGCCGACGGTCGTGACGAGGTCTGCGGGCCGCTTTTCGCGGGCGGCCCGCAGCGCCTCGCAGGTGCTCCCGAACTCGTCCGCGATCGTCCCGCACCGCCGAACAGCGGTCAGCACGGCGGCCGGTAGGACGCCTCCGGGAAGTGCTGGTGCCACTGACCGCGGGTGAGGTGCGGGCGGGCGGTCCGGCACACGCGGGCGGAGACCCGTTCGGGGTCGGGGTCCCACAGTCGCACCGTGTGGTCGTTGGAGCCGGTGGCCAGGATCCGACCGTCGGCCGAGAAGGCGACGGCGTTGACGTCTCCCGTGTGGCCGGTCAGCGTCGCGAACTCCTCGGGCGCCCGCTGCCCTGCCGGTACTTTCCACAGGCGCACCGTGTCGTCGTTGCCCGCGGTCGCCAGGGTCCGGCCGTCGGGGCTGAAGCCGACCGCGTGCAAGGGTTCGGCGTGGCCGGTGAGGACGGTGGACCGGCCCCGGAACCGGCCGTGGGCCAGAGGCCACCACCGTGCCGTGCGGTCGTCGCTCGCGGAGGCCAGTACCTGGCCGTCGCCGCGGAAGGCGAGGGATTTGACGACCTGGGTGTGCCCCCGGAGCGTGCCCAGGCTCCGCGACGGCAGGGACGAGGTGAGCGCCCACAGCCGGATGACGCCGTCCGCACCTCCGCAGGCCAGGCTGCGACCGTCCGGTGCGAAGGCCAGCGATTCCGCCGAGCCGGGCAGGAGCGCCCGGGAACGCGGGCGGTGCGGGTCGGTGATGTTCCACAGGCGGGCGCCCTCGTCGTCGGCGGTCACCGCCACACGGCCGTCGGGACTGATGGCGACCGCGTCGACCGCGCCGTGCGCCGTGAGAGCGGCCAGGAAACGGGGCCGACGCGGATCGGTCACGGACCACAGGCGGGCCGTGCCGTCCAGGCTCCCGGAGATCAGGGTCTCGCCGTCCGCGGTGAAGGCGAGCGCGTTGACCGCGGCCGTGTGCCCGGCGAGGGAGGCCAGTTCGCGTACGGCGCGTGGACGCGCTGTCGACCACACGCGGACGGTGCCGTCGTAGCTGGCCGACGCCAGCACGCCGCCCCGGGGGGCGACCGCCACCCCGTAGACCGAACTGCTGTGCGCGGCAAGGGTGTCGGTGGCCAGGTCCCACAGCCGTGCGGTGCCGTCCTGGCTGCCGGAGACCAGGGTGGAGCCGTCCGGAGCGAACGCCACGGACGTCACCGCCCCGTCGTGCCCCGTCAGGTGCTCCGCCTGATAGGGGCGGCCGGCACCGTGCAGGGTCCACAGCCGCACCCCTTCCACACCTCCCGAGGCGAGGCTGTGGCCGTCGGGGCTGAAGGCGACCGCGTAGACCTTGTCCGTGTGCCCCCTCAGGGTGGCCGCCCGGGGAGCGCTCCGGCGGTCGGTGACCGCCCAGAGACGTACGGTGTGGTCCCAGCCGCCGGCCGCCAGGGTACGACCGTCGGGACTGAAGGCCACGGACGTGACCACGCCACGGTGCCCTCGCAGCGGCGGCAACGGCCGCGGACGGCGAGGGCGGGTGACGTCCCACCGGCGGACGGTGCGGTCGGTGCTCCCGGCGGCCAGCGTACGGCCGTCCGGGCTGAAGACGACGGACGTCAGACCGCCGACGCCCGTGACGTGCTCTCCGGGCACGCCGGTCACGGGACGCGGACCGGTCATCGGCCGCAGACCGTGCCGCCGCGAGGGGGCCCACAGGCGCAGGACGCCGTCCTGTCCGACGGTCGCCAGGGTGCGGCCGTCCGGACTGAAGGCCGCCGAGAGCGGGACGCCGGTGTGACGGGTCGACAGCCGCCGGGGACGCCGGGGATCGGTGATGTCCCAGAGCTGCACCGTTACGGCCCCGTCCGCTGCCTTCGGGTCGCCGCCGGGCCCACCGCCGGCGAGGAGCAGACGGCCGTCCGGACTGAAGGCCGTGGCACGCGTGGCTCCCGTGAGAACGGGACTGCCCTGGACAACGGGTACCGTGCCGACGGCCCGCGGCCGGCGCGGGCGGGTGGCGTCCCACAGCCGTACTCCCCCGGCGTGGCCGGTGGCCAGGAGACGTCCGTCGGGGCTGAACAGGACGGGCACGTCACCCCGGTGGCCGGCCAGTTCGGTGGCGTACGGGGTGGTGAAGGCGCTGAGCAGGCTGCTGCGGGCCTCGACCGTGGGCGACAGCCGATAGGCGGCCAGCGACAACTGCAGTGACAGGGCGGGGTCGGCCGACCGCAGCGCCCGGACCTGCTCGGCGACCCGCTGGGAGGTGGCGATGTCCCGTTGCTCGTCGGCTCTGTGCTGGGCTCGGACGGCGACGACCGTGGCGATGCTCGTCAGGGTGAGCAGAAGGCTGAGCAGCGCGATCAGACGGCGCATGCGCCGCACCCGCCGTCGGGCGGCCGCCTGCTCGGCCAGGTCGGCGGCCCGGGAGGCGTCGAGGAACGCGCGCTCCAGAGCGCTCATGTCGCGCGCGGCACCGGCGGACCACTCGGCGACCAGGGCCAGGCGCGATCCGCGGAGCAGGACCTCGGAGTCCCGGCCGCCCGATGCCCAGGCCTGGGCGGCTTCGGTGAGCAGGCGGTGGACCCGCACGCTGTCGCGGTCCTGGGCGAGCCAGTCGCGCAGGCGGGGCCAGCAGCGGATCAGTGCCTCATGGCTGATCTCGACGCTGTCCTGGTCCAGGGACAGCAGTCGTGCGGCGGCGAGCCGTTCCAGGGTCACCGTGGTGTCGGGGTCGATGCCGTCCACCTCGTCCCGGGTGATACGCCTTTTGGTGTCCTCGGTGCCCTCCCCCAGCGCGCACAGGCGCAGGAACACCCCCTTGGCGACCCGTTGTTCGGACGCGGTCAGGCCGGTGTAGACGCTCTCGGCCGTATGGGCCAGGGCACCTTCGATTCCCCCCGCGGCCTGGAATCCCGTCAACGTCAGCGTGTTGCCCCGTCTGCGCCGCCAGGTCTCCAGCAAGGCGTGCGACAGCAGAGGCAGGACCCCCACCCGGTCGTGTGCGTGGGCGACCAGCTCCGCGAGGAGCGCTCCCTCCAGCGTGCACCCGGCACGGACGGCGGGGCCGGTGATCGCCCGGCGCAGTTCGTCGGTCGTCAGCGGACCCACGGCGACCTGGGCGCCCCCGCACGCCTCCGACAGTTCCGGGTGACGGGTGCAGTGCGGGTAGAAGTCGGCACGTACGCCCAGCACCACCCGGCAACGGCTGTCCTCGGCGTGCGCGGCCGCGACCAACGCCCTGATGAACCGGGACCGTTCGTCGCCCTCCCGGCACAGCGTGAAGACCTCCTCGAACTGATCCACGACCAGCAGCAGCTCCGCTCCGTCGCCCTGGTCGGCCAGCGCTTGCCGCACCGCCCGGTGCAGGGCCTGGTCGCCGGCGGCGGAGTCGACGTGCTGGGTCTCGGCCGGGCGCGCGGCAGACGGGACCAGAGCGGCCGCGCTGGTCCGCAGCGGGTGCGCGCCGGGCACGATCACCACCGTCCGCCGCTTGCCGTCTGCCGCCTGCCAGCGCGGCACGACACCCGCGCGCAGCAGGGAGGACTTGCCCGACCCCGAGGCGCCGAACACCGAGACGAACCGGCTCTCCTCGAGCTGGGCCGTCACCGCGTCGACCAGTCGCTCCCGTCCGAAGAACCAGTCGGCGTCCTCCGCTTCGAACGGCGCCAGCCCGCGGTACGGTACGACCTCGCCGGTGCCGTCGGCCGGTCCGTCCCGCTCGGCCCCCTCCGCCTCGCTGTCGGCGGCCAGCTCGGCCGCGACCTCCTGCCACCGCTGCTTCCACTGGCGCACGTCGCCGTCGCACGCCTCGACATAGGCCAGGGCGACGGACAGCGTGGGCAGTCGACGCCCCGCGGCCGCCTCGGAAAGTGTCGCCGCCGAGTAGTGCGCCCGCTCGGCCAGGTTCCGGTAGGTCGGGCTGCCCGCCTTCTGCCGCAGTCGGCGCAGATCGGCGGCGAAATGGAGTAACGAAGTCTCACCCACGTCCAGCGGACGCTCTCTGCGCGGCACCCAAGTCCCCCTCATGCACAGGGCCCACATCTGTCTCCTGGAGCATGGCCGAGCGGGTCGCCCGGAAACAGTCATTACGCGCCAGTCGGAGAGCAGGCCGCTGCCTAGTGCCGCTCCGCAGAAGTTCGTGGAGGGGTGTTGATCAAGTTGTCTTCAGTGGGGTGCCTTCGTAGGTCCAGCGGTAGGGTCTCGCGGCCTC
>NZ_JBEXEA010000004.1:0-124939 GCF_040606035.1 Streptomyces sp. NPDC005483
CGGTCATGGCGGACTACCTCTTCGCACTCCCGGCCGCCCGCGGCGCCCTGGCGCACGCCGCCGCGGGCGGCAACGCCCATCTCCTGATGATCGGGTCCGCCGAGGGCGCACCCGCCGTGCACGGCACCGAGATGTACGCCCTGGTCGGCCAGGAACAGCCGGGCCGCAGCGCCGAACAGGCCGAGCGTGACACGCGGATCCGCGACATCGTGCTCGACTTCGCCACCGGTGAACAGTCCCGTCTGTGGCCCGCTGTCACGGACAAACCCACCTCGGGAAGCGTCGGCAACCCGCCCTTCGAAGCCACGGCCCACTACCAGCAGACCCTCGGCCTGTGGGAGGGCATCGACCGTCCTTGACGGCTGGCGGGACGCCATCCGGAATAGCGCACCAGGGGGGCGAGACAGAGTGAGGAACTCGGTATGAGCCAACCGACAGCAGCCGGCGACGCCGCACCGGCGACGATGCGGGCCGTCGTCGTCACCCGGCCCGGCGGCCTGGACGCACTTCAGATCCAGGATGTGCCGGTGCCGGTACGCAAGCCCGGCTGGGTGCGGATCAGGGCGCTGGCCCCGCTTCTGCCGCTGGCCTGCCAACTCGTCGCGGTCCTGGCGCAGGCGCTCGCGCCACGCCGTCGGCGCCACGATCGGTCTGGCCGCAGCCGCCCTGGTACATCGTGCTCCCCGCCTGGCGATGCGACTGGCGGTGACAGGCACAGGTCACTTGATTGCCGCAGGTCCGCTGGATGGCAGGCCCGCATGCGGGTACCAGGGACTCGTCGAGGCGGGTGTGCCTCGCTCACCAGCACAGGCAGACGCCTTCATCCAGGGCACGACTACTACCGGCAGCTGAGAAAGGCGGAAATCCCTCATGAGCACGCAGGATCCCACCGCGGCCCGAGCGGCTCGCAGGAGCCGGTTGGTGATCTGGTCCAGCGGGCCTCCCAGCAGCTGACGGAGCTGGTCCGCGGGGAGATGCGGCTGGCGCAGGCGGAAATGAAGGAGAAGGGCAAGCGGTACGGCAAGGGCGGCAGCCTGTTCGGCGGGGCCGGCCTGGCCGGCTTCCTGACAGCGCAGGCCCTGGTCGCCACCGCCATCGCCGCGCTGGCCGTTCCGCTCCCGGTGTGGGCCGCGGCCCTGATCGTCACCGCCGTCCTCGCCGTGATCACCGTCGTGCTGGCCCTGACCGGTAAGAAGGAGGTCAGCCAGGCGGCACCGCCGACACCGGAGCAGACCATCGACAGCGTCAAGGCCGATGTGGCCGAGATCAAGGAGAGTGCACAGCGATGACCCAGCCGCCCCACGACGAGCCCACCGCCTCCAGCCCCGAGCAGTTGCGCGAGCAGGTCGAGCAGACCCGCCGCGAACTCGGGGAGACGGTCGAGAACCTGGCCGCCAAGACGGACGTCAAGTCCCGCGCACAGGAGAAGGCGACCGCGGTCCAGGAACAGGTAGGCGTGCTGACGGAGCAGGCGGGCGCCAAGGCAGCAGAACTGACCGGGCAGATCAAGATGAAGGCTGCCGAGGCCGCGCACCTGGTGCAGGAAAAGCTGCCCGAGCCGCTCAAGGACAAGGCCACCGCAGCAGCCGAGCAGGTGAAGGCCAAGGCCGGACAGGCCGGTCAGGTGTGGCAGGACAAGACACCCGAACCGGTCCGCGCCAAGACCCAGCAGACTGCCCAGGCCGCCCGCGACAACCGCACCGCGCTGATCGTGGCCGGCAGTGTGGCGGTGGCCGCGTGGCTGCTGCTGCGCCGTCGCGGCAGGAGGTAGCCGTGTAGGCATCGAAAGTCGCCTACAAGCCGGTCGCCCTGGTGCTTGGCGCGCTCGCGGCATCCTCGCTGGCGCCGTTCAAGCAGGTGCGGAAGAAGCTCAGTCCCGGGAGCCCGTGCACGGAACGAGGGACAAATGCCGCCTGGCTCTGGCACGGGCTGCCGGCTGCAGGGACGCACTCTGCCCGAGTAGGCATTCCTCATAGCGGCCCAGTGCCAGGGCAAGGCACATCAGCCCCGGGGGCAGCAGGAAGACGGGCGGGGACCACTACGAACTCCTCTCGGAGATGACTTCTCCGTTCGGGTAGCCCCGCCCCCCGGCCAGACGGAAAGCCTGGCGGTGTGGAGGAGGCGTGTCCGTCACGTGTGGGCCGCATGCCGGGCGGCTGGCTGTCGGTGGGTGACAGGCATGTAATCGCTGCGGCGGTGCAGGCGGGAAGTATGAGGTGTGTCATCTACCACGAGCCGCCGGGCGAGCCGGAGCAGGTGGACTGCCAGCAGGCCGACGGTGGCCGTGCGGCAGTGCTGGACAGTCTGAAGCGGGTGGGGGAAGGCGAGTTCTGCTGGGTGCATCTGGACGATCCCGGCCCCAGAGAGCTGGAAGAACTCTCGGGCCCTCTGGGGCTGCATCCCCTGGCGGTCGAAGATGCCGGCGAGGCGCACCAGCGGCCCAAGCGGGAGCGGTACGGGGACGTTCTCGCGGTGGCGCTGAAGACGTTGTGGTACGTCAAGGATGGCTGCGAGGTGGAGACCGGCGAGGTGATGGTCTTCACCGGTCCGCGGTTCGCCCTAACCGTCCGTCATGGCCCGGCTGATCCCACATCCGAAGCGGCGCGGCGGCTCGGTGAGGATCCGCAGACGCTGCGGTTCGGGCCCGTCGCCGTGCTGCACGCCGTCCTCGACACGGTGGTCGACTCCTATACCGAGGCAGCGGTCCAGGTCCGTACCGGCCTGACCGTCCTGGAGCGTCGCGTGTTCTCCCCGGAGCGAGAGGACCTCACCGAGGGCATCTACTCCCTCAAACGGGAGGTCCTGGAATTCCGCGACGCGGTCCAGCCCTTGGTCCCGGTGGTGCAGGACTTCGCAGACCCCCACGCCGGGTGGCCCGAGGAGATGCTGCCGTACTTCCGCGACGTCGCCGACCACATGCACCGCACCGACACCGAAGTGCGCTCCCTGGACGAGCTGCTCAACTCCGCCCTCGACGCACATCTCGCACGGGTGGGAACCTGGCAGAACGACGACATGCGCCGCATCTCCGCCTGGGCTGCCATCCTGGCCACCCCGACCCTCGTCGCCGGGATCTACGGCATGAACTTCGCTCACATGCCGGAACTGAGCTGGACGTACGGATACCCGATCGCCGTCGCAGTGATGGTCGGCGCCTGTGCCCTGCTGCACCGGACCTTCCACCGCAACGGCTGGCTGTGAAGGCCCGGCGCCTCCGTCGGCCCCCGGGGCTGAGGCGACGGGGCGTCCAGCCCCTCAGCCACCGCATCCGGGATCTCCTGCGCCTCGTCGGCGGCGTCCTGGAAGGCGGCGCGGGTGTCACGCAGGTACACGGGGGCCGGACCAGGGGGTTGACCGTGATGCCGAGGCACCGCTCCGAAGACCGCCTCCGCGATGCGCCGCCCGAAGTAGTGAGGGTGACCTGGCTGTTGGTCAGGACGAACAGCGCGCCGGTGGCGGCATAGACGCCCTGGCTGCCCAGGTGCTGCCACTGCGCCTCGGGCGGTCGCCAGGGCGACTACGTGTCGCCGTCACCGGCGCCCGCGGTCACACATCCCCAGGCGGGCGGCGCGCGGTGGTCCGGCGTGAAGGCGTGGCCACGATGCGCTGCCGCCGGAGCACCGGCCCGGCGACCTGGACACCATGGTGAAGACGCGCCGATAGCTGAGTGTGTTCCGGTGCCCGGTCACTGTCGATGTGACAGTCGGCGGCTTCGACGAACGCGTCTCAGATGGTTCACCTCCGCTCCATCGGAGGTGAACCGTACGAGCGGCAGACCGAGGACGCCGCAAGCCGCAAGCCGTGGTGCCTGCGACCTGGTGGAGGGCGGGAGCGGTCTTCGGGCGAGGGTCAGTTGCCGCCGGCGGCCTTGAACATGTAGTTCTCGGTGTTCTCGCGGCTGTCGTTCCAGTACGAGACCGCGGGGTTGTCGTCGATGTTGAGGAAGTCGGCCTCGTCGGGCAGCGCCACCTTGATCGGTCCGCTGTCCGGGTCGGCGTTGGAGACGCGGCCCTGGAGGCTGACGGTCATCGTCTCCACGGCCTCGGTCGGCGCGCCGATCCGGAAGAGGAGCATGCCCGCGTACGCCTTCTCGCCCGGCCTGATCGCGGCTCCCTTCATCTCGGACTCCATCGGGCCGACCTGGTCCTCCGGCCCGTTGTCGAAGCGGACGATCGGGTAGCGGTAGAGAGTGCATTCCTTGCTGCCGGTGTTGGTGGCCGTGAGGAGGAGGTGCCGGACCGAGTCATGTGGGTAGAGCGTCGTGGTGATCGAGATGTTCGCGTCGCTGCAGGCGGCGGTGACCGCCCCGCCGCCGTCGGTGCTGCCCGACCCACCGGAGCCACCCGAGCCGCCGCCCGAGTCCTGCGAGCTGCCGCCGGGCTGAGTGGAGGCGGTCGCGCTCGGGGTCGTGCTCCCGCCGCCGGGCTGGGTGGAGGCGGTCGCGCTCGGGGTGGCGGACGGGGTGGTGCCCGTGCCATTGTTCGCGCCGCCCGGCTCGCAGGCCGTGGCGGAGAGGAGGCCGGTGAGGGCCGCGGCTCCCAGGGCGTAGGTCTTCCAGCTCTTGTGCGCGGTACGCATGATGATCCCCCGTGTGCAGTCATGTGGTCCGAATGTGCAACTGAGCAAATTGATGACGCAGCGAGGAGATCGCTGAACTCCCGTTCCTGCGTCCTCGTCGTGTGACGATCCTGGCCGTGCTCGGTGTGATCACGGCGTCGGAGCTGTCCTGGCCGGCCCCCTTCACCCGCCGGCGCTCGGCGGTGGTGAGCCGGACGCCGCCGTCAGGGGTGGATGATGCGGCTGGGATTCGTTGTAGGTGCGGGAGGTCCGCGGGGATGGTCAGGGCGTGAGGTGCTGGACCGTGTTGTAGAGCAGTTGGTCGTTGTCCTCGAAGTGCGGGGCGATCATCCAGACCCCCTCGCCGCTGACGAAGTTCGGGTACTTGGTGGAGCTCACGCCGACCTGGGTGCCGGTGCCGCTGACCATGTCGAAGTCCTGGAACCAGGGGCCGCCGCTGGCACCGCCCGTCATGTTGCAGGTCATCTCGTAGTCGCTCTTCAGGATGAAGTCCTTCCAGGTGCTGCCGTTGCACTCGACGAGTGAGCGCCCGTCGTAGCGGTAGCGCGAAATCTGGCGGGTGGTGCGCGGTGCCTGGCCCGGCGCCGGAACGGGTGTGCTGACGGTGTCCCAGCTGCCCTCGTTGGGGTAGCCGAAGGCGAACATGGTCTGGTTGTAGGGCTGGTTGAAGGCCACGTGCTGGGAGCCCACGACATCGGCCAGGCGCACGCCGGGTCTGGTCGGGTCGGCGACGGTGAGCGCCGAGACGTCGTAGTTGAAGTTGGACAGGTTGACTGTGTCGGGGTTCAGCGTGGCGAAGTCGTTCCACTGCGCGGTGGTGTGGACGGTGGTCGCGGGCCAGAGCCCGTAGGGGGCCTGGGCCAGGCCGACCTTGGTGCCGTCATAGCCGGGAATGAACATCCACGCGTCGTCAGTGGCGCTCACCGAACCCTTCTGGATGGTGCCGGTGAGCGAGCCGAGCGCGACCACGGCCAGCGGATTGGCAACGCAGTGGCCCGCCGACAGGACGGTACTGCCGTTGGCGCTGTCCACCGCATTCGCCGAGCACTCGGTGGGGTAGGCCACGGTACGGACCGTCGTGGTGGTGCCGTCCGCGACAGCGGTCACCGTCGTGCTGTCCTTGAAGATGTGCTGCGCGGTGGTGTCGGCCGGTACGTAGGCTCCGGTGGAGTCGACATGGAACCACTGCGTCGAGTCCACCGTGCCGGTCGCGTCCCCCGGCCGGCTGGGCCGGGTGGTGGCCGGCCAAGTCAGCGTCTGACGGTAGTACAGTCGCCCGACCGTCTGGTGCACGGCACCGGGGCGGCTCCAGATACGGCCCTCGTCGAGATTGCTGTAGTTGGGGCCATCGACGCCGTAGTCCGTGTTGTTGGCGTTCCACAGGGCCATGTCCTCGCTGGTCCAGTACGCGATCACGGCGTTCTGCCGGTCGGTGCCGGTGGCCCAGGCCGCCTGGTTGACCGCGACCGGCGGTCGCACCGTGGCCGAGTCGGTGTCGTCCGCCTGCACTTCCCCGGCACCGGCCGCCAGCCCGCCGAGCGCGAGTGCCGCTGCCCCGAGCGTTCTGATCGTTCTCTGGATACTTCGCATTGGGCATTCTCCGTATCTGCCATGCGATGGCAGGCCGGCCCGATTGTCGGCCGCTGCGCGCGGCTGGATGAATTCCCGCGCTCGCCGATGCGTTCGAGCTCGATACGAGCCGGCGTCGCGATCATTGCGTTGGGACATTGCCGATCCAGCCCCGGGTGAGGTGACGGCGATTTCGGAGCATCGATACTTTCTCGGCCGTTCCGGTCGCGCGCTTGCGCGGAGGCACTTTCCGTCGCTGTTTCGATGGATTGGCTTTGCATGCCGAGGCGTTGAACCGTTCGGGGTCCAGTAGATCCTCTACCGGACCCCGAACGGTTTCAGTCCGCAATGCCTACCGACCTACCAAGCTGCGTCCCCGCAGACGTGCTTCTGTCCGGTCGTCGTGTTGTCGATGCACACGTGTGAGGCGGCGTCCGTGCCGTTCCAGTGGAAGCCGGTCGCAGCCGTGGAGTTCAGTAGGAAGTAGCTGCTCGACACCGGCGTCCAGCCGTAGCCGTCAGAGCCGAGGCGCATGCGCTCCAGGTACACAACACACTGGTTGTTGTTCCATGACTGGCCGAGCGCTTGTACGTAGCCGTTGCTGGAGTCACGGTTCAACCAGCCCTTGCAGCTCCCTGCGTAGGTATCCTTGCCGGCGATGTAGTCGATCGACTGTGCGGCAGCGGCCGCCGAGGTCGCCGTCGCTGTGCCACCGCCCAGCAAGGTGCCGGTGATAATGGCAGCTGTGGCGAGACTGCGCACACGGTTCATGGTTTTGATCCCATCCGAAGCAGGGCCTGCCCGAGGCGATGGTGCCCGGGTGTAGGAAAGCTAGCCGGAAGGGCTGTCCCCCCTCGCCCACCCATGGGTTGAACTGCGCATGCAACCAGGGTGGTTGGCGGTGTACAACCTGGGGTGTAGCTGTGGTGGAAAGCGGGGTGGAGCGGTCGCTCGGGGCCTACGCTCGGACGATGTTCGCGCAGCGCATGTGGAGCGGGACGGTTCGCCAGGCCTTCCCACAGGTGGCGGACATCGTCTACGCGGTGGTGTCGGTCTGGATCTCGAGCACCGTGCTGCGTAACTGGCCCGACCCGCACGGCTACTGGCGGCAGACCGATGTATGGGCCTACGTGTTGATCGCCCTGGTCTATCTTCCGCTGGCCGTGCGCCGCCGGGCTCCTCTGACCGTGCTCGTCGGCACGGTGGCCTGCGTGCTGTGTTACTTCACCCTGGCCTACTACCACGTGGTCGTTGTCAGCGGACTGGGCCTGGCGCTCTACACCGTCGCGGCGCAGTGCCCGCGCAGGGTCGCTGCGAAGTGCGCCGCCGCATCATTGCTCGTGCTGCTGTGGGGCGCGCGGCTCGCCGAGCCCGGGAGCGGCCCGTTCAGTGTGGCCTTCGTGATCGTGATGGTCGCCGTCGCCTGGGTGACCGGCGACCGGTTCCGCCGGCTCGCGGAGCGCGGCGAGCGGCTCGCGGTGCTCACCGAGCAACTGCGCCTGGAGCAGGAGGAGAAGGCCCAGCGGGCCGTCATCGCCGAGCGCATGAAGATAGCCCGTGAACTGCACGACGTCATCGCCCACCACGTGTCCGTGATCTCCGTGCAGACCGGCCTGGCCGGATACGTCTTCACCTCCGATCCGAGGACGGCCCGCGAGGCGCTGGAGACCATCGCGGGCAGCGCCCACGAGGCCATGGCGGAGATGCGCCGCATGCTGGTCGTGCTCAGGGAAGGGACCGAGCGTGCCCAGGGGGAGGAAGGGGCGGGCGACCATACCGCGACCCCTGGGCTCGGGCGGCTGGAGCAGCTGGCCCGGCGCGTCGAAGCCGCGGGTGTCTGCGTCGACGTCCGGATCACGGGCGCCCCGTTCGCGCTGCCGCCGGGCGCCGACCTGTGCGTCTACCGGGTCATTCAGGAAGCTCTCACCAACGTCATGAAGCACGCGCCGGCGGCGAACGCGAGCGTCACCGTGCACTACGACGAGGCCGCGGTCCGCGTCCGGGTGGCCGATGACGGACAGGAGGCAACTCCCGTCGGCACCACCGCGGGACCCGCCGGCCATGGTTTGATCGGCATGCGCGAGCGGGCCGGTATCTACGGCGGGACGGTGACCGCCGGCCCCGGCCCGCAGGGCGGGTTCGAAGTCGCACTGACCGTCCCCGTGCCACGCGACAGGTGAACAAGCGTCTCTGTGGTGGAATGCCGGGTGGAGCGGTCGCTCGGGGCCTACGCTCGGACGATGTTCGCGCAGCGCACGTGGGGCGGGGCGGTTCGCCGGGCCTTCCCACAGGTGGCAGACACCGTCTACGCGGTGGTGTCGCTCGGCATCATGGGCACGATGCTGCGCAACTGGCCGAACTCGCAGGGCTATTGGCGGCAGACCGATGTATGGGCCTACGTGTTGATCGCCCTGGTCTATCTTCCGCTGGCCGTGCGCCGCCGGGCTCCTCTGACCGTGCTCGTCAGCACGGCGGCCTGCACGCTGTGCTATATGACCCTGGCCTACTACCACGTGGTCGTCGTCTGCGGACTGGGCCTGGCGTTCTACACCGTCGCGGCGCAGTGCCCGCGCAGGGTCGCTGCGAGGTGCGCAGCGGGGTCGCTGCTCGTGCTGCTGTGGGGCACGCGGCTCGCCGAGCCCGGGATCGGCCCGCTCAGTGTGGTCTTCGTGACCGTGACGGTCGCCGTTCTGTGGGTGACCGGCGACCGGGCCCGCCGGCTCGCGGAGCGCGGCGAGCGGCTCGCGGTACTCAGCGAGCAACTGCGCCTGGAGCAGGAGGAGAAGGAGCAGCAGGCCGTCATGGCCGAGCGCATGAGCATAGCCCGTGAACTGCACGACGTGGTCGCCCACCACGTGTCCGCGATCTCCGTGCAGACCGGCCTGGCCGGATACGTCTTCACCTCCGATCCGAAGACGGCCCGCACGGCGCTGGAGACCATCGCGGGCAGCGCCCACGAGGCCATGGCGGAAATGCGCCGCATGCTGGTCGTGCTCAGGGAAGGGACCGAGCGAGCACAGGAGGGGGTGGGCGACCACAACGCGGCCCCCGGGCTCGGGCGGTTGGAGCAGCTGGCCCGGCGTGTCGAAGCCGCGGGTGTCTGCGTCGACGTCCGGATCACGGGTGCCCCGTTCGCGCTGCCTCCGGGCGTCGATCTGTGCGTCTACCGGGTCATTCAGGAAGCTCTCACCAACGTCATGAAGCACGCGCCGGCGGCGAACGCGAGCGTCACCGTGCACTTCGACGAGGCCGCGGTCCGCGTCCGGGTGGCCGATGACGGACAGGAGGCAACTCCCGTCGGCACCACCGCGGGACCCGCCGGCCATGGTTTGATCGGCATGCGCGAGCGGGTCGGCATCTACGGCGGGACGGTGACCGCCGGCCCCGGCCCGCAGGGCGGGTTCGAAGTCGCACTGACCGTCCCCGTGCCACGCGACAGGTGAACAAGCGTCTCGGCTCCCGGCCGGGCAGCCGCGAGGAAGGCGGAAACCACGCATGCCCACAGTGCTCGTCGCAGACGACCAGATCCTCATCCGCTCGGGACTCGTCGCACTCCTGCGGGCCGCACCGGGAATCGAGGTCATCGGCGAGGCACGGGACGGCGAGGAGGCCATCGAGATCGCCAAGCGGACCAGACCCGACGTCATCCTGATGGACATTCGGATGCCGGGCATCAGCGGGATCACCGCCACCGAGCGCATCCTTGCCCAGGCCGCGCCCCCGCCCCCCAAGATCCTTGTCCTGACCACCTTCGACCTCGACGAGTACGTCTACGGCGCGCTGAAGGTCGGCGCCTGCGGCTTCCTGCTCAAAGACACCCCACCGGACCGGCTGCTCGCCGCCATCGACACCGTGCACGCCGGCGACATGCTGTTCAGCGCCTCAGTGATCAAAGGGCTCATCGAGACCTACACCCCCCGCCCGGCCGCGCCCGAGCCGCACTTCGGGCTGGACACGCTGACCCCCAGGGAGTTAGAGGTTCTCGGGCTGGTCGGGGCGGGCATGTCCAACTCCGACATCGCCCAGCGACTCGTGCTCAGCACGGCGACCATCAAGACACACGTCCACCGCTGCATGAGCAAGCTCACCCTGAACAGCCGGGCCCAGGCGGTGGTCTTCGCGTACGAGACCGGACTGACCTCCCGCGGCGCCGCAGCCTGGGGCACGGACAACATCTGAGGTGTTGGAACTGCCATGTCGTCAAAGGTGCCCGGGAGCGACAGAGGAGCGCGACCGCCGCCGGGCCCTCGCGGTCTGGCGCGGTGAGACGGGAGATGATCCTCGACGCCATCGCGGCGGGGCCCGACGCCTTCTCATGGACGGCGTCCCAGTGCCCCTTCCCGGAACCGAGCTGCCGGGAAGGGGCACTTCGTATCCTCCCTGACCGGGGCTTCGGCAGAGCTCCGGGCGTCCCCGGCCGTCAGCGCCGGGCGGCGTCTGGCGCTCGGGCCGGCACGCAATCGGCTGCCCCACTGTTGGCCCACAGCTACGCCGTCGGTCCGCCCCAAACGCGCGGGCTGGCGAGTGAGGAGTTTTAGCTCGTGCAGTATGCGTAGGACGTCGTACCGGAAGCCGCAGTGGCGCCAACCGCGTATGTGCCGTTTTTGCACCTCGCGAACCCGTTGAAGGCGGCGCCGGTGCACTTGATCCCCGCCGGGTTGCCGTCGTCGAACACCTTCGCGCACGTCAACGCGGACGGGGCGGCGGAGGCGCTGTTCGCCGTGGCCACGAGGCCGGAGTCGGCCAAGGTCAGGATGGCGAACGCACTCATGAGCTGTCGCTTCATTCCTAGGTCCCTTCGGTTCCCGGATACCGGGGAGTCCGTCCCCAGCGGTGGTGCGGTCGCCGGCCGGGGCGATGTTGTCCGGGTACCTGGAAAGCCAGCTGGCAGGACTGTTCCCTCTCGCCCAACCAGGGGTTGAACTGCGCCTGCAACCAGGGTGGTTGCCGGCGTTCCACCAGAGGCGTAACTGTGGTCGTAAGCCGGGTGGAGTGATTGCTCCCGGCCTACGTTCGCCAAGAGCTACGGCGCGAAGATCACCGACGATCGGGAGGAGCCGCTGGCGTTCTACGACTTCCCAGCAGAGCATGGGATCCACTGGCGGACCACGAGTCCGTGACGCACGATGTCGTCGGCGTCCGGCGGCTTCGGCCGCTGCGCTATCACTGCGGCGCCGTCTGGCCGCACGACACGGCCATCGCCGTCACCGCCGCTACCGACTGCTGCACGTCGCCGCCCGTCTCACCCGCAGGCGGCCGACGCCTCCGCCCACGAATATCGGCAACGTGGCTCTGGCGCCACGAACTGGCCACGGCCTTCCACCGCCTCGCCGCACGGCCCCGCCCCGCCGACTGACCGGACGAACCCCGGTCCGCCCACGACACGAAGGACCCCGGAGAACCCGACCAGCGCGCCGGGACTCCGCCCTGCCCACATACGGAAATCGCGTCGGCCACCCGACAGTTGCCCTTCAGCGACGCCTCATCGCCCGAAACGGCGAGGCTAGGGGTTTGTTACGGGTGGGTGGTGCTTGGTGGGTCAGATGGCGGGGGCGGCGGTTCGGGTGTAGGGCAGGCCGTTGCTGGTGCCGGCTGGGGTGGTGGCGGTGACGGCGACCGGTCCGGGGAGGCCTGCGGGAGCCACGGCGATGATGAGGGTGGGGGAGGTCACGGTGAAGGACGCGGGGGTGGAACCGAATTGCACGCCGGTGGTCGTGGTGAGGTCGGTGCCGGTCAGGGTGATGACGGTCCCGGCGTGTGTGGGTCCCTGGGCGGGCGTCAGGGAGGTGAGTGTGGGCGCTGAGAGGTAGATGTAGCTGAGGGGGTTGCTGGTGCCGCCGGGGGTGGTGACAGTGACGTCGGCGGCGCCGGCCGTGTGGGCGGGGCTCATTGCGGTGATCTGCGTGGCGGAGTCGACGGTGAACGACGCCGCGGCGAGCGCGTCGAAGCGCACCGCTGTCGCGCCGAGCAGGTCGTTGCCGGTCAGGGTGACCGTGGTGCCGCCCGTTGTTGTTCCGGAGGCAGGCGCGACGCTGGTCAGCGAGGGCACCGCGGCGTAGTAGAAGTATGCGCTGGGATTGTCGGGGTTGCTGGTGCCGCCGGGGGTGGTCACGGTGATCGCGGCGGCGCCGGTCGCGTGGGCGGGGCTCACTGCGGTGATCTGCGTGGCGGAGTTGACGGTGAACGACGTTGCCGCTGTCCCGTCGAACCGCACGGCTGTCGCACCGGTGAAGCCCGTGCCGGTCAGCGTCACCGTGGTGCCGCCTGCTACCGGGCCCTGGGTGGGCGACAGCCCGGTGACAGAAGGGGTCCCGAGGTAGGTGAACGGCAGGGAGTTGCTGGTGCCGCCGGGGGTGGTCACGGTGATCGCGGCGGCGCTGGCCGCGTGGGCGGGGCTCACTGCGGTGATCTGCGTGGCGGAGTTGACGGTGAACGACGTTGCCGCTGTCCCGTCGAACCGCACGGCTGTCGCACCGGTGAAGCCCGTGCCGGTCAGCGTCACGGTAGTGCCGCCGGCCACCGGCCCCTGACTGGGGGACAGGCTGGACAGGGACGGAGCGGGGGTCGTCACGTAGGTGAAGGAAACCTGCTGCGTGCTGGTCCCCTGGCTTGTCGTGACAATTACGTTCACCGTGCCGGTGCCGGAGGGGCTCACCGCGGTGATCTGGGTGCTGCTGTTGACGTTGAACGATGTCGCGCTCTGGGTCCCGAAACGGACGGCTGTCGCGCCGGTGAACCCGGCACCGGTCACGGTGACGCTGGTACCGCCGGAGGCGGGTCCCTGGTTGGGACTGACCGAAGAGACCACAGGGGCAGCCATGGTTGTACTCCTTGAGGCAAGCATTTGGGCGGTAGATAGCACATAGCGGACTGGCTCGTGGTGTGGCTGCAAGGGCCGGGACCCGTCCGGGCGGAGGGGGGACTTCCGCCCGGACGGGGGTTCATGGCCTGACCTGCACCCGTCTTTGGGGGTGGGTGGCTTAGATGCCGGGGCCGGTGACGTAGGTGAAGGCGCCGACGGCGGTGTCGGATCCGGCGGGGTTGGTGACGGTGACGTCGGCTGTGCCGGCGGAGCCGGGCGGGGTGACGACCGACAGGGTGGTGGTGTTGATCACGGAGAACGGTGCGGGGGTGCCGTCGAAGGTGACCGAGTCGGTGGTGTCGAGGTTGGTGCCGGTGAGGGTCACCGCGGTGCCGCCGGAGGTGGGGCCGGAGGTGGGGGTGAGGGAGGTGACCGTGGGGATGTCGACGTAGGTGTAGGTCAGGCCGTTGTTGGTGCCGCCCGCGGTGCTCACGCTGACCCCGACCGGGCCGGCGGCGGCGCCGGCCGGGACGGTGACGCTCAGGGAACTGTCGGAGTTGACGGTGGGGGTGGCGGTGACTCCGCCGAAGGACACGCTGGTGGCCGTCGACAGGCCGGTTCCGTTGAGGGTGATGGTGTTGCCGCCGGCCAGCGGCCCGGAGGTGGTGCCCAGCGACGACTTGAACGGGGCGCCGACGTAGAAGAACGGCACCGGGTTGCTGGTCCCGCCCGGCGTGGTCACCGTGACCCCGACGGTGCCGGTCCCCGACGGGGAGACGGCGGTGACCTGGGTCGGCGAGACCTGGGTGACGCTGGTGGCGGACTTGCTGCCGAATTTCACCGCGCTGGTGTTGGACAGGTTCGTGCCCGTGATGGTCACCAGCGTCCCGCCGCCGGTGGAACCCTGATTCGGAGAGATGGGCATGGCTGTACTCCTCGCTCTTGGTGGGGACGTGCGAGGAACCGGCACATAGGGCCAGCCAGCGGCGGCACAGTCACAGGGACAAGACCATCACGCGGTCAACACCGCCGGGGCCAGGAGGACGGACAGACAGTGCGCCGCCGTGGCCACGGCCAGGCGCACGGCAGCCTTCCGGCCTCTCCTGTGGGCAAAGAGAAAACCGGCAACGGCTGCCTGTCTCAACGTTCCCCCGGCACGGGGATGGGCAGCCCGCCGGTTCACACTCTCAGTAACCCAGACCACCAATCGGGTGACAAGACACCTCCACCCCCAATCACCCAAACGGAGTAACCCCTATTGCGGTTGCCCCACTCGGGCGAGTCGCAGGAGCCACGCCGCAGATGGCGCCAGAAACCCTTCGTGACCTGGGAAGAAAGCTTAAGGAAGAGGCATCGACCGCTTCCGCCCTCGCAAGCGGGTCATGAGGCAACGAGCCTGACTGCGGGACGGTTACGGCAACCGCTGGGCAACGAGCCGCGCTTGGGGCCCTCCTCCGGGCGGCGTACTGGGCTGCGAGCTGCCGCTGCGCGGAGGAGTCAAGTGTCTGCCGTCGCGCACATTCCGCCCCGTAGCAGCTGAGGCTTGACGGGTGAGCGGGATGGGCCGTTCGGGTCCCAAGTGCTGCCGGACCAGTACCGACAAGTGCGGCAGGTCGTTGTGGAAAGGACGCGAGAAAGCGTGAGACGCCAAGGCAATCGGGAGGAATAGGCGTGCACCGGATGAGGATGGCCACGCTGGCGGCCTTGGCCGTGGGCGGTCTGGCCTCGCCCTGCTGTGGGATTGCTATGGCTGACGGCCCCGGCGCCTCGGCCGCGGGCGGCAGCGGGGCGGCCAGTCTCTTTCAGCAGAACACCGCCCAAGAGCGCGGGCAGAACAACAACTGCGCCAACCCCAGTACTTCGACTGCAGCGGGCGCGACCGCATTGGTGAACGGCAGTGTCGAGACCCGGTGCGCGAGCGGTGACCTCTCCTTCAACAAGTACAGCGTCGTCGACGGTGGTGACGCTCACGCCGCCGGCGGGTCCGGGACGGGCACTGCGGCTCAGCAGAACACGGCTCAGGCCGGGCGGCAGAACAACAACTGCGCCAACTCGAACGACTCGGACATCGCCCTGACGGGCGGCCGGGTCGACAGCGGATGCACCGCCAAGGACACCTCCCACACCAAGGACAGCCGCGTCGAAGGTGGTGACGCCCACGCCGAAGGCGGCTCCAGCGCGGGTGGCCTGGTCCAGCAGAACACCGCCCAGTCAGGCCGGCAGAACAACAACTGCGCCAACCCCAATGGGTCTACCGTCATCGCCGGCGAGGGAGGGCGGGTGGACAGCGAATGTACGGCCAAGGACGCCTCCCACACCAAGGACAGCCGCGTCGAAGGCGGCGACGCCCACGCCGAAGGCGGCTCCAGCGCCGGCGCCAACGCGTTCCAGCAGAACACCGCCCAGTCAGGCCGGCAGAACAACAACTGCGCCAACCCCAATGGGTCCGGCATCCTCCTGACGGGCGGTCGGACGGACAGCGAATGTACGGCCAAGGACACCTCCCACACCAAGGACAGCCGCGTCGAAGGTGGTGACGCCCACGCCGAAGGCGGCTCCAGCGCGGGTGGCCTGGTCCAGCAGAACACCGCCCAGTCAGGCCGGCAGAACAACAACTGCGCCAACCCCAACAGCGCGGTCGTCACCGCCGGCGAGGGAGGGCGGGTGGACAGCGGATGCGCCGCCAAGGACGCCTCCCACACCAAGGACAGCCGCGTCGAAGGCGGCGGTGCCCACGCCGAAGGCGGCTCCAGCGCGGGTGGCCTGGTCCAGCAGAACACCGCCCAGTCAGGGCGCCAGAACAACAACTGCGCCAGCCCCAACAACTCGGTCATCAACGCGGCCGCCAGCAGGGCGGGAACCGGCTGCGAGACGGTCGACCACTCCAAGAACGTCGGCACCGTGGAGGTCAGCGACGGCGCGGAGGCGAAAGGCGGCTCCAGCACGCTGGACCTGTTCCAGCAGAACACGGCCCAGTCAGGCCGCCAGAACAACAACTGCGGCAACCCCAACGACGTCACCCTCACCGACGCCGGCAGTCGTACGCAGACCCAATGTGTCGCCGTCGACCGGTCCACCAACATTGGCACCGTCAACCGGTAGCCGCCCGCGCCTGGGTCAGTCGTGCGCACGCGACCTCTCCGGGGGGCTCTGCCGGGTGGACAAACCGTGGCTTCTCAACCGGCCGGGCGTTCGCCGACTCTGAAGTCAGGGCGCGGGCTGCAGGCCCGGCCAGGCCGACAAGGAAAGAGCTGAGACGATGGGACAGCAGGAGCGGCACGCGACCGTGCAGAGAGTCCGCCGCGCGGCCGCTGTGGTGTTCGCCGCAGGCGCGCTGATCTCCGCCGCAAGCAGTAGCGCGTTCGCCGACATCCTCGAGGACGTCCCGCTGAGCGGGGCGCAGAACACCGACCAGCAGGGGGAGCAGAACCTGGCCTGCGGCAACTCCGCCCGGCTGGTGAGGCTCAATGCCGGTCAAGAGGTGCACCGGGAGCAGGTGTGTGTCGATGACGACCGCCACACCCGCCGTGAGGGCGCCCACGCCGATGCTGCCCAAGCCGTGGGGGGTACCACGCTCGGGCCGCAGGTCAACACCGCTCAGAGGGGGGAGCAGAACCTGGCTTGCGGCAACTCCGCCGACCTGATCACCGTCAACGTAGCCGGGACGATGAGCTGGGACACCACATGCACCGTCGCTGACTACGACGACGAGCACGGCAGCAGCGCGGACGCCTACAAGGGCGGTGCCCGCGCCCTGGGCGGCACCACGGTCGGCCCTCAGGTCAACACCGCCCAGACGGGCCGCCAGAACGTCTACTGCGGCAACTCCTCCGACACCCTCACCGTAAACGTCATCGGCACCATCCAAAGACGCACCACCTGCACAGCCGCCGACTACGCCGCCCACGACCCCGGCGAGGCCCACCGCGGCCTTGCCTCGGCAGACGGCGGCCAGGTGATCGGCCCGGAGACCAACACAGCGCAAAACGGCCGCCAGAATCAAACCTGCGGCAACCCCGGAGCGGGCATCGAAATCCCCCTTGGCCAAAGTGAACGCCAGACCCGCTGCATCGTTCACGACGGCACCTGAGAATCCCGCACCTGCTTCCGCTCTCGCCGTTTCTCCGCCTTACGTCAACCGGGCCTACAGGGCCCGCGGGTAACAGTCGGCAAACCGTTCCCCCATCAGAAAGGCGCCCGCGCAGGCGTTTTCCCGTACCGCCCGTCCGCCCCTCCCTGCTTCGAACGCCGGGTGTCGGCTCTCGCGAGGCGCCTCATCCCGAATTGCCAGGTAGTCCCTCGGTAGTTGCAGAATCCGATGCCGTCTCGTCGCCGTCGGTTCCAAAGGCGCGCCAGGCGCGACGGGGGGAAGGGGGTAGATGCGAGCTGCAGTGGCGTCAGCCGGCGCCGCAAGCGGCGCCGGCTGACAGGATCCAATTTCTCCACCAAGGGGCCCATCGCGGTATGCCGTTGAGATCACCTGGGCTTTCCCGGGGAAGCCGCAGGCAGTCGACTGCCGCACCCTCCGGCGAGAACGGGCGGCCCACCGGTTGGATCCGTCTCCAATAATCCATTTGCACCCCGGCAGTAACCGTGGGAATCAGTGACATCTCACACGGACGGCCCAGCGCACTATATGCGCCCCCTCCCCCGGAGGAGTGACTTCTTTAGAGGGCTCAGTGGATCACCCGCTGGGGGTAAGTTGGTGAAACAACGTCTGACCTGCGGTAACGGCCGCAGAGGCTCCGCCCCGGCATCCGGGGCGGAGCCTCTGCGCGTTGGGAGGGGAATCCGCTGCGAGCTGGTTCGAGCCGTCCCTCTAGTGCTCTGACCGCAAAGGTGCACCGGCCTGGGGCGTGTGCC
The DNA here is from genome assembly GCF_040606035.1 of Streptomyces sp. NPDC005483. Lineage (NCBI taxonomy): Bacteria > Bacillati > Actinomycetota > Actinomycetes > Kitasatosporales > Streptomycetaceae > Streptomyces > Streptomyces sp. NPDC005483. Next base: position 17,813 of record NZ_JBEXEA010000004.1, read on the forward strand.
TTCCTTTGACTGAGCAGACGTTCAGGAACACTCGCACAAGGGAATTGTCGCAGGAACACAGCGCATCACACTCCGGCGGATGAGCATTGTCGTCGGGAGAGGGCCAACCTGCGTCGCTCTCGGTCGATTTCGGTGACGACCACCGTGATCTTGTCGCCGACCTGGACGACATTTGATGGAGCCTCCACCGGTGTCCGGGCGAGCTCGCGCAGGTGAACCAGTCCCTCGATTTCGTCGGCGCCCTGGACGAAGACGCCGAACGGGATCAGCTTGGTGACTTGGCCAGGCAGTTTCTGCCCCACCGCGATGGTGTCGGCGAATACCTGAAAAGGGTCCGGCTGTGTGGTTTTCAAGGACAGTCGGGCCTCTAGGTTCCATGTGTCGAACTGGAGGAACTCGCATGAGACGCGCTGTCCAACGTGCACGACGTCGGTGGCTGCCTCGAAACGTTGCCAGGACATTTCAGCGAAGGAGTTGAATCCGACGCCGGGGAAGACCGGGTGGGCGGGTCCGTCGTCCAGTGCCACGAATGCCCAGAGTTCTGGGTTCTCAGACGGTCCGCCCATCATGCTCCCAGCTTTCACGAGGAGCTGCGCACTGGGTAGGAAGTGTGCTCACGCTGCGGTCTTGAGGGGGCGTCCGCCCCAGCGGATGCCTTTCTCGCTTCGGATGCGGGCGCGTTCTCTGCGTTCGGCGGCGAGGACGTCACGGTGGCGGGCGTTGGCGTTGCGCCAGCGCAGGTAGGCATGCAGGGCCCGTGTCTGGACGGAGTGGTTGGGGTGGTGGGAGCTGGCGATGGTGAACTGCCGCAGCGGTCCGAAGTGGGCTTCGATCGGATTCGCCCAGGAGGCATAGGTCGGGGTGAAGCACAGCTTGACCTTGTTCTTCCCCGCCCAGCGATGGATGTCGGCGCCTTTGTGGGCGGACAGGTTGTCCAGGATCACGGAGATCGGGGCGCCGTCGGGCCGGGGCACGGATCGACTTCAGCGCGGCCAGAGTGTTGGCGGTGCCCTTTCTGCGGCGGTTGACGCCCCACAGGGTGTCGTCGCCGACCGAGTAGCAGCCGTGGAAGTACCGCACGCCGCGGGTGCGGTGGTAGGTGGCGGGCAGCTGGTCGGGGTGCTTCTGCTCCGCCCAGCCCGAGCCCGCGGTGGGACGGATCCCGAGCGGACCGAACTCGTCGAAGGCGAAGACCCGGTCGGGGATGCGGTTGAGGACCTCCTCGATCCGGTCCAGCTTCGCCTCGCGGTCGGGGTCCGGGGATTCCTTCCACGTCTTGGTGCGCTGGAAGGTCACGCCGCGGCGGGCGAGCAGGCAGCGTGACGCCTCACGGCCGATCCGGATCACGTGGCCGTGGACTTTGCGCAGGTAGGCGACGAGCTTGCGCAGTGACCAGCGTGTGAAGGGCTGGCCGAGTTTGGTCGGGCGGGAGAGCCGTCTGGATGACGAAGTCCTCGTCGTCAGGGCTGAGTTGGCGGGGACGGCCTCCCGCCCACTGAGGGTCCAGGCAGGCCAGGCCGATCTCGTTGAAGCGGTGGAGCACGTCCCGGACGGTGTCCTCGTCGGCCTGCACCCGCTGGGCGATCACGGGCACCCGGTTCCCGCCGGCCGAGGCCAGCAGCATCATCGCGCGCCGGTAGCGCACCGAGTTGGTGCTGCCCCGGCGCACGAGCCCTTCCTGGTCGGTCAGTCTGCGCACACGGACAGGCTCGGCCACCGCACCTCCAGCGGTCGGAACGGACGTCACCCCCCCACCCAACCGCCGCGATCACCAAACCGGCCAACCTATGCGGTCAGAGCACTAGCTGGCGATTCTGACCTTCCCCGCTGGCGTTTTCGTCCTCAAGGGCCGTGGTGGGGACGCTTTGGGGACGCAAGGATAGGAACAGACCGGCAAGGATAAGCTGACGCTGACAATGTGCACCCGCGTTTGACCTGCAAAAACGCCCCCGATTGGGATTGATCGACAAGGGTCGCCAAGATCCTCAAAGGACTCATAATCCGTCGGCCGTGGGTTCGAGTCCCACCCGCCCCACTGTGCACGCCTGTGACCTGGGGAAACGTCTCATCAGGGGTGCGAATCCAGGACTTTGGGGCAACGAGACGGAATCCGCTGCTCGTGACTTCAACTCTGGGGACGTAGGAGCTAGTCAGAATCGCTCTGGCCTGCTCTGATGTCATGGCTTGGGCGTTGGGCACGCCTTCGTAGCCGACGTTTTCGAGGGGCTGGCCGCCCGATTCGTCTGGTGATCTTCGGGTCGGCCTTCTGCCCCGTGGGTGGCGTGTGGGTGCGGCGGTCCGTGCGAGGGGCTGTGGCCGAGGCGTGTGTCGGGATAACGGCCCGTACAGGAAACGGCCCAGCGCGGACTTGCTTCATGCCGCGGCGCATGCGCCCCCGTCGCGTTGGGGCATGGCCAGGTAGCCGACGAATCCGATGCTGCCCTCCAGGCGAGGGTGACCGGCGCCAGGCCGAAAGCGCGGCCGCCGCGGCGTGGGGAGCGCCATCCAGTCGGCGAGCGATGTCCAGAAAGCCGAAATCGCGCCCAGGGTGCCGAAGCAGGGGCAAGGAAGCCGCGAAGAGGGCGACGGACCCCCGGGTAGCCGAAGCCGACAGTGGCGGTGAGGTCGCCGGCGGCGGTCCCGAGGGCGAAGGCGGCGAGTGCGGCTGCCCGGAAGAACGCAGAACGGCGCCGTGCTCGGGATGCCGTCGGACACAAGGATCGGAAGGGAATGGCAAGGGCGGAGAAACCTGTGGTGTCAGATCATGCCTGATGTCCTCCACATGTCTTGTCGGGTATCAGATTCTCTGAGAAAATCAGGTCATGAAGACGATGACCGCTACCGAAGCATCACGGAACTTCGCCTCCGTGCTGGACAGCGCGGAACGCGGGGAAACCATCGTGATCACCCGCGGAGGCAAGCGTCTGGCTGTGCTCGCTCCCGCGCCCAAGGCCACGGGACGGGCGGTGAAGGACGCTCTCCTGCGGCACGTCGGCACCCTTGATGACACCTTCGAGGACGATGTGACGGCCACCCGTGATCTGCTGACGCTGGACGATCCGTGGAGCGACTGATCCTTGACACCGGCGTGCTGATCGCGATCGAGCGCCGGAAGGTCTCCCTCGACCAGGCCCTGGCCGACGACGACGATCCGGCGATCGCCGCCATCACGGCGGCGGAACTGCTCCAGGGGGTGGAACTGGCGGACGACACCAACCGGGTCGCCCGCCAGTCCTTCGTCGACACCGTCCTCGCCACCATCCCGGTCGAGGAGTACACCGTGGACGTGGCCCGCGCGCACGCGCGGCTGCTCGCGCATGTTCGCAGGGCCGGCCAGCCCCGAGGTGCCCACGACCTGATCATCGCGGCCACCGCGCTGACCACCGCGCGCACCGTGGTCACCTACGACAAGCGGGCCCGCTTCGACGACCTTCCCGGTGTTCGGGTACGTCAGGTGTGACAGGCATTAGGCGGCGACCAAGGAACATCGGGCAGGAATGGCGGTCCGCAAGCCTGATACGCGCGAATTATGTGAGCCAGGTCACGAGGACGATTCCTTCTTCTTGGAGGATCTACGACGTAGCGGGACTTGTAGAAAACTCCGTCGCCGCAGGTCGGCGGGTGGCCAGGAGATCGCTCCGGAACGCATACCCCACCGATCCGGAAACGCTCAGCTCATCGCTGCAGGGCAGGGTGCGAGCCCGGATCATGCCGGTGGATCTTCTGCAAGTGAGGCCCAGTGGCATGAAGCAGCCCACTTGATCGCTCGTACAGCTCCGCGGTCGCGTCCCGGCGCGAATGCGAGCGGAGTAGCCGCCGAGGTCGGGCCTGGCGTCCAGGGCGTGGAATGTCTCGTAGCTCGTCCAGCTGCCAAAACCTCTCGCGGGACCACTCCGTTGTCCAGAACGAGCAGACGATCGAAGCGGGGGCCGGGGCCGAGGAATGCCAAGCCTGATGACTCACCGCCCAGCCCAACTGGTCGGTGAGCTGGCCATCCGCAGCGAGCCGTTTCGGCGGCTGTGGGCGACCGGCGACGTCCGGGAGAAGCGGCTGGGCGTCACCCGTATCGTGCACCCGGTTGTCGGCTCGCTCGAGTTCGACTACCACATGCTCACCGTGCCCGCCCGCCCCGATCGCGCACTGCTCACCTACCTGCCGCAGCCCGGCTCACCAACGGCTGAGAGCCTCAGGATGCTGCTGAGCTGGGTTGCCGACCAACCCGACCTGGCCGGTCAGGAAGTTGCCGGCGCAGCACCGGAGTCCGACGGAGACGGGAGCCCGGCAACCGCATGAAAGTCCGTTGGGCCTGGTTCGAGGACGTCCCGTCACGGAGACGGCTGCTGAGGCTCCTCCCCGACTGCCGGGGCGGAGCCTCTACGCATTGGAAGGGAAATCCGCAGCTCGCATTCCGGGAGTTGTTGCCGATCTGGGAGGACGGCCGCTGTGTCGGCCTAACGCCTCCTTCCAGGACGCGTTCTGGACGCAGGTTGGACACAAGGATCGGAAAAGACTGACAAGGGCCTAGAAGGATTGAGACGCCAAACTGCTTCTGACCTGGGAAAACGGCCAGCACGAGCATTGATCGACAAGGGGCGCCGAGATCCTCAAAGGACTCATGATCCGTCGGCCGTGGGTTCGAGTCCCAAAATGAGATGTGGCAGCGGGGAGGCGATCTCGTCTCAAGGCACGCTTGAGCAGTGCGGCCGCCCCCTCGCTCATCGTGCTCCCGAGAGTGAAATGGCCTGACGGAGTGGTGCTGTTGTGGCCGACCTCTGAGCCGGTTCCGTTCTTCGGCCGGCAGTTGTCCGAGAGGCCCCGAAGCACCTGAGACCGCCTGCGAGTACGTGCTGCGGACGCGGCTCAAGTCGGCTGATCGCCGACGGGTTCAGCCGGACGTGTTGGCTGCCCGCCTGTCGGCCTTCGTTTCGGGCCGCCATGGCCCAGATGAGCCGCTCGCTGATGATCAGCGTGAGTGGTGGTTCAGCTGGCTCGGTCCAGAAGTCAACGCCGTGCTGCCCCGCGAGGAGAGCGCCGCGGTGGAGTGGATGACGGGGAGGCAAGTCTCCGGCTCCCAACTGCGTACGAGTTCATGAGCCACCGCGCACGGACTTATGTGATCAGCCGTCTGTTCGAAACGGCGGTGCGTCAGCGCCCTGGGCCAAGATGACGGCCCATGAACTCCTGACGTCTTCGGGGGTCGCCGCCCTCCCCGGCGGCTTCGGCTGCGGCCTTCAGTAGGCAGGCGGGCGGCCAGTTCCGGGAAAGCCGGCAGATCCGGGCCGGGTGCCGGGCGGCTGGTGTCGCGTACCGGTGGGTGCAGCCGCGCGAGCGGCCGCGCGTCCAGCCCGGCCGCGGAGTGTCACGTCAACTTGACACTTCCTCCCCTCGCCGGTCATCGCCGGCTGTGGCGGGGATGGCGCTGTCGATGAGGACGGCGGCGATGGCGGCGGCGGTGGGGAAGGCGTCGGCGTTGAGGACCCGGGTGCGGGCCGCGGCGCCGTCGATGAGCAGCGCGAGTTGCTCGCCGAGTTGTTCGGGGTCGGCGGCGCCGGCTTCGCGGGCGGTGTCGGCGAGCCGCGCGGCGACGGCCTTCTTGTAGTCGCGCGCGTACTGGGATGCGGGGTGCTGGGGGTCGTGGAGTTCGACGGCGGCGGCGATGTAGGGGCACAGGGGGGTGGTGGGGGGGATGTCGAAGGCGGCGAGGAGCCGTTCGCGGGGCGTGAGGTCGGTGCGGTCGAACACGCCGGACAGAACGGAGGGGTCGAACCGGCGCAGGTACTCGGCGACGAGTTCGTCCTTGCCGGTGAAGTGCTGGTAGGCCGTGCGTTTGGACACCTCGGCCGCCGCGCAGAGCTGGTCCATGCCGGTGCGGTTGATGCCCTGCTCGCGGAACAGCTGCTGGGACGCGCTGAGGATGCGTTCGCGGGCGCCCCGGCCGCGGCGGCGGCCCGTGGGGCCCTTCTCCAACTCCGTCATGGGTCCATGCTACCTCGTTGGGTAACGACCGGTGTACATAGTTGCGTCCCGGCCGCCCGCTCCGTACGGTAAGCACACAGGGCGGTGTACATAACCCCGTCACCCCAGGTGTGCGCAGCACCACAGACCTCAGGGAGCAACCATGGGAAAGCTTGACGGCAAGGTCGCGGTCATCACTGGCGGCACCACCGGCATGGCGCTGGCCGGCGCGAAGCTGTTCGTCGACGAGGGAGCGCACGTCTTCATCACCGGCCGCCGCCAGGACGCCCTGGACGAGGCCGTGAAGCAGATCGGCCGTAACGTCACCGGCGTCCAGGGCGACGCCGCCGACCTGGACGACCTGGACCGCCTGTACGACATCGTCAAGCGGGAGAAGGGCAGCCTCGACGTGCTGTGGGCCAGCGCCGGTGGGGGCGAGCCCGCTCCGCTCGGCGAGATCACCGAGGCCCAGTTCGACACGTGGTTCGGGCTCAATGCCCGCGGCACCCTGTTCACCGTCCAGAAGGCCCTCCCGCTCTTCAACGACGGCGGCTCCATCTTCATGACCGGCTCCAACGCCTCCCTCGGCGCCTTCCCCGGCTGGAGCGTCTATGCCGGCAGCAAGGCCGTCCAGCAGGCATGGGCCCGCATCTGGCTCAACGAGCTCAAGGACCGCCACATCCGCGTCAACGTCCTGACCCCCGGCCAGGTCGCCACCGCCAAGCAGGAAGAACTCTTCGACGAGGCCACCAAGCGCCAGTTCGAGTCCCTCATCCCCCGCGGCCGGATGGGCCGCCCCGACGAAATCGCCACCGCCGCCCTCTTTCTCGCATCCGACGACTCCAGCTACGTCAACGGCATGGAACTCGTCGCCGACGGCGGCACCACCGCCATCTGAACCGAACAACCCACAACCAGGACAGGACACATCGTGAGCAGCATCAGCATCATCGGCACCGGGAACATGGCCCGCACCATCGGCGCGCGGGCGATAGCGGGCGGCAACACCGTCGAGGTCATGGGCCGCGATCAGTCCAAGGCCGCCGACCTGGCCAAGTCTCTGGGCGACAGCGCCACGACCGGAGAATGGGGCACCGCCCCGGCCGGGGACATCGTCATCGTGGCCCTGTTGCACAACGGTGTCGTGCCGGCCGTCACCCAGTACGGAGACGCTCTCGCGGGCAAGGTCGTCGTCGACATCAGCAACCCCTTCAACTCCACCTTCGACGGTCTGGCCCACCGCGAGGAGACCTCGATCGCGCAGGAAGTCGCCAAGGCGGCCCCGGCCGGCGCCAGCGTGGTGAAGGCGTTCAACACCGTCTTCCGTCAAGTCCTGGAGAAGGGCCGGCCCGACGTCTTCATCGCCGGCGACAATGCGCAGGCCAAGGCAGGTGTGGAGGCGTTCATCGAGAGCCTCGGGCTGCGCCCGCTGGACGTCGGCGGCCTGAAAATGGCGCACTGGCTGGAAGGGGCGGGCGTGGTCACAGTGGGCCTCGCCAACAACGGGGTGGGGAACCTGGACTTCGCCCTCAGCATCACCGAACTTTCCGTCTGATCAGACGTTGACGGGTCACAGAAGACTCGCCAAGTGAGCCCGTGGCGAGTCGGTGGGGGAGCGGTCCTGCACGTCCTTCTCGAGGGCGAAGATCACTTCCCTCGGGTCGATGACCGGCCTCCAGCCGTGCTCGGGCCGCGTCCAGCCCCCCCCGGGCCGCCAGACGGTCGTCGCTGAACTCGGCAAGCAGCCCGATCACGCGCGTATGAGTCTGGCTGTTCGTCAAGGCCGTAGCCCGGCGCTGGGCGGTCCAGGCGTGCGCCGACTGGGCGACCAACTGCGAGCACCGATAGTTCCCCGGGTGGACCACGCGCCGCATGGCCGTGCCCTTGGGATTGGTGTAGATCAGCTCACGCGTCTCAGTAGATCAGCTCACGCGTCTCAGTAGATCAGCTCACGCGTCTCGATCCCGGGCGCCTGCCCGCCCCGCTCAAGCGGCTTCGCCGCCTGCCGGGACCTGCGTTCCAGGATCGCCGTTCTCGCGGAGCATGTGGTCGAGCGCCTGAACGGCTCCTCGGCCAGGATGGGCGGCAGCGCGTCGTTGGCCTCTCCGCGTAAGTCCACGGCGGCCCGGGCGCCCTCGATCGCCACGTACTCGGCAGTCGGCGGCGGCGCTGGAACAGCCGTCCCTTGATGTCGAGTGGCAGGGTGCGGTCGCCGGCGTCGCGCGGGATCGGCGGCGGACGTCCGCGCGGCGAGAACGACAGCGGCCGAACTGGGCCGTACGCGGCTGCTGCTCTTGTAGCGTCCCCGGCAAGGGCCCTGAGGGGCATGGCGGGGCATTGAGGGGCCACAAGGACAGGAACACATCGACAGGCACCACACGGGACTCGCATGGCCCAGATCGCCGAGCGGCTACGCCAGTGGGCCGCTCTGCGGGCCCGTAGGCAGAGGTGAGGGGCAAGGGCGGAGGGCGCCGTTCGGGGAAGGTTCGGGCAGGGCTGCCGTCGGCCCGGGGCCTCAGCGCGCTCGGGGGAAAAGCCGCTCGACAGCGGTCACCACCGCGGCGCGGCGGGCGGCGGTGGTGGGGTCCACGGCGTGTGCGGCGGCGGCCTCGCTGAGTTCGGGTTGTGCCGCCCAGGTCGTGGCGATCTGGTTGACCAGGGCGAGGATGTCGGCGGGGTCCCAGGCGGGGTCGAGCTGTCCGGCCTGCTGCGCCTGGCGGAGCTGGTCGATCTTGCGGGCGATCAATGCCTGGGAGTGCTCGTCGGCAGCGGCCGTGGTGCCCAGCAGTTCGAGGCGGCCCCAGGTGATCAGGCGGTGGTGGTCCGGGCGGGCGACGAAGTAGTCGAACAGGCGGCCCGCGTAGCCAGGCAGGTCGGACGGGTCCAGCTGGGTGGCCTCGGCGATGACGGCGTGCTCCCGTGCGGCGACGTCGGCGTAGAGCGCGTCTTTGCCGCGGAAGTAGGCGTAGACGCGTTCCTTGCTCGTCCTGGCGAGTTTGGCGATGCGGTCCACGCGGGCGCCGGCGATGCCGTGGCGGGCGAACTCCTCCATGGCAGCGGTGAGGATGCGCTCGCGCGTGGTGTCGCCGGCGAGGGCGGGCGCTGCTGGCTGGCCGGAGTCGCGGGACGGGGACATGGCCCCAGGATAGAGCACCGAACTATTTGGTTTGGCATCTGGCCGATCGGCGCGTAGAGTCAAACGGAACAGTTCGGTTTGGCCTCTGGGGTGAAGCCGGCGAACCACTGAGGAGTGAACTCATGCAGCACCGCAATCTGGGCTCTCAGGGTCTGCGCGTCTCGGCGCTCGGCCTGGGAATCATGGGCATGTCGATGGCCTACGGCGCCTCGAACGACGACGAGGGCATCGCGACCATCCGCCGCGCCCACGAACTCGGGATCGACCTCTTCGACACCGCCGAGCTGTACGGCGCCGGCACCGGCAGCAACGAGATCCTCCTGGGCAAGGCGGTCAAGGACTTCCGCGACGAGGTGGTCCTCGCCACCAAGTTCGGCTTCGACATGACCGCCCCGCTGCACAGCCCCGGCTACAACAGCCGCCCGGAAAACATCCGCCAGGTCGCCGAGAACAGCCTGCGCTACCTGCAGAGCGACCACATCGACCTCTTCTACCAGCACATCTCCGACCCCGACGTTCCGGTCGAGGAGGTCGCCGGCGTGGTCGGCGAACTGATCGCCGAGGGCAAGGTGAAGTACTTCGGCCTGAGCAACGTCGGCCCCCAGTACATCCGCCGCGCCCACGCCGTCACCCCGGTCTCCGTGCTCCAGTACGAGTACTCGCTCTTCGAGCGGGAGGTGGAGGAGAAGATCCTTCCCGTGCTGCGGGAACTCGGCATCGGCCTGGTGCCCTACTCCCCGCTCGGCCGCGGTTTCCTCGCCGGCCAGATCAAGCCCGCCGGCGAATACCCCGCGGACGACATGCGCAGCTGGGACGAGCGCTGGCAGGGCGAGAACTACACGTACAACCTGCACGCCATCGAACAGCTCAAGAACCTGGCCGACACCAAGGGCATCACCACCGCCCAGCTCGCGCTGGCCTGGCTGCTCGCCCAGGGCGAGGACGTCGCACCCATTCCCGGCACCCGCAGCACCAAGCGCCTCGAGGAGAACGCCGGCGCCGTCGACGTCCAGCTCTCCGCAGCCGATCTGGCCCGCATCACGGAGATCCTTCCCCACGGCTCGGCAGGCAGCCGTTACCCCGCTGCGATGCTGTCCAGCTTCACCACAGACTGACCGCGCCGACACACGCGCATGCAACGCCGGGCCCGTCGGCCAAGCCGGGAGCGCAGCGACATCACCTCGGGGCGCACCATCCGCGCGGTGGACAGCCAGTGCGTGAGCCCGACCGACACGATCACCGGCCTGTCCGTCGCCGTCGCGCTCATCATCGGCACGGTCGAACTACTGGGCCTGATCGCGGAGAAGGCGAATCTGCACGGCGCTTTCTGGGACCGGGTGTCCGGCCTGGACCTGAACATCATCGGATACGTCATCGTCGGGCTGTTCTTCGTCATGTGGGCGGTGGCCCTGGTGGTGTGGAAGGTCGGCCGGATAGAGGAGAAGTGGACGGCGGGCCTGGCACAGCCCGCCACGGCCGAGCAAGGTGCCGAAAGCCTGCGGGAGTTGATCAGGCGGCTGGTGCCTCGCGCTGCGGCTCAGGCCGGTTCCGGTCGTGTTGGCGGTGGTCTTGTGTCCAGCGGACGACGAGAGGCACCGCCAGACCCGTCAGGGCGAACACCGCTCCCGCTGCGTACCCACCGTGGACTTCCTGTTCGGCTACGACGCCACGACCGGCGTGGTCGCCGACTGGAGAAGCCGGACCCGCAGGCGAGACTGTTTCCCGGACGCGGGGCGCGTCTTACGACTCGTCCGTCCTCGGACGCCGCCTCGTGCTCCTCCCGCGCAGTGGGCCTGCCCCCCCATGCCTACAAATCGGTCTCGATCCCGGCCAATGCTTGGGCGCTGACGGGCGCCCGGCAATCATGTGGCCATGCAGCGGCCGCTCAGCCTCCACGCCCCCGAGTGGTTCACGGCCGACGACTCGGCCCTGAACGTCGCGCTCGTGTACCCGATGCAGGGGCCTGCCGGGATCTTCGGTCCCGCCTGTGAGGCGTGCGCGCGGCTGGCCGCCGAGGAGATCAACAAGGCCGGCGGTGTGCTCGGCAAGGAGCTCCGGCTGCTGGAGGTCGACGGCGGCGCCGACCCGCGGAAGGTCGCCGAGGAGGTCGAGGCCCTGGTGGCGACCGGTGTGGTGCACGGGGTGACCGGCTGGCACATCTCCTCGGTCCGGCAGGCGGTGGCGCCGCGCATCGCGCACCTGGTGCCGTACGTCTACACCGCCCTGTACGAAGGCGGGGAGCGCACCGACGGTGTCTTCATGACCAGTGAGACGCCCGACTGGCAGCTGCTGCCCGCCATGCGGCTGCTGGCCGAGACACGGCGGGTGCGCCGATGGTTCGTCGTCGGCAACAACTACGTCTGGCCCCGGCGCACCGCCCGGGCCGCCCGCCGTTACGCGCGAGCGTGTGGGGGTGGGCGGGTCTGCGGTGAGGCGTATCTCCCGCTGGGCGCCGAGGACTTCCGTGACGTGCTGCGGCGCATCGAGCACGCGGACGCGGACGGCGTGCTGATGCTGCTGGTCGGCAGCGACGCGGTCCGCTTCAACCGGGCCTTCGCCGCCTCCGGCCTCGACCAGCGGTGCCTCAGGCTGAGCACGCTGATGGACGAGAACATGCTGATGGCCAGCGGTCCGGAGGCGACCGGTGACCTCTTCAGCACGGCCGGATTCTTCGCCTCGCTGGCGAACCAGGACACCCTGGACTTCCACGGCCAGTACGCAGACCGCTTCGGTATCGAGGCTCCGGCCCCCGGAAGCCTCGGCGAATCCTGTTACGAGGGTGTGCTGCTGCTCGCCTCACTCATCGAGCGGGCCCGCACCCTGGACGTGGCCGCGATCTCCGCCGCCGCCGAGACCGTCTCCTACGAAGGGCCGCGCGGCCTGCTCCGCCTCCGCGACCGGCATGTGCGCCAGCGCATCTACCTCGCGGAGGCGGACGGGCTCGACTTCAACGTCCTCGCCCAACTCCGCGCTCCGCACGACCTGGTGTGACGCCGCCAGGGACCGTGGCGCCCCGGCCCGAGGTGCCCGGGCCTTCCAGGGCCCCGGCCAGCCGTGCGAGCAATTCGTCCAGCTCCTCGCCGGGGAGCGAATGCTCCAAGGCCCCCCAGTCGGCCCGTACTTCACGGACCAGCAACTGCCACCGCTGCATGCCTCGCGGAGTGAGGTGGGCCAGCACCCGACGCCGGTCCGTGGGGTCGACGCGGCGGTAAACCCAGTTCTGGTCGACGAGTTGGTCGACCAGCTTGGTGAGGCTCGGGGCCGGCAGGAAGGCATGGTCGGCGAGGGCCGTCATGTTGTGCCCCTGCCCGTCGGACAGCAGGTCGAGCACCCGCCACGCCTCGACCGAACAGTCGAACTCGTCCAGTACGGACTGCACTCGGCGCACGGTGAGGCGTTCGGCACGGGTCAGCAGGTAGAGCAGTTCCTGGGGCTGCCTCGCCATCGTGCTCCTCCGCTCGTGCTGTCGGCCTGTGTCCGAGCCTACCTGTGATCACTGGGCCCTTGACAAGGGAAACCGAGAAACTGATCCTTTCCGCAGGAAGCATTAATTGCCGTCGCCGTGATGCCGTCAACCGCGCATCTCCAGCGGGGGCATTTTTGTTTTACTCGCGATTTTGCTTCCACTGGAAACCATTCTTCAATTGCCGTGAAACGCACCGGAAACAGTCTCCTCGCAGGCTGTGGTCGCACTTCAGCGACCAGCCCGGACGCCACCCCGGAACGGCTGGGGAACCCGTGCGCCAACGCCGCCGCTTCTGAAGCGTGTCCCTCCCCTTCCCTCCCACGGCTCTTTCGAGACACTCCGCTCTTTTCGCTTCGCCCTTCGGGGCAAGGAGGTTGTGCATGTCCGGGCTCAGCATCAGCAGACGCGGTCTTCTGGCCGGCATATCGGCCGCCGGCGCGTCCGCCGCCCTCAGCGCCTGTGGCGCCAAGACCGGCACCGAGACGACGTCGGGCTCCGGCGCCACGGCGGACACGTCCGGCAGCACGGTCAAGGTCGGTCTGCTCAACTCGCTTTCGGGCACCATGGCCATCAGCGAGGTCACGGTCCACAACTCGCTGCTGCTCGCCATCAAGGAGATCAACGCCTCCGGGGGTGTTCTGGGCAAGAAGCTCAAGCCCATCAGCCAGGACGGCGCCTCCGACTGGCCGACGTTCGCCGAGAAGGCCGAGGCCCTCATCACGGACGACAAGGTCGCGGCCACCTTCGGCTGCTGGACCTCGGCCAGCCGCAAGGCCGTCAAGCCGGTCTTCGAGCGGTACAAGTCGCTGCTCTTCTACCCCGTTCAGTACGAGGGCCTGGAGGAGTCGCCGTACATCTTCTACATCGGCGCCACCACCAACCAGCAGATCGTGCCCGCCCTCGACTACCTGAAGAAGCAGGGCCTGACCAAGCTGTACCTGGTCGGCAGCGACTACGTGTTCCCGCGCACCGCCAACAAGATCATCAAGGCGTACGCGAAGGCCAAGGGCCTGACGGTGGTCGGCGAGGACTACGCGCCGCTCGGCTCCACCGAGTTCAGCACCATCGTCAACAAGGTCAAGGGCTCCGGCGCCGACGCGGTGTTCAACACCCTCAACGGTGACAGCAACGTGGCCTTCTTCAAGGAGTACAAGTCCGCGGGCCTCACCGCCAAGAGCCTGCCGGTGCTCTCCGTCTCGATCGCCGAGGAGGAGGTCAAGAGCATCGGAACGCAGTACCTGGATGGCCAGTTGACGGCCTGGAACTACTACGAGACCACACCGGGCGCCGCGAACAAGAAGTTCGTCGCGGCCTACCAGGCGGCGTACGGCAAGGACAAGCCGACCTCCGACCCGATGGAGGCCGCCTACATCTCCGTCTACCTCTGGAAGGCGATGGTCGAGAAGGCCGGCTCCTTCGACGTCGCCAAGGTGAAGGCGGCCTCCGACGGCATCGTCTTCGACGCCCCCGAGGGCAAGGTCACCGTCGACGGCGCCACCCAGCACGTCTACAAGACGGCCCGCATCGGCAAGGTCGGCTCCGACGGCCTGATCGAGGAGGTCTGGAACTCGGGCAAGCCGATCAAGCCGGACCCGTACCTCAAGGGCTACTCCTGGGCCTCCGGCCTGTCCTGAGCCACGCCCCATGGGATCGACCCGGCTCCGTCACGGGGCCGGGTCACGCCCATGGCGAGCCCGCACGCCGCAAGCCCGCACGTCCGTACCCGACCCGGAGCCGCTTCATGACGGTCGTCCTCAACCAGTCCTTCACCGGCATCAGCATCGGTGCCGTCCTGCTTCTCATCGCGCTCGGCCTGACCCTGACGTTCGGTCAGATGGGCGTGATCAACATGGCGCACGGCGAGTTCATCATGGCCGGCGCCTACACGACGTACGTCCTGCAGAAGTCCATCAGCAGCGCCGGGGTCTCCCTCCTCGTCGCCCTGCCGCTCGCGTTCCTGGTCGCGGGAGCCATGGGCGCGCTCCTTGAATGGCTGCTCATCCGGCGGCTCTACACGCGCCCGCTGGACACCCTGCTGGTCACCTGGGGCGTCTCGCTGATGCTCCAGCAGCTGGCCCGGGACGTCTTCGGCGCCCCCAACGTGCAGACGGCCGCACCCGACATCCTCACCGGCAACATCTCGGCAGGCTCGGTCACCTTCGCCAACAACCGCCTGTTCATCCTGGGCCTGGCGCTCCTCTGCGTCCTCGGCCTGACCCTCGTCCTGCGATTCACCCCGCTGGGCCGCCGTATCCGGGCCGTCGTGCAGAACCGCGACCTCGCCGAGGTCTCCGGCATCGCCACCGGACAGGTCGACCGGATCACCTTCTTCATCGGCTCCGGCCTGGCCGGCGTGGCCGGGGTCGCGCTCACCCTGGTCGGGCCGATCGGCCCGACGATGGGCACCAACTACATCGTCGACGCCTTCCTGGTCGTGGTCGTCGGTGGCATCGGACAGCTGAAGGGGGCCGTCATCACGGCGTTCGCGCTGGGCGTGCTGCAGTCCGTGCTGGAGTACTCGACCACCGTCAGCGTCGCCAAGGTCGTGGTGCTGGTGGCGATCGTCGCCTTCCTCCAGTGGCGACCCCAGGGCCTGTACACACTGCGCACCCGGAGCCTGGCATGACGACCACGACCACGACCACGCCCCCCGACACCCTGGCCCCGCCCTCCACGCCCTTGCTGAACCGCTTCCGCGTGCCCGCGGGCTTCGCCCTCGGTGCCGTGCTCCTGCTCGGCATCGCCCCGCTCGCCCTCTCCGACTTCCGCCTCTCCCTCCTCGCGAAGTACCTGTGCTACGCGATCGTGGCCGTCGGCGTCAGCCTGGCCTGGGGCCGAGGCGGCCTCATGGTGCTCGGACAGGGCGTCTTCTTCGGCCTCGGCGGCTACGCCATGGCCATGCACCTCAAACTCACCGACGCCGCCGCCACCGGCGAGAAGCTGCCGGACTTCATGCAGCTGTACGGCACCGGCGACGCGCTGCCCTGGTGGTGGAAGCCCTTCGCCAACCCCGGCTTCGCGCTCGCCATGACCGTGCTGCTGCCCATGGCGGTCGCCGCCGTCCTCGGCTTCTTCGTCTTCCAACGCAGGGTGAAGGGCGCCTACTTCGCGATCCTCAGCCAGGCACTCGCCGCCGCCCTCTCCATCTGGCTGGTCGGCCAGCAGGCGACCACGGGCGGCACCAACGGCCTCACCGACATCCAGGGCTTCTTCGGCTACTCGCTCGACGACCCGGTCAACCAGCGGATGGTGTACTTCATCATCGCCGCCGTGCTGCTCCTGCTGATGGCCCTCGCCCGCCAGCTGTTCGTCAGCCGCTACGGCGAACTCCTCGTCGCCGTACGGGACTCCGAGGAACGGGTGCGCTTCCTCGGCTACAACCCGGCGAACATCAAGCTCGTCGCGTACGTCGTCGCGGCCGGCATGGCGGGCCTCGCGGGAGCCCTCTTCGTCCCGGCCGTCGGGATCATCTCCCCGGCCCTGATCGGCATCGTGCCCTCCATCGGCTTCGTCATCGGCGCGGCGGTCGGCGGGCGGGCGTCCCTGGTGGGAGCGGTGCTCGGCGCGATCGCCGTGGCCTGGGCGCAGAGCACGCTGTCCGACGAGTTCCCCGCCGCATGGACCTACCTCCAGGGACTGCTCTTCGTGCTGGCGGTCGGCTTCCTCCCCGGCGGCCTGGCCTCCCTGGGCGTCGTCCTGCGCAAGCGCCGCACCGGCGGCGCCACCCGATCCCGTACCTCTGGGGAGACAGCATGAGCGGCGAGGGACTGACCGTCCGCGACCTACGGGTGACGTTCGACGGGTTCACCGCCGTCGACGGCGTCGACCTGGACATCCGCCCCGGCGACCTGCGCTTCCTCATCGGCCCGAACGGCGCGGGCAAGACCACGCTGGTCGACGCGGTCACCGGTCTGGTGAAGGCCACCGGGTCGGTCCGCTTCGGCGGCCAGGACCTGCTGGGCAAGCCCGTGCAGAAGATCGCCCGCCTGGGCATCGGCCGTACGTTCCAGACGGCCAGCATCTTCGAGGAACTGACCGTGCTGCAGAACCTCGACATCGCGGCGGGCGCCGGGCGGGGCGTGTGGACGATGCTGCGCCGCCGCAAGGACATCCCCGAGCCGGTCGCGAAAGCGTTGGAGACGACGGGCCTGACCGAGCTGCGCGACCGCCCCGCGGGCGTGCTCGCCCACGGGCAGAAGCAGTGGCTGGAGATCGGCATGCTGCTCGTCCAGGACGTGAAGCTGCTCCTGCTCGACGAGCCGGTGGCCGGCATGAGCCACGAGGAACGGGAGGCCACCGGCGAGCTGTTGCAGCGGGTGAGCGAGGACCACACGGTCGTCGTCATCGAGCACGACATGGACTTCATGCGCTCCTTCGCCCGCAGTGTCAGCGTCCTGCACGCCGGCAAGGTGCTCAGCGAGGGCACGGTCGCCGAGGTCCAGGCCGACGCCAAGGTCCAGGAGGTCTACCTCGGACGCGCCTCCGAACCCGAAGCCGAAACCGAACCGGGATCGACACCCGCCGCCCCTGCCGCCGTCGCCGAGGAGGCGTGAGACGCATGCTGGAGATCAGTTCCGTACAGGCCGGTTACGACCGCACCACTGTGCTGCACGGCGTCACGGTCTCGGTTCCGAAGGACGCGGTCGCCGCCGTTCTGGGCCACAATGGCGCCGGAAAGAGCACCCTCCTGCGGGTCGCCATGGGCCTGCTCAAGCCGAAGAGCGGCGCCGTCCTGCTGGATGGCGAGGACATCACGCGCCTCGCCCCGCACCAGCGCGTGGCCCGCGGTATGGCGTACGTCCCCCAGGGCCAGCAGTCCTTCCCGCATCTGACCACCGCCGAGAACCTCCAACTCGTCGCCGACGGACGCCCCGACGGCAAGGAGGCGACCGCCGAGGCCCTGGACCTCTTCCCCGCCCTGCGTGAACTGTCCGGCCGCCGCGCCGGTCTGCTCTCCGGCGGGCAGCGGCAGCAACTCGCCATCGCCCGCGCCCTGATCACCCGGCCGAGGCTGCTCCTGCTCGACGAACCGACCGAGGGCATCCAGCCTTCCGTCGTCGCCGAGATCGAGGAGACGATCCTCGCCCTGACCCGGCGCGGCGGCCTGTCGGTTCTCCTCGTGGAGCAGCACGTCGGCTTCGCCATGCGGGCCGCGCAGCAGTACTACGTCCTGGAAGCGGGCCGGGTGACGTCCTCGGGCGAGGGTGGCACGGGCGCCGAGCAGACGGTACGCGCCGCGCTCAGCGTGTGAGTCCCGGCCGGTGAACGTGCGGCCCTCGACGGTGAGAACCCGGTCCCCGTCGAGGGCCCTGCGCGCACCGGCCGCCGGGATGCGCTGGGGCCGGTGGGATCGGGGTCCGCCCGGTGGGGCGCGAACCGGGGACCGGTACTTCAGATCCCGTGGGTCGCGAAGGCGATGAACTGGGTCACCTGGCGTGCGGCGAAGTTGTCGTCGGAGACCAGGACGACGGTGCGGCGCCCGTCGGGGAGGCGGGGGCCGAGGGTGATGCCCTCGACGTTGTCGACCCGGGGCAGTCCGGGTACGTCGGACAGGTCGGTCATGAGGGTCTTGCGGACCGGCCGGCCGGGCCGCGCGGACGGATCGGTGAGGGAGTCGCGGCCGAGAACGTCGGTGGCGCCGGGCAGGTCGACGAGGTGGATACGGGCCTTCCGGTTGTTGTCGGCGTAGATCGAGGCGCGGCGGTACGTTCGGCGGCGACGCGGTCGACACGGCCGGCCCGGCCCGGTTCGACGCCGTGGCCCCCGGAGCGCTGTCACCCTGGGAGGGGCACATCGCGCCGGGGTGTTCCACCTCTGCGAGCCGACACGCGCCGAGTTCCTCCACTCGGCAACCGGGCCGTCCCACCGGGACGAACTCGCGGAGGAGTTGGACGCACTGTGCCATCTCTCTCCCGTTCCGAAGAACGTCTGGCGTTGGGTCGGCCCCGGGACAGCGGAAGTTCAGCAACGGGACGTACGGCCCTGAACTCCGGGCGCCGGCCTGCTTGTCGGTCTCTCGACCAGGCCCACACCGCGGCGACCGGCCGAGCGAGCATCTGCTCATACCGAGTTCCGCGGACCGCGGTCAGTCCGCGTCGGCGACCACGGAACCGATGCGGTCGGCCAGAGTCGGGTCGCGGCGGACCAGGAGGGCCGCGTAGCCGACGGCGGCGACCAGGGCGGCCAGTGCCGCGTAGGGGAACCAGTTGTACGGCGTGGGCTGGCCCGGCTTGGCGAGGTAGTACAGCGGGACCAGGATGGCCAGCGTGCCGAGTGCGGGCAGCACCAGGTGCCGTACCACCCGGAACTCCTGCGGCCGGTATCTGCGGTAGTACAGCGGCAGGGCGATGTTGGAGGCGAGATAGACCAGCAGGATCAGGATGGTGCCGAGGGTCGAGGACTCGGTGAAGAAGACCACCGGATCCATCGAGCCGCCGCCGGAGCCCAGCAGGTGCCCCAGGCCCCAGCCGCCGATGATCAGCAGCGCGGTGACGGCGAAGGTGACGATCGCGTTGTTCGGCGTACGGCGGGTGGGGTGCACGTAGCCGAAGAAGGACGGGAGCAGCCCCTCGCGTCCGGCGTTGAACACCAGGCGGGCCTGGGAGTTGATGCCGGCGATCAGCACGCCGAGCGTGGAGGTCAGGCCGCCCAGATAGGCGAGGAACGCCAGCGTGCCGAGGGTGTGCCGGGCCACCTCGACGAAGGGGATCGGGGAGGCCCCGAGCCTGTGCACGTCGTAGCCGAAGCCGGTGACCGTCGCGTAGGCGAAGACGACGTAGCTCACCGTCATGATCGCGATGGAGGAGAACACCGCGCGGCCGACGTTGCGCCGTGGGTTCTCCGTCTCCTCGGCGAGCGCGGCCGAGTTCTCCCAGCCGACGAACAGGTACACCGCCAAGGGGAAGCCCGCCGCGAGCCCCCTGAAGCCGTGGCTGATGTGGCTGGGCAGGAACGGACCGAGGGAGAGGGAGCCGCGGTGTTCCACGAGCGCCGCCACCGAGACCACGGCCAGGACCAGCATCTCCACCCCGAAGAAGTAGCCGGCCCACTTGGTGGACACCACGATCCCGCGCAGCATCAACACCACCGCCAGCCCGGTGAGCAGCAGCGTCCAGAGAATCCACGGCAGGTCCACGCCGGTGTAGTGGTGCAGGGTGATCTGCACGAACCCGCCGGAGATGGCGATGACGGAGGCCATCGCGATGATGTAGCCCAGCCCCGCCAGCAGCGCGGTGGTCACCGCGCTGACGGGTCCGAAGGTCTTGCCCACGAAGGTCGTGAAGCTGCCCGCCGAGGGGTGCGCCCGGGAGAACTCCGCGAGCGTGTTGCCGAGCAGCGCGACCGCGATGCCCGCGGCGACGATGGTCAGCGGTGAGGCCACGCCCGCGGTGGTGGCCAGGAAGGCGAAACCGAAGAAGAAGCTCATGGCCGGGCCGACGTTGGCCATCGTGGCGGCGGCGATGTCCGCCATGCCGAGGACGCCGCCCCGCAGCCGCTGGGGCGCGTCGCCGACGGGACCCGGCGGGGACAGCGGGCCTGCTCCGGGGTGGGGCATGGCGGCAACTCCTTGTGCGTGGGGCGTGGTCAGTGCTGGTCCTCGACGGACGGACCGGGCGTCAGCGGTGCCGGGAACGCTGGTGCGCCTTCACCGCCTGCACGGCCGGATCGGTCGCCCCCCGGCCCAGTTCGGTGAGCAGTTCGGCGTGGCAGTGGTTCTGGGCCCGCACGACCTCGGGGTGCGGCGCGGGCAGCAGCAGGCAGAGCCGGCCGAGCAGATCGGCGGCGAACTCGCGCATTCCGGCGCCGCCGAGCGTCTCCGCGAGGTCCAGGTGGAAGCGGGCCTCCAACTCGGCCAGGCGTGCCGGGTCGTGGGTCAGTTCCATCTCCTCGACCAGCGTCCCAAGCCCCTCCAGCCGCTCGGCCGGGACCTCTCCCGAACCGTGCGCCACGAGGCCGCATTCGAGCAGCAGGTGGAAGGCGTCCAGTGAAGCCGCCTCCTCGGCGTCGTGCATCACGGCGACTACGGTGTCCCAGTCCCGCGCGACGAAGGTTCCGCCCGCCCGTCCGCGCCGACGGTCGAGCAGGCCGTCCTGGCACATGCCCTCCAGCGCGCGCCGCACGGTGATCTCGCTGATCCCCAGTTCCTCGGCGAGGACCCCGGCATCCGGAAGCCGGTCACCCGGCTGCACGGAACGCAGGCGTACCCGCAGCGCGATCCTCGACCGGACGAGATCGGATCCGCTCTGGCCCGCGCCGGGCAGGGCGCGGGCGTGTCCCACGTCGGTGACCGGTGTCGTCCGAGCCGGGCCTGGCTGGTTGTAAGGCCCGAACTTGCCCGCTGCATTCACCACGACGCCACCCTAACGGCCTGCTGAACGCGGCCGCGGCTCGCGACGGAAGCGGTCCGGCGCGTCGGGCCGGGGCCCTGCCCGTGACATCGGCCGGCCGAACCGGACCCCGTGTCCCGGGGGCGGTCCCGGCCCGGCCGAGGTCCCGCGCCGGCTCCTCGCCGTCCGCCCCACCGGGGCGCGGTCCCGCAGGGGCCCGGGGTGATCGACGCGGGTCGCCGGTGGTTCCCGCGACGGTGTCACGGTGTGGTGCACAGGGGCTCCCAGGGGCGGGGAACGTCGGAGCAGGGTTCGTCCGCAGCAGCCCGGAACAGCCGGGCCACGGCACGGCGCGGGGGTCGCGCCGGGGGCGGCGGGCCGCGATGCAGGAAAAATTAGAGCAAGGTGAACAGTTAAACAAGACCTAGCGGCGGCCGGTTCGGGAGCGGCGGAGAGGTCCGGGTGGGCGACCGGGTGACCATGTCCCTGAGCAGGGGATTCACGTCTCGCTGGGCGCCTTCGAGGGGTACGTCGACGGGGGCGGGAGCGGTCGTCCGGGAGGCGCCGGCGCCCCGTGGGGCGGCGTGCGGAGACCGTCGGCCCACCGACGACACCCTTGTTTTTTTTGATCGCCGTGAACTATTTTCCTGAGCGTCACCGGGCGACCTAAGCAGCAGACCCCGGTCGGCGGCCGTGATCCACCATGCCCTCCCCGCGACCGTGATCGCCACCCCCGACCCGGACCCGCCCCTGACCCGGCACACTCGCACGCCCCGCCCGGCGGAATCCATGCGGCCACCTCCGTCCGATCTCGCCGGAACCGTCCCCGTCCCCGCCAGTCCCCTGGATGCCGAGATGACCACACGTCCCCCTGCCCCCGCCCCCGATACGGTCACCACCACCGAAGACACCCCGTCAGGATCCGGCCTGCAGGCCGGGCTGAAGAACCGCCACCTGTCGATGATCGCGATCGGCGGTGTGATCGGAGCGGGGCTGTTCGTCGGCTCCGGCTCGGGCATCGCCGCCGCGGGGCCCGGCATACTCGTGTCGTACGCACTCGTGGGCGCCCTGGTCGTGCTCGTGATGCGCATGCTGGGTGAGATGGCCGCCGCGAACCCGACCTCCGGTTCCTTCTCCGCGTACGCCGACCGTGCGCTCGGCCGCTGGGCCGGGTTCTCCATCGGCTGGCTGTACTGGTTCTTCTGGGTCGTGGTGCTCGCCGTGGAGGCGACCGCCGGCGCGAAGATCCTGGAGAGCTGGATCCCCGGCGTGCCCCAGTGGGCCTGGGCCCTGATCGTGATGATCGTGCTGACCGTCTCCAACCTCGCCTCGGTCGCCTCCTACGGCGAGTTCGAGTTCTGGTTCGCCGGGATCAAGGTCGTCGCGATCGTCGCGTTCATCGGCGTCGGCCTCCTGGCGGTCTTCGGGGTCCTGCCGGGCACGCACAGCGACACCGCGGGGCTGTCCAACCTCACCGCGCACGGCGGCTTCCTGCCCAACGGGCCCGGCAAGATCCTCACCGGCGTACTGATGGTCGTCTTCTCCTTCATGGGCAGCGAGATCGTCACCCTGGCGGCAGGGGAGTCCGAGGACCCCCAGCGCGCGGTCACCAAGGCCACCAACAGCGTCATCTGGCGGATCGGTGTGTTCTACCTCGGCTCGATCTTCATCGTGCTGACCCTGCTGCCCTGGAACTCCCCGGCCATCACCAAGGACGGTTCGTACGTCGCCGCCCTGGACTCCCTGGGTATCGCGCACGCCGGGCAGGTCATGAACTTCATCGTCCTCACCTCCGTGCTGTCCTGCCTCAACTCCGGTCTCTACACCGCCTCCCGCATGGCCTTCTCCCTCGGCCGCCGTGGTGACGCCCCCGCCGCCTTCGGCCGCACCAAGCGCCGGGGCGTGCCGCAGACCGCGATCCTCGCCTCGGTCGTCTTCGGCTTCGTCGCGGTGTTCTTCAACTACGCCTGGCCCGACACCGTCTTCCTGTTCCTGCTCAACTCCTCCGGCGCCATCGCCCTGTTCGTCTGGCTGGTCATCTGCTTCTCGCAGCTGCGCATGCGCCGCATCATCCAGACGGAGTCGCCGGAGAAGCTGGTCGTCCGGATGTGGCTCTTCCCGTATCTGACCTGGGCCACCATCGCCCTGATCGTGTTCGTGCTCGGCTACATGCTCACCGACACCGCCTCGGGCGGCGGCCGGGACCAGGTTGTCCTGTCCACCCTGGTGGCCGGGGGTGTGGTGGCCTTTGCGCTCCTCCGCAAGCGGCTGTCGCCGAAAGCCCGGCAGGAGGAGATCACCCCCTCGTAGGAGACCGGGTCCGCACAGGGCCGCCCCTACCGCCGGTGACGCGGCTCTCGACTCGCGTCACCGGCTTCACGGCTGCATCCGTCACGCGGGGTGATGGGATGCCCAGGGACCACGGAGGGACCGCTTCGTCAACTCGGGGTCGCCGCCGATGAGCCGCTCCGGGAAGCCGGGGGGGCTGGGCGAGGAAGAACCAATGTTCGTAGGCCCTCGCGAAGGCGGTGTCCGCGGTGGCGAAGACGTGTCGGGCGGGCACGATGTCCAGGACGGCGGCGCGCCTGACCAGGGCGGGGTGATCGAGGCACATCCGGTGAACGACGCGGGCACCGCGGTCGTGTCCGACCGCGGCGAAGGTGTCGAAGCCGAGGCGCGCCATCACCGCGACCTGGTCCGCGGCCACGGCGCGTTTGCTGTACTCGGCATGGTCGGCGCCGGCGACCGGTTTCGCGGAGCCGCCGTATCCGCGCAGATCCGTCAGCACGCCGGTGTGGCGCTGCGCCAGGATCGCGGCCTGTTGTCCTCTCGCCCCCTCTCGCCTATTATAGTATGAACGTAATGTAAAAGACCGGGGAGCCGACGATGCGACACGGCCGGTGGCCCTCGTGGCGACCGCATGTTCTGGAGCTTCTTCGATGAGCTCCCGCACCGGAGGTATCAGAACGATGAGTCTGAACAAGATGGTTCTTGGTTCCGCGGGTCTCGGGATCGCCGTGATCGGGTTGGTCTATCTCTTGGCTCCCCACCTCTTGCTCGACGTCTACGGGGTCGACATCCAGTCGCCGTCGGAGGCGAACATTTTCAGGAGCGGTTCCGGATCACTGTTCGTAGCCCTGGGGATCTTGTTCTGCCTGGGAGCCTTCAACGCGCGTTACACCAGGACTTCGCTCATCACGATGTTCACCTTCATGAGCGGCCTGGCTGTGGGACGCGTGGTCAGCATCGTGGCGGATGGGTGGCCCCATGCGCTGCTGACCGCCGTTCTTGTCGTCGAGGCTTCCTACGCCGGCGCTGCGGCCTATCTGTTGCGGGTGGAGGACTCCTCCCCGCAGCTGAGGGAGAACGCCTGAGAGTCGAGGCCCCCGTGCGGCAGGGCGGCGAGACTCTCGCTGGACCCGGTTCCCCAGGAAGTGCGGCAGATGAACCGAAGCCGGTGAGCGAAGCCACTCCTCCTTGGGGAAAACCAGGTCTGCTTGGGGAAGACCCGACCGCTCATTCCGGGCGTGTTCACACATGCGCCGTTTTTGGTACACAAGGCGCCACTCTGATGAGTCCGGCACGCGCAGCCCGCCTCGAACTCATGGGAGAGACCAGATGTCCAGACGCTACGCCAGGCCCGGAGCCCTCCTCGCCGCCGCCGGAGTCCTGACCGGACTGACCGCCGCCCAGCCCTCCGCGTTCGCCGCCACCCACCACCGGGCCGCCGCCCGGCACGTCCTGCTGGTCTCCGTCGACGGGCTGCACCAGTCGGACCTGGCCTGGTACATCGCCAGGCACCCGAAGTCCGCGCTGGCCCGGCTGGTCGGCGGCGGCGTGGAGTACACCCACGCCAGGACCACCACGCCGTCCGACTCCTTCCCCGGCATGGTCGCCCAGGCGACCGGCGGCAGCCCCGGCACCACAGGCATCTACTACGACGACACCTACAACGCCGCACTCCTCCCGGCGGGAACCACCAGTTGCAAGGGCGTCAAGCCCGGAGTCGAGGTGGACCTCACCGAGGATCTCGACGCCGACCAGGCATCCCTCGACGCCGGTCAGGGCCTCGCGGGTCTGCCGGACAGCATCCTGTCGATGACCGGCCACCCGGCGAGCCTGATCAACGCGTCGAAGCTGCCGGTCGACCCGAAGACCTGCAAGCCGGTGTACCCGCACTCGTACCTCAAGGTGAACACGATCTTCGAGGTGGCCCGCCAGGCGGGTCTGCGTACCGCCTGGTCGGACAAGCACGCCGCGTACGAGATCCTCAACGGCCCCTCGGGCACCGGCATCCAGGACCTGTTCACCCCGGAGATCAACAGCGACGCCCTCGGCTACGCCGCCGGCGACGACTGGACCAAGGACAACAAGGCCACCGAGCAGTACGACGGTTACAAGGTGAAGGCCGTCCTCAACGAGATCGACGGCTACGACCACAGCCACTCCCACAAGGTCGGCACGCCGGCGATACTCGGCCTCAACTTCCAGTCGGTCTCCACCGCGCAGAAGCTGCCCGCCTCGGACGGCCTCACCGGCGGCTACACCGCCAAGAACGTCCCGGGCCCGCTGCTGGTCAAGAACCTGGAGTTCGTCGACAAGGAGATCGGCGCCCTGACCGCCGAGATCGGCAAGCGGCACCTTTCCGGCAGCACCACCGTCATCCTCTCCGCCAAGCACGGCCAATCGCCCACCGACCCCGCCGCGCTCACCCGCGTCGACGACGGTCCGCTGCTGGACGGCCTCAACGCCGCCTGGAAGAAGCTCCACCCCGGCGCCGCCGATCTGGTGACGCACGCGGTGGACGACGACGCCATGCTGCTCTGGCTCTCGGACCGTTCCGCGGCCGCCACCGCTTTCGCCAAGAAGTACCTGCTCGCGCAGAACGGCACCGGCACCGACATCAACGCCGCGCCCAAGGCGTACACCCGCAGCGGGCTCAGCAAGGTCTACGCCGGAAAGGCCGCGGCCGACCACTTCCATGTCGAGGCCGGCGACGCCAGGGTGCCGGACCTCCTCGGTGTCGCGCAGTACGGCGTCGTCTACGCCGGCGGCACCAAGAAGATCGCCGAGCACGGTGGCGGCCACTCCGACGACCTCGACGTCCCTCTCGTGGTGTCCGGCGCCTCCGTCCCGGACGGCGTGCGTGATTCCGCGAGCGTGCAGACCAAGCAGATCGCACCGACGATCCTGAGCCTGCTCGGCCTCGACCCCCGCTCCCTGCAGGCCGTGCGCGAGGAACACACCACCGTGCTGCCGGTCCGCTGACCCGTTCGGCCAACGCCGGCCGATCGGCCTTCCGGTCCCGCCTGACGGCCGTCCGGTACGCCGACGCACGGCTCGGCGCTCCCCGCTACCCGACCGTCCTTTCCGGACTCAGCCGGTGCGCCATCTCCGAGGCCATGGATGTCAGGCGGTCCGCTGTGCATGGGCGCGTCTTTGCATCGGCCCGCCCCGCTCTCCGCGCGCCCGGGAAAACCTGATTCGTTCCGCTGTCAGGTGGTGGTGGCGAGGGACTGTTCGGCCCAGATTGTCTTACCGGAGTGCGTCTGGCGGGTGCCCCAGCCCTGGGTGAGCTGGGCGACGAGGAGCAGGCCGCGGCCACCTTCGTCGAAGGTGCGGGCGCGGCGCAGGTGGGGGCTGGTGTTGCTGGCGTCGGAGACCTCGCAGATGAGGTTGCGGTCGCGGATGAGCCGGAGCTGGATGGGGGCGCCGCCGTAGCGGATGGCGTTGGTGACCAGTTCGCTGACGACCAGTTCGGTGACGAAGGCGGCCTCGTCCAGGCCCCAGGCGGCCAGCTGCCGGCAGGCATTTCTGCGGGTCTCGGCGACCGCCGAGGGTTCGGGCGGCACGTCCCAGGTGGCGACATGCGCCGCGTCCAGGGCGCGGGTACGGGCGATCAGCAGCGCCACGTCGTCGTCGGGGTGGTCCGGGAGAAGCGTCTGGAGCACGGTGTCGCACGTGTCCTCCAAGGACGGAGCCGACCGGGCCAACGCCTCACGCAGCGCGTCGAGACCCTTGTCGATGTCGCGGCCACGGGCCTCGATCAGACCGTCGGTGTACAGCGCGAGGAGGCTGCCTTCGGGCAGCTCGATCTCGGCGGCTTCGAAGGGCAGGCCGCCCAGCCCCAGGGGCGGGCCCGCGGGGATGTCGAGGAATTCCACGGTGCCGTCCGGGGTCGCCAGCGCGGGTACGGGGTGGCCCGCGCGGGCCAGGGTGCAGCGTCGGGAAACCGGGTCGTAGACCGCGTACAGGCAGGTCGCTCCGATGTCGGCGGCGGTGCCGGCCGTGCTGTCGGCCTCGGCGGACAGGCGGATGACCAGGTCGTCCAGGTGGGTCAGCAGTTCGTCGGGCGGGAGGTCGACATCGGCCAGGGTGCGTACGGCGGTGCGCAACCGTCCCATGCTGGCCGAGGCCTGGATGCCGTGGCCGACGACGTCGCCGACGACGAGGGCGACCCGGGCGCCGGACAGCGGGATCACGTCGAACCAGTCGCCGCCGACACCGGCCTGTGTGCCGGCGGGCAGGTAGCGAGAGGCGACGTCGACGGCGGCCTGCGGGGGCAGCCGGTGTGGCAGGAGACTGCTCTGCAGGGTGAGGGAGGTGCGGCGCTCGCGGGTGTAGCGGCGGGCGTTGTCGATGCAGACGGCGGCCCTGGCGGTGATCTCCTCGCCCAGGAGCAGGTCGTCCTGCGCGAAGGGTTCCGGGCTCCGGTGGCGGGAGAAGGTGGCCACGCCGAGCGTGATGCCGCGGGCGCGCATCGGCACGGCCAGCACCGAGTGGAAGCCGTAGCGCCGCATTCGCTCGGCCCGCTCCGGGGTCTGGCTCGCCACCTTGTCCATCGCGGAGGCGGTCACGTTCTCGATCAGCGGCCGGCCACTGGTCAGGCACCTGGCCGCAGTGGACTCGTCCGGGTAGGCGGCCACCGTTCCGCGCTTCACCACGGCCTCGGGGGAACCCTCCAGAACGGACTGGTAGGCGACACGGCGCAGCATGACGGGGCCGGGCGGCGAGCCGGCGCGCGGGTCGTCGCCGCCTTCGATGGCGGGGAGCAGGTCGACGGTGACGAAGTCCGCGAGCCGCGGGATGGCCACGTCCGCGAGTTCCTGCGCGGTCCGGGCGAGGTCCAGGGTGCTGCCGATGCGGATGCTGGCGTCGTTGAGCAGGGCCAGACGTCCCCGGGCCAGATGCTCCTCGGTCGTGTCGTGCGCGGAAAGGAGCACTCCCCGTACGGTTCCCCCGGCGTCCAGCAAAGGGGTGAGTGAAGTCGCCCAGACGCTCTCGCGCTCGTGGCCCGCCAGGTGCAGGATCTGCTGCAGCTGCTGCTCTTCGCCGGTTTCCAGCGCCCGCCGCATGCACTGTTCGGTCCGGTCACCCTCGGGATGGACCACGATCTCCGACACGCGCAACCCCTGCATCGCCTCTTCGGGCAGGCCCATGGCACGTTCCATATCGGCGTTCGCCCGCCGCAGCCGCAGGCCGGCGTCGTAGAGCGCCGTCGTGGACGGGGACCGGGTGAACGCCCACATCACCAGTGCGTCGTCCTGGAGAGGCGCCGACGGGCGGACCAGGGGGGAGACCAGGAGCCACTCGCCGCCCCTGTTGCCGTCTTCACTGTCGGGTTCCCGGCGATGGGCCAGCAGGTTCACCGCGAGGTGGTGGCCGTCCCGGTGCAGGAGTGTCGCTGTCCCGTTCCACCTCGGCAGCGTCCGCAGGGACCGCAGTGTCCCGGTGGGCGGCTTCCCGGCGAGCAACCGCGCCGCAGGCCGGCCGACGACCTCCGCGGCCCGGTATCCGAGCAGCCGCCGCGCTCCCTCGCTCCATCCGGTCACGATGCCGTTCGGATCCACGCCGGCCCTGGCCGTGGCCGACTCGTCGACGGGGTCGTCCAGCGGCCACGCCGCCCGGTCGTCGCCGGCGGCGGTTTCAGAACCCGTCATCGCGCTCATCCGCTCTCGCCTCGGTCGTTCCACCGTGCGCTCCGGTCCGGCCAGGGGCAAACCAGTGGCCGGAAGGGCAGATCATAATACGATCAATAAGGTCATAGCTGCAAAATGCCACTAATGCATCAATGATGGAGGGGGCGCCATGAGTGCCACCGGTGAGGGGATGTGGCCGGATGCGGCCGAATGGACCGGGAAGATCTACAGCGGCGGCTGGCGGCAGTCCGAGGGCGGGGCTCGGCCGGTGAACGAGCCCGCCACGGGAGAGCGGCTGGCGGAGGTGGGCGTGGCGGCGCCCGCGGATGTCGCCCGGGCCGGTGCCCTGGCCGCACGGGCTCAGCGGGCCTGGGCCGAGGTGCCGGCCCAGGAGCGCGCCGAGGTCCTGCTCCGTGCCGCCCGGGCACTGCGTGACAACAGTGGGGCGATCCGCGAGTGGATCGTCAGGGAGTCCGGAGGCGTCCCGGCGAAGGGCGACTACGAGATCGCCGCCGGGCTCAGCCAGTTGGCGCAGGCCGCTGGGCTCGCGTCGCTGCCCGGCGGCGAGATCCTGAGCCCGCCGACCGGCCGGGCCAGTTACGCATGGCGGGTACCGCTGGGGGTGGTCGGCGTCATCAACCCCTGGAACGCCCCTCTGCTGTTCGCCATGCGGGCCCTCGCGCCCGCCCTCGCGCTGGGCAACGCCGTCCTGCTCAAACCCGATCCCCACACACCGGTGTCCGGCGGCGTCGTCGTAGCGCGGCTCTTCGAGGATGCCGGACTGCCCGAGGGACTGCTCCACGTCCTGCCCGGAGGCCCCGGCACCGGTGAGGCGGTCGTGGCTGATCCCCACGTCGCCATGGTCTCGTTCACCGGCTCCACCGAGGCGGGTCGGGCGGTCGCCCGCGCCGCGGGCGCAGGGCTCAAGCGGGTGGCCCTGGAACTGGGCGGCAAGAACTCGATCGTCGTCCTCGAGGACGCGGACGTCGACGCGGCCGCGGCAGCCGGGGCGATGAGTTCCTTCGGCTACCAGGGGCAGGCCTGCGTCGCCGCCGGGCGCCATCTGGTCCACGTCGACCTCATGGAGTCGTATACCGAGGCACTGATCGGGCACGCCAAGGCGCTGCGGGTCGGCGACCCCCGCGAGGACGGCGTGGCACTCGGTCCCGTGATCAGCGAGCGCCAGGCCGCGAGGATCGAGCGCATCGTGGACGAGAGCGTGGCCGCCGGGGCACGGGTGCTGGCCGGCGGGCGCCGCGACGGGCTGTTCTACCCGCCCACCGTCCTGGACCACGTCGAGCGGACCATGCCCGCCTTCACCGAGGAGATCTTCGGGCCCGTCGCCCCCGTCGTTCCCTTCCGCACCGACACGGAGGCCGTCGAGATCGCCAACGACACCGAATACGGCCTGACAGCGGCTGTGCACTCCCGTTCGGTGCCGCGGGGCACGGCCGTCGCCGAGCAGTTGCGCACCGGCATGGTGCACCTCAACGACGTCTCGGCCAAGGATGCCGCGAACGCCCCCTTCGGCGGGATGGGAGCATCGGGCAACGGCTCCCGCATCGGCGGTACCGCCAATCTGGAGCAGTTCACCCAGTGGCGCTGGATGACGGTGAACGAGGCGGTCTGATGCCTACGGAGCCGACCGCGTCCGCGCTGCGAACGCCTGAGCCCTGGTCTGTCAGGACTGTCCGTCAACTCCCTCGAGAGCGAACGAACAGCGGCCATCGCCCCCACTGGCTGTTGAACCGCTCCCGCGGCCGGTAAAAGTGCCGCGCCGTGTTTCGGAAGCGTCACGGGTCTTGTCACCCGAGCGGGCGCCGTGCCAATCTCCGGCAATGGTTACGTAACCATTGCCGGTTCGGCGGGTCCGAGCAGCTGTACTCGGACCCTGGTTCACCAGGTTCATCAGTGCCTTGGCTCAGGTGACGAGAACCCGCACCGCCCCTCCACGTTTTCCCGTCACTGGAGACGACATGACCAAGACCCCGACGAGGTCGAGAAGACTGGCCAGCGTGCTCATGGCCGGCTTCGGCGCGACACTCATGTTGCTGACCGCCCCCGGCCCCGCCGTCGCCCAGCAGGCTCCCGAGAGCCAGGACGCCTCGTACGCGTCGGTGAAGCCCGCGCCGAAGGGCGGTACCAGTGACTTCCGCGGAGTGAACTGGGCCGACCCGCGCGACAACTACGCCAGTGACGCCGTCGTGCCGAGCGGGCTGAAGGTGACCGACAGCTACCGCACCGTGTACCGCACCACGCAGAAGATGGTGAGCGGGTTCAAGAAGAACCTGGGCGCCAACACGCTGCGCCTGCCGATCAACCCGGCGAGCGTGGGCACCACCTGGTGGAAGTCGTACCGGGCGACGATCGACGCGGCCACGGCCTCCGGTGACAAGGTCATCGTCAGCTACTGGGAGGCCGACTCCAGCAAGGACGGGCTGGTCGACGACACCGCCGCCTGGAAGACGATGTGGAACACCGTGGTGCGGGAGTACAAGTACAACCCGCGGGTCTACTTCGAGCCCATGAACGAGCCGCACGGCTACACCCTGGACCAGTGGGTGTCCGTCACCAGCGGCTGGCTCGCCCAGCACAAGGACGTCCCGCGCGGCCGGGTCGTGATCAGCGGTACCGGCTACAACGACAACGTCACCGGGGTCGGCGCGGCACCCCAACTGCGGGGCACGCTGCTGTCGTTGCACTTCTACGGGTTCTGGAACAGCTACACCAAGCAGTCGGACTGGACCGCCGACCTCGAGGCGCGCCTCGGCAAGTACACCGGCCGCACCATCATCGACGAGGCCGGCTCCCCGATGACCATCGGCCTGAACTACGGCGCCTGGAACGGCAACATCTACACCTCGTACCTCGCGTCCGTGGCCAACACCGCCCGCAGCAAGGGGATGGGACTGGTGTACTGGCCGGGGCTGCGCTTCGGTGACTCCTACTCGATCGAGTCGCTGGACGCCGACGGCAACCTCGTGGACAACAGCGCCACCGGCGTCGCGCTGCTGCGCTGGGGCTACGGCTTCGGCAAGACCCCGCCGGTCAACGACCTGCCGCCCGCGCCTCCCGGTGAGGTCCTGCGCGGAGTGGCCTCGGGCCGCTGCGTCGACGTGCCCGGCTTCAGCACGACCAACGGCACCCAGCTCGACCTCTGGGACTGCAACGCCGGCGGCAACCAGACCTGGAACTGGAACGCGGACAAGCAGCTCACCGTCTACGGCAACAAGTGCATGACGGTCGGAGGCACCGGAGCCACGGCGGGAGACCCCGTGGTCATCACCGACTGCACCGGCGCGGCGGCACAGCAGTGGAACGTGAACGCGGACCTCTCCGTGACCAGTGTCGCGAACCCGGCGCTCTGCCTGGACGCGGCCGGAGCGGGCACCGGCAACGGCACGTCGGTCGACGTCTGGTACTGCAACGGCGGCAGCAACCAGCAGTGGACCAGGAGCTGACACTGATCGGTACCACCCGGCGCCGTCGCGCTTCGCCTCACGGCGAGGCCGACGGCGTTTCGCTGTTCGCGTCACGGGGGGGTCAGTAGCCGTAGCCGCCTCCCGAGCCACTTGAGGAGGGGCTGGGTGCGGTGCTGGTGATCGAGGCGCCGCTGGGGCTGACCACGTACCAGGCGCCTCCGAAGGCCGTGCTGCCCTGGCCGGAGGTGTCGCCGGGCTGGGTGTCCTGGGAGAAGCGGTAGAGGGGGTGGCCGTGGTAGGTGACCTGGGTGGTGTGGTCGTTGCGGGGAGTGGTGCCGACCATGGTGGCGTTCAGGCCGTGGGCGCTGGGGTGTCCGGTCGTGGTGTCGGGTGGCCATGCCTGGGCGCAGGTGCCGTAGCAGTGCGAGGTGGTGCCGCTGTCGGCCCTGAACAGGTACAGGGTCCGGCCGGATCCGTCGACGAGGATCCGGCCGAGCGGGGAGCTGTGTGTCCGCAGCGTGCCGGATCCGCCGGTTGCGGGGGCGCTGCTGCTGGGCGGAGGCGATGAGCTGGTGGACGCGGACGACGAGCCGGTGGTGCCGGAGCTTCCGCATCCGGCGGCGAAGGCGGCGACGGCGGTCGCCGCCGCGGCGATGGTGGCGGCGCGGTTCATGACAGTTCTTCTTTCCTCTGGAACCTCCTGCCGCGACGTGTGCGGTAGGGCTGGTCCTCGGGCCCGCCGCGGGGCGGGGTCTGTAGTTCGATACGTCCGGCATTTCCTTTTTGTTCATGTAGGGGCGCGGGGCATGGCGCCCCCGCTCGGACCGCTACTGAAGTGCGTGGACGGCGGCTGAGAACAGCGGGGGCATCCGGGACGCCGCGGGGACGATGAGGCGGGCGGTGGCCGGTCGGTGGGCGGCGGCCAGCAGGGCGCCGGTCAGCAGCCGGTGACGGCGGGTCAGCCGGGCCCAGGCGCGCTCGTACGCGTCCGGTCGTCCGGCGGCCAGGCAGCGGACGGCGGCCCCGGCCGTCGCCAGCGCGAGGGCGACGCCCTCGCCGGTGAGGGCGTCCAGGTAGCCCGCGGCGTCGCCGACGAGCAGGACACGGCCGGCCACTCTGCGCCGCACCCGCTGCCGCAGTGGTCCGGCGCCGCGTACCGCCGTCGTCGCCGGGCCGGGCAGCGACGCGGTGAGGGCGGGGAAGGCGGCCAGGTGGTCGTCGTATCCGCGTCGGCTGCGGCTGAGGATCGCGACGCCCACCAGGTCGTCGCCGACCGGTGTCACATAGGCCTCGCCGTGCGGGGACCAGTGGACCTCCACGAAGTCCGTCCACGGTTCGACGCGGTAGTGCCGGCGCAGCCCGTAGCGGCCGTGGGGGCGGCCCGGCAGCTCCAGCCCCAGGCCGCGGCGCACCGGCGAGTGCAGGCCGTCGGCGGCGATCAGCCAGCGGGCCGCGGTTCCGGCGGCGGTGACCGTGTCCGCGTTCTGGCGCACCTCGCCGACCTTGCCCTCCAGCACGCGCACGCCCAGGCCGAGGGCGCGTTCGTGCAGGGCGGAGTGCAGCGTCGTACGGCGGACTCCGAGCCCGCCGCGGCCGCGGAAGGGCGCCTCGGCGTGGGTGGTGCCGTCGACGTAGCGGATGCCGCGCAGTTCGCGGCCGGTGACCTCCTCGATGCCCAGGGCCCGCAGCGCGGTGACGCCACTGGGCATGAGGCCTTCTCCGCAGGCCTTGTCCACGGGCGCGGCGCGGGGTTCGACGACGACGGCCTCCAGGCCCGCGAGGGCCGCGTGGATGGCGGCGGCCAGGCCCGCCGGTCCGCCACCGGCCACCAGTACGTCGATCACGCCGGAGCCGACGTGGTCGGCGTGGTCGGCGCGGTCGCGGCGGCCAGCGCCCGGTTCTCGCAGCGGATGCGGACGGTGAGCAGGGCGGCGTTGAGCACCGTGAAGGTCGCCGCGGTGACCCAGGCGGTGTGGACCAGTGGCAGGGCCAGGCCCTCGGCGACGACAGCCACGTAGTTGGGATGCCGCAGCCACCGCCACCGGTAGGGGCCGCCCGTCACCAGCGGCAGGCCGGGAACGACGATCACCCGGGTGTTCCAACGCGGCCCCAGGGTGTGGATGCACCACCACCGCAGCGCCTGGGCGGCCACCAGTACGGCCAGCATCGGCCAGGCCAGCGCGGGCACGAAGGGCCGGTCGGCCAGCCACACCTCGGTCGGACAGGCGAGCAGCAGGCCGGTGTGGAGGGCGACCATCGCCGGGTAGTGGCCCTGCCCGCTCACGGTGGCGCCGCGCGCGGCGCTCCAGCGTTCGTTGCGGCGGGCGACGACGAGTTCGGCGACGCGCTCGCCCGCGACGGCGGCCACCAGCAGTGCGTACCAGATCATGTGTCGTGAGTCCTCGTGTCCGGACTACCAGCGCAGCAGGACGAGTTCGCAGGCGAAGCCGGGCCCCATGGCCAGCAGCACACCCGGCGTGCCGGGCGGCGGACGGCGCTGGGCCAGGGTGTCGCGCAGGACGTGGAGCACCGACGACGAGGACAGGTTGCCCACATCGGCCAGGTGACGCCAGGTCACATCGAGCGCCCCCTCGGGCAGGTCGAGGGCCTCGGTGACGGCCTGGAGGACCTTGGGGCCACCCGGGTGGCACACCCAGGCGGTCACATCCTTCGGCTTGAGGCCGTGGTCGCCGAGGAACCCCTCGACGTCGTCCGCGAGATACCGGCGCACCACGTCGGGGACCCGCGGGTCGAGGACGACCCGGAAGCCGGAGTCGCCGATGTCCCAGCCCATGACGCGCCCGGTGTCCGGATACAGGTGGCTGCGGGTGTCCACGATCGTCGGGCCGGACGTCTCGTCGGTGCGGCCCGCGCCGTACGCGACGACCGCGGCGGCGCCGTCCCCGAACAGTCCCGTGGCGACCAGGTTGGCCAGGGAGGCGTCGTCGCGCTGGAAGGTGAGCGAACACAGTTCGACCGACAGCAGCACCGCCACGTGGTCGGGCCGGCCCAGCAGGTAGTCGTGCACCCGGGAGAGACCGGCGGCGCCCCCGGCACAGCCCAGGCCGAACAACGGCATCCGTCTGACGTCCGGCCGCAGCCCGAGGCGGCCGACCAGCGCCGCGTCGATCGAGGGCGTGGCGATGCCGGTGACGGAGGTGAAGACCAGCAGGTCCACGTCGGTGGCGGACAGACCGGCCGCGTGCAGGGCGCCCCGGACCGCCTTGGCGCCCAGGTCGGTGGCGGCGGCGATGAAGACGTCGTTGGAGGCGCCGAACCCGTCCAGCTCCCCGTACCGTTCGAGCGGCAGCGTCATATGGCGCGAGTTGACCATCGCCCTGTGGTGCAGCCGGTCCAGGACCCGCCGGTCGCTGCCCTCCGGCAGGCAGGTGCGGGCCACCATGTCCGTGATCTCGTGCTGGGTGTGACGGTGCGGTGCGAGGGCGCCGTGAACGGCGGCGATCCGCGTCATGTGGTTCCCGTCCGGTGACCGACTGGGTGGGCTGTTCCCACACCTTCCCCCGGAGCGGGGTTCCACCACCATGGATCGCCCGTCCGGCCGTTCCCTCCGGGGGCGTGGGTACCGGCCGGGCGGGGCCCGGGCGCCTACGATCGGCCGGGTGGGCACTCCCGAGCAGTCGACGGCCGGCCTCCCGGCCGCGAGGTGGGCCGGCCGGGCGAGGGGCCTGGCCGGAGCGTGCCATCCCGGGCCGGTCGTGGCGGTCACCGCGCTGACGGCCGCGCTGGCCGTGACCGCGGGTCAGGGCGCCGCGCGCAGTGCCCTGACCGCCGCCGCCGTGCTGACCGGGCAGTTGTCCGTCGGCTGGTGCAACGACGCCTTCGACGCCGGCCGGGACACCGAGGCCGGTCGCCGCGGCAAACCCGTCGTCGACGGCACGGTCGGCGTGAGAGAGGTGTGGGTGGCCGCGTACGCCGCGCTGGCGCTGTGCGTGCCGCTGTCGCTCGCGTGTGGCCTGTGGGCGGGCGCCGTTCACCTGACCGGGGTGGCGGCGGCCTGGGCGTACGACCTGCGGCTCAAGGCGACGGCGTGGTCCTGGGCGCCGTACGCGGTGGGCTTCGCCGCGCTCCCCGCGTTCGTGGCGCTGGGACTGCCGGGGCGACCGTGGCCGGCCTGGTGGGTCGTCACCGCCGGGGCACTCCTCGGGGTCGGCGCCCATCTGGGTGACGTGCTGCCGGACATCCGCGGGGATCTGGCGACGGGCGTACGGGGCTGGCCGCACCGGCTGGGACCGGACGGGGTGCGGCTGTTGCTGCCGGTGCCGCTGGTGGTTGCGTCCGCTGTTCTGGTGCTGGGTCCTGCCGGGCCACCTGACAGCCGCGGCGTGGCGGCGCTCGCGGCGGTCGTCCTGGTCGCGGTGGCCGGGGCGCTGCTGGGGCGCCGCTGGGAGCGGTCGGCGTTCGCGGCGGCCGTCTGTGTGGCGGTGGTGGACGTGACGCTGCTGCTGCACGGCACCGGGATCGCCTGACCGCGTCCGCCGGGCCCGTCGCGGTCGGCGTGGCCCCGGGCGCCGTCGCCGCCGGTGCTCGTCCTGAGTCCGGCAGGTCCCGGATCCGGGGTGGCAGGCCGCGGATCCGGGGTGGCAGACTTCCCCCGCGCGGTGTCGGTGCGTGCCCGGCCGCATCGTCGCGATCGGCCCCGTCGGCGTCCTGCCGCTCGGGTGGGATGACGGTGACGAGCAGCAATCAGGAGACGCATCAGGTGAGTCCACATCCGGCGGACGCTCACGGTGCGGCCGACTCCCAGCTCCGGATGGTGGAGCTCGCCGAGGTACTGGCCGCCGCGGAGGCCGCGGCGCCGGTGGAATCGCTGGACGTCGTCGCCCACATGCTGAGGCAGAGCCTCGACGCGACGCGCGTCTCCTTCCTCATCACGGACTTCACCGGTACGGCAGTGGTGCGCCTCGGCGCCGCGGGGGACGTCAGGACCGACGAACCGGTCAGGCGCACAAGCCTGCGCGGCACCTTGTACGACGAGGTGATCCGGACCCAGCAGCCGGTCACGGAGGTCGAGGGCGACGGGAGCACGGTCCGGGTCGTCGCTCCGGTCACCAACCGGGGAGACGCCATCGGTCTCCTGGAGTGCTTCCTCCCCTCGGCGCCGGACGAGGCCGCGATGCGGGAGATCGGCGAGACCGCGCACGCACTGGCCTACATCGTCATCGCGAACCGGTCGTACACCGATGTGTACCAGTGGGGCCGCCGCACCAAGCCGCTGAGTCTGGCCGCGGAGATCCAGCACCGGCTGCTGCCCTCGTCCCTCGCCTGTGAGGCCGCGCAGTTCACGGTCGCCGGATCGCTGGAACCCGCCGACCATGTCGGAGGCGACACGTTCGACTACGTGGTCGACCGCGACACCATGCAGCTGTCCGTCACGGACGCCATGGGCCACGACGTCGACGCCGCCCTGCTCGCGACCCTCGCGATCGGGGCGCTGCGCGGGGCCAGACGAGCGGGCGCCGATCTCGCCGAACAGGCCCGGCAGGCCCACCAGAGCCTGCGCGAGCACGGCAAGCACGGGTACGTCACCGGCCAGCTCCTGCGCATCAGCCTGCTCGACGGGAACACGGAGTTCGTCAACGCGGGCCACCCCTGGCCGCTGAGGTTGCGCGACGGGCGGGTGGAGCGGCTCGGCGTCGAGGTCGACATGCCGTTCGGGTTTCCGTTCTCGCGCGGTTACCGGGTCCAGCGGCTGGATCTGCGGCCCGGCGACCGGCTGGTGATGCTCACCGACGGCATGCTGGAGCGCCGGGCCCGGAACGTGGACCTGGAGGGCCTCATCGTGCGCACGCGTGACCTGCATCCGCGGGAGGCCGCCCGTACGGTGATCGCGAGGGTCATCGCCGCGAACGACGGCCACCTGCGGGACGACGCCACCATCATGTGCCTGGACTGGCACGGCGTCACGGCCTCCCGGCGGAACGCGGACACCGGTGCGCAGCTCGCGGACGCGTCGCCCTCGCCGACGTCGGCGGACTGACGCGCCAGCAGAGCCGGGCAGGGGGCCGGCCGCCGGCCACCACACGGTTCCTCAGCGCAGCGGGCGCCGGTGCCGGCCCATGCGCATGCCCACGTACACCAGGGCCACCAGGAACACCGCGATGCCGATGACCAGCAGGTAGAACAGTCCCTTGACGGCGACGCCGACGATGCCGAGCACGATCGCCGCGAGGACGAGAAGCAGGAAGAGCGTCATGGCGTAAAGCACCTCCTCGACAGGGCGGGGTCAGCGGCGGGCGAGCTGCCGCTCGCCGTTCGCGCCGGGCTGGTAGGGCAGGCCGTAGTGCGCGAACACCGCGGCCTCGTCCTCGGCGGGCAGTACGTCGTCCGTGCCGATCGCCGGGCCCTTCTTCACCAGCGACCGGTCGTAGCCGACCTTGACGTAGCCAGGCCCCACGACCGCGTCGTGCAACGGGACGAACACCAGCTGGCGGCGGGTCGGCAGCCCGACCTGGACCGTGCCCATGGCGGGCTCGTCGGTCCTGGTGTCCACATAGACGGCCTCCAACGTGCCGATCTTGTGGCCGTCCGCGTCGACGACGTCGTGAGTGCGCCACTCACGGATATCCGCACTCTGGATCATCCTTGGGTCCCTTCGCGCCTCGGTGCACCCGGAGAAGGCACTTCTCCGCGTTCCCGTATCAGCCCTGGTGACACCCATCGAAAAAGTAGGGCCGGCAGGGCAGTAGAACCCCCCTCCGTACCCGTCTCTACAGGGGACGAGGGAGGGCACCCATTGAACGCCGACGAGGAACGCCAGTTCCGTGAGTTCGTGGCGGCGCGGTCGAGATCGCTGCTGCACACGGCCTACCTGCTGACCGGGGACTGGGAACAGGGCCGGGACCTGCTCCAGACCGCGCTCGCCGCCACCGCTCGGCGCTGGTCGAAGCTGCGCGACCGGGAGCAGCCGGAGATCTATGTGCGCCGGGCGCTCTACCACGCCCAGGTGGACCGCTTCAGGTTGCTCAGCTGGGGGCGTGAGACGGTTACCGACGCGCTGCCGGACCGGCCGTCCGCGCAGGCCGCCGACTGGGCCGACACCGTGGTCCAGCGGCAGGACATCATGTCCGCGCTGCGGCGGCTGCCCAAGCGGCAGCGCGCGGTGATCGTGCTGCGCTACTTCGAGGACCGGCCGGACAGCGAGATCGCCGCGATCCTGGGCGTGGCCCAGGGGACGGTCCGCAGCCAGACCCACAAGGCCCTCGCCTCGCTCCGCACCACCCTGGCCGGGGCGGGGCCGTCGGCCGCCTCCTCCACTGCCTCCGGAAGGGGCGCCGTCGCATGAACGACTCGACCGAACACCCGCTGCACGACGCCCTGCACGCCCATGTCCAAGAGAGCGGCGGTGACGCCGGTGCCCAGCTGGCCGGTCTGGCCGACGGAGCGCTGCGGATCGCCCGGCGGCGGCAGCGGCTGGTCCGGGCCGGGGCCGGCGTCGTCGCCGCCGTCGCGGTCGCCACCACCTGGGCGGCCGTCGCGGACGGGGCGACCCCGCGCGCGCACGTGGTGCAGCCGGGGGCAGGGGAGGGCACGGGGAAGGCGGCCTTGCTCTCCCTCCTGCCGGTCACGTCGTCCAACGAGAAGGCGTGCGCCCCTGGCAGCGGCGGCTACACCGTGCCCGCGAGCGCGACCCACCCGGCGTTCTGCGTCCGGGTCGACCGGGCCGCGGGCAT
Source organism: Streptomyces sp. NPDC005483 (assembly GCF_040606035.1). Taxonomy (NCBI): domain Bacteria; kingdom Bacillati; phylum Actinomycetota; class Actinomycetes; order Kitasatosporales; family Streptomycetaceae; genus Streptomyces; species Streptomyces sp. NPDC005483. Next base: position 57,729 of record NZ_JBEXEA010000004.1, read on the forward strand.
GACCGGCGTCCGGGTCGCCTCCGCCAAGGCCGAGAAGAGCAGCCTCGACGGCACCTGGCTGGTCGACGTGCGCCTCGACTCCGCCGACCGGGACCGTTTCGCCGCCCTCACCGGTTCCCTCGCGTCGGCCCCGGCCCCGCGCAACGAGTTCGCCATCGTCATCGACGGCAAGCTCTGGGGCAACCCCTACGTCAGGACCTCGCTCACCGGCGGCCGTATCGAGATCGTCGGCCCCTACATGGGCGACCTCACCAGCACCACCGCCCACGAGCTCGCCCAACGGCTGGATCCCGGCAGGTGACCCGAGCGGAGGCGGACCTCGTGCCGGCGGCCGAGGGTCACATCGTCGAGCGCAGGTGGCTGACGGTGACGAAGTGGTATCCGCGGGCGGAGAGGGTGCGCAGGATCTCGGGCACGGCGGCCACCGACGTGGGGTGGATGTCGTGCATCAGGACGACGTCGTCGGGCTTCACCTTCGAGACGACGGACCGGGCCACCTTGGCGGCGTCCGGGTACTTCCAGTCCTCGGTGTCCAGGGTCCACAGCACCGGGGAGAGGCGGGTGGCCGGCGGACGGTGCTGTTGAGCGCGCCGTAGGGCGGGCGGAACAGGGTGGGGGCCGTGCCGGTGGCGGCCTTGATCGCGGCGCTGGTGCGGTTCAGCTGGTACGCGACCTGCTCGGCGCCGAGTTTGGTGAGGTCGGGGTGACTGTAGGAGTGGTTGCCCACCTCGTGGCCCGCGCGGACCTCGGCGCGCACCAGCGCGGGGTGGGCGACGACGTTCTGGCCGACCGTGAAGAAGGTGGCCCGCGCGTGGTACTGCGCGAGATGCGTCAGCAGGGTCGCGGTGGAGGTGGCGGACGGGCCGTCGTCGAAGGTCAGGGCGACGCACGTGACCTTCGCGCAGTCGGTGTCGTCGTCACCGGAGGCTGTGTGCGTGGGCACCGCGGGCGTGGGCGTGGCGGCCACCCCGAGGTCGAGCGAGCCGGTCGGGCTGACGCTCTGCCGCTGGGCGCGTGCGCCGAAGTCGGACAGCCAGGGCGTGACGGTCTCCTTGGGCACGGTCACGCTGTAGGTGCCGGCGGGGACGGCGCCGACCGTGCCCGGATCGAAGGTCACCCGCAGGCCGCCGTTCGCGGCGAAGGCCATGTCGTCGAGTTCCCCGGCGAGGAGCGACGGGTCGGCGAACGCCTGCTCCAGGGTCTGCGCGTCCGTGCCCTCCCGGCCCTCGAGCCGGCTCTTCAGGGCGGCGACGAAGGCGGACCGGGAACCGCTGTCGACGAGGTCCAGCGCGGTGCGGTACGCGCCCGCCCGGCCGTCGTACCAGTAGGTGCGCCGGGCCAGTCCGCTGCCCACCCCGCCGCCGCCCAGGGTGGTCAGGCGGACGCCGAGGACGTCTCCGGAGGCGACCAGGAACCCGTGGCTGATGTTGAGCTCGCCGGCGGGGGCGTCGGCTTCGTCGGCGCAGGACTCGCGGAAGAGGGCCAGGCGCGCCTCCACGTCCTTCCTCATCGCCTCCGTCGCCGCGGTCGCGCCGGGCACGTCCGGGTAGCTGGTCGCCCACGCGCAGGAGGTGTTCTCGCTGTTGTCGCTGACGATCTGAAGCCCTTTGATCTTCGAGGGGTCGACGGAGCGCACCGGGGAGGCGGTGGCCGACGATCCGGGCGCCGCGGTGGCCGTGCCGCTCGCCGTCCCGGAGGACCCTAAGGGCCCCGACGAGCAGGCCGTCGCCATGGAGAGCGAGCCGAGCAGCAGGAGGGAGGGGATGAGGAGGTGAGTGCGCATGGGATCAGTACCTGAGGGTCGAGGGGCTTGAACAAACCCGACCTTCCAGGTCAGGGGCGTTTTTCAGCGACCCCCGGCGTCACCCTGAAAAAAGGTTCAGTCCGTTGTGGGGCACACCTGCCGGTACGGCGCGTCGGGCACGTACGTCCGCCACCGCGCCCTGGTGAGCCCGCCACCGAACCGGCCGCACAGGACCCGGGCGACGTCGTCGGGCGCGACGGGGTGACGCTGGACCAGCACGTCCGGGCCGCCGGTGTAGAGGGCGGCGCCGCCGGGGCCGAACGCGAGGGTGCCGACCTCGTCCCGGGTGGGCAGGTCGGTGCCGAGCTGCTGCTGCCCGGCGGTGTCCCACAGGCGCAGGGTGCCGTTCTGGCCGCCCACGGCGAGGGTGGCGCCGTCGGGTGAGAAGGCGAGCGCGTTCACAGCTTCGGCGTCGCCCTGATCGGTGGTGTCGGAGGTCCCGGTGAGGATGCCCAGGCGGGTCCGCAGATCGCCGTCCCACACGGTCACGTGCCCGGTGATGTCGCCGACGGCGAGCCGGGAGCCGTCGGGGCTGAACGCCAGGGCGGTCACCTGCCGGCCGTCGGCCAGGGCGCGCCCGGTCACCCGGCCGGACGGCAGCGCGGCGTACTGGTCGGCGGAGCCGGCGAGCAGCCGGCCGTCGGACCGCAGGGCGAGCACGCCCGGCGAGACGCCCTTCAGCGTGGCCGTGCGACGACGGGTGCCGGTGTCCCAGAGCTCGGCCGTGCCGACACCGTCCGTGTCCCGCCCGGCCACCAGTTGCCGGCCGCCCGGGCCGAGGGCGAGCGCGAAGACCGTGCGGTCCGCCGCGCCGGAGGTCTCGAAGGAGGTACGGACCCGATGGGCGCGGACGTCCCAGACGCTGAAGCGCTGCCGCAGCGAGCCGTGCGCGGACACCGTGTCGGCGACGGCGAGGGAACCGCCGTCCGGGCTGAAGGCCAGGCGCGGGACCCTGTTGTCGTCGTCACCGGGCAGCGGACCGAGCGCGGCATGGGCGAGGACCGCTCCGTCGTGCGTGGCGCGCATGTCGAGGTGATAGCCCTTGCCGGGCCTGGAGGCGGCGGTGACGGTGGCCAGGACCGTGCCGTCCGGGCTGAGCGCGGTCGCGTCCGCCGGAGTGGTCCGCCAGGGCACGTTCAGGCGGTCGCTCAGGTTGTCCGTGTGGACGGTGGCGCCGTCGAGGTAGCGCAGGGTTCTGCCGGCGCGGTCCGGGTCCCAGGACAGCTCCCGTACCTCCGCGCCGGCCGTCGGCGTGTGGAACACCAGCCCGCCGCCGTTCACCGTCTGCCAGACGGCGACCTCCCGGCCGTCGGCCGTGGCCAGGAACTCCCCGTCCGGGGAGAGGACCGCGTCGCTGAAGCCGGTGTAGTCGCCGCTGGTGAAGTCGGCGACGGTCCGCCCCCCGGAGACGTCCCAGACCGTGGCCGTCGTTCCGTGTACGGCGGCCAGGCGGCGGCCGTCCGCGCTGAACCGGAGCAGCCGGGAGCCGCCGTCCGCTCCCGAGCCGGTGCCGCACACCGTGCCGTCCGCCTTCGTCCAGTCGCCCGGCAGCCTCCTGCCGCGCACGGTGTCCCACACCTGTGGTGCGCCCCCGGCCGGGCACACGGCGAGGAGGCGGCCGCCCGGGCCGAGCGCGGCGGTGGTCACGGTGTGCGTCTCGTCCCGGGCGAAGAGCACCTTGCCGTCGCCGGTCCGGCGCACCCGCACGGGGCCCGGCCCTTCCGACGGTCCGGTGGCGTAGGCGGTCCCGTCGGCCGCCGCCGTCCAGTAGGACGTGTCGCCCAGGTCGGCGGCGGACTCTCCGGCGGCCAGGTTCCACAGCGTGTAGGACTCCTGGCCGAGGAGGACGAGGAAACGGGCGTCGGGGCCCGGCGCGGAGACCTCCGCGCCGCTGGGAAGACGGTGAGCGGCGGTGACGCGGTGGTCGGCCACGTTCCGCACGGTCACCTTCCCGCCCGCGACGGTGACCAGGCTGCGGCCCTGGTCGGTGAGGAAGCGGCGGGCGTCGTCGCCGGTCAGCGGGTCGGTGTAGGTGTCGCGTTCCGGTCGGGCGAGGGACTTCAGCAGGGCCGAACGGGACTCGGTCAGCGGGGCGAGGCGCCAGGCCGCGACGGAGAGCAGGGCTGCCGTGCGGGGGTCCGTTATGCGCAGGCTGTCGGACACCGTGGCCAGACGGCGGGCGGCCGCCTTGGCCGCCTCCTCCTCGCCGACCCGGTCGCGCTGCCAGGCCAGCAGGCCCGCGGCCAGCGCGAGGACGAGGAACGCGGCGAGCCCCACGGTGAGCGCGCGGGTACGCCGGGCGGTCCGCGCCTCGGCCGCCCGCTCGGCGACCCGGGCGGCGAGGGAGGCGGTGAGGAAGGACCGTTCCGGACGGGTGAGGTCGTCCTGGGGCTGGGGCTCGGAGGGGGACGGCGGCTCGCCGCCGAACAGTTCCTCGGCGTGGGCCAGTCGTGTCCCCCGGTACAGCGCGCCCGCGTCCCGGTCCAGCTCCTCCCATGCGCGGGCCGACTCGCCGAGATGCCGTTGTGCGCGCAGCCGGTCCCGGCCCTCCTCGATCCAGCCGGCCAGCCGGGGCCAGCCGGTGATCAGCACCTCGTGCGCCAGCTCGACGGTGTCGCCGTCCAGGCTGATCAGGCGGGCGGCCGCGAGGCGTTCCAGGACCTCCCCGGCGCCGGGCTCCAGTTCCGCGCGGGACGCCGGACGGCGGGTGTCGGCGGCGCCGTCGCCCGGGGCGATCAGGCGCAGCAGGATGCGGCGGGCGGTGCGGGCCTGCTCCGGCGCGAGGTCGCCGTAGAGCTGCTCGGCACTCGCGGCGATCGCCTCGCGCACGCCGCCCGTCTCCTCGTAACCGGCCAGGGTGAGGGTCCGGCCGCGGCGCCGGCGCCAGGTCTCCAGGAGGGCGTGCGAGAGCATCGGCAGGGCGCCGGGCTGGTCGGCGACCTCGTCGATGACACGGGCGGTCAGCACCCGCTCCACGTTCAGGCCCGCGGCGGTCGCGGGACCGGTGATCGCCTCCCGCAACTCGTCCCGGCTCATCGGGCCGACCAGCAGGTTCGCGCGGCTGACCGCCTCGGCGAGGTGCGGGTGGCTGCCGCAGTGGCCGTAGAAGTCCCCGCGTACGGCGATGGCCACGCGCAGCCGGCTCGACCGGTCGCGGGCGCGCAGCAGCAGGTCGAGGAAGCGGTCTCGCTCCCCGCGGTCGTGGCAGAGGGTGAACAGCTCCTCGAACTGGTCGACGAGCACCCAGGTGTCCAGCTCGTCGTCCCGCGCGGTGAGCGCGCTCTCGTGCGTGCGCGCGGGCCGTTCGCCGGGCGTGAGAACCCGTACCACCGCCGGGCGCCCGGCGCCCCGCTCCTGGCGCAGCGCCGGGATCAGCCCCGCCCGCAACAGGGACGACTTGCCACTGCCGGAGGCGCCGAACACGGCCGCGAACCGGTGCGCGCGCACCAGCCCCAGCAACTCGCCGACCTGCTTGTCCCGGCCGAAGAACAGATCACTGTCCCCGGGTTCGAAGCGGGCGAGGCCGCGGTACGGCGCCCGCTCCTCGGCGGACGGCGCCCGCACCTCCGCGTCCACCTCACGCCAGCGCCGCTCCCACTCCTCGGGGTCGGCGTCGAGCGCCTGCGCGTACGCCCGCAGCAGGGCGAGCGAGGGCAGCTGGTCGCCTGCCGCGGCCTGGGACAGCGCGGTCGTCGAGTAGCCCGCCCGCTCGGCCATTTCCCGGTACGGCGGCTTCCCGGCCTTCTCGCGCAGCAGCCGCAGGTCGTACGCCAGCCGCTGGACCGGTCCGGCCTCGGGGTCCACCGGCTTCTCACGTCGTCCCACCGGGTGTACCTCTCGACCGCACTGCCACGAACGGCCGCCAACCTACGTTTCTCCTCCGATCCGTGGCAATTGCTGCCCATTTGCCGGACAAGGCACCGGCACGGTCACCGCTGCGCGTCGGCCGCCACCCTGCGGGTGGGTGCGCCCAGGGCCCAGAACAGGACGCCGAGGAGCATGAACCCGATGAGCGGTACCAACTCCGTCAGCAGGTACTTCCCGCGCTCGGCGTGGCTCCAGCCGTCCGGTGCGTAGGCGGAGCTGAACCAGTCGAAGGGGGCGCCCGGCGCGACCAGCTGCACGCAGGCGTACAGGACGAGCAGGGTGAGCACGATGCTGATGGCCAGGGGCGCGGGCGCCTTGTACGGGCGGGGCACCCGCGGGGCCTTGTGACGCAGTACGGCGAGCGCCGGGAAGATGCCCAGGTAGCTGACCAGGGTGGTGGAGACGGCCAGGCCCAGGACCGCGCCGAAGAGTTTCGCCGCGCTGCCGCTCGTGAGTTCGTGGGCCAGGACCAGGACGGCCGTGGAGACCAGCCCGCTGAGGATGTTGACGCGGACCGGGGTGCCGAAGCGGCTGGAGATGACGCCGAGGAAGCGGGGGGCCGCCCCGTCGTAGCCGGAGACGGCGAGGGCGCGGTCGGAACCCATCACCCACGTGACGCCCGATGACAGCACCGTGAGGATGAACAGGATCGCGGCCAGGTCCCCGAGCGCGCTCCCGGCGCCGCTGAGGGTGGCGGTGCCGTCGCCGGCGACATGGCCGCCGTAGACCGTGAAGACCTGGCGGATCGCGTCGAGGAAGCCGCCGAGGCCGGTGATGGCCTTGACGGGCAGGACCAGCAGGATGCCGAGGATGGGCAGGGCGTAGAGCAGTACCGAGAGGACGGCGCTGCGGAAGACGGCGTACGGGACGTCCTTCTGGGCGTCGGTCATCTCGTCGCCCGCGGTGCTGGGCAGTTCGAAGCCGACGTAGTTGAACATCAGGACGGGCACCAGGCCGACGAAGCCCGCGTAGGTGGGGGAGAAGTCGCCGAGGCCGAAGCCGTGCAGGCCGTGCTGGGCGCCGTAGATCACGACGGTGACGGTGAACAGGCCGAGCAGGAGGAAGCGGCTCCACGCGCCGAGGGTGGGGATCCACTTGCCGACGTCGAAGGAGAGGATCGCGGCGAGGACGCCGATCCAGACGAAGGCGAGGGTGAAGACGTAGAAGGCGGGGGTGCTCAGGTCCTTGCCGTCATTGAAGAAGGTCGTGTACGCGGTGACGGCGGCGACGGAGAGGGTGCCGCCGAGCCAGACCGGATTGGTGATCCAGTAGAGGAAGTTGTTGACGGCGCCGGCCAGGCGGCCGAAAGCCCGGCTGGTCCAGATGTAGGGGCCGCCCTCGTCGGGGAACGCGGCGCCGAGTTCGGCGGTCAGCAGGGCCGAGGGGACGAAGAACACGGCGGCCAGCACGATGAGCCAGGTGAACGCCTCCGCGCCGGAGGAGGCCACCGTGCCGATGGTGTCCACGCCGACGATGGTGCACAGCAGGAAGAACAGGATGTCGAAGCGGCCGAAGTGCTTGCGCAGCTTCTGGCGTTCCGACCGGGCTGCCGGCGGCGCGTCGGCCGGCTCTGAGGTGATGGGGCCAGCGGTCACCGGGGGCTCCTGCGGATGAGCGGTACAGGCGGAATTCGGCCATGATCGATGCCGCCGCACAAGCTCACAAGCTTTCATTGGGAATTCTTGACCGGGTATTGCCGAAAACGACACGGTATTGCCGAGACAGGCGGACGCCGGCCACGGGAGCCCTACGCCTCGGGGAGCTCCGCGCGCAGGGTGTCGCGCAGCCGGCGCAGGTCGTCCGCCGGGCGGCCCAGGCCGTTGAGGCGCAGGCGGGCCGCCTCGGTGCGGTCGACGGGGCGGGTGGTGAAGGCCAGGTTCATCGAGGCGCGCAGCATCCACAGGTCGTAGGCGAGCAGCCGGGCGGCGCCGGCCTGTGCCGCCATCAGGTCCGGGTCGGTGGTCCCCAGATCCTGGAGCCGGGTGCGCAGCCGGTGCAGGGTGATGCTCTGCAGCCCGCAGTCCCGTGCCGTCCCGCGGGAGACGGGGCCTGGCTCGCCGCACGCGGCCACCGCCTCGTCGGCCGGCGTCTGCGCGGCCACCGCCTCGTCCAGCACCGCGACGAGCGCCCGCAACTGGTCCGGCCGCGACAGGCCGACCGGGGCCGGGCGCCGATGGGGGCGCACAAGGGGGCGCAGGAGCGGTCCCACGGCCGCGAGGTGTCGTACGGCGGCGAGGAGTCGTACGGCGGAGAACCACCGTCGGACACCGGGCCACCGGGGGACGCCGGGCGAACGTGCGGCTCGGGGCGCGGGCGCGTCCGGAGCTGTGCCTGTGCGCATGGCCCCTCCTGGCGACCGAGGCGTCCGGGGCGGCGTGGCCGGCAGGGTCCTGCGGCCTCGATGGAACCGGCTTCCGGTCGCCGCGTCCCTCCAGTGTGCGCCTCGCGTGCGCCCGGGTGTTCCTGTGCGTCCCGTCGGGCAAGGCTTGATCCGGCGTTCTCAGGGGTAGTTGTCCTCCCCCGGGAGTAGCGGGAGGCGGTGCGGTCGTCCCGGGGAGGCAGGGCAGGTGCCTCCGTGGGCACGATGTGCGGGCGGGTCTCGGGGAAGAGGCTGGTTCGTGTCGGGGAACAGGAATTGAGGCCCTAGGAGGGCGCCATGAACCGCCAGATCCGTGTTCGCGTCAGCCGCCGGCCCTCGTCCTCCCGTGACACCCGGCAGCCCGAGATCGACCGCCGGACCCCTTCGGGACGGCTGCTGCCGTACTGACGCCGGTCCTGCCTCGGTACTGATTCTCGGCCACCGGCCGACGGCCTCATCGGCCCCTCCCCGGTGGTCAGTTCAGGCAACGGTCGATCGCCGTCCGCAGCGCCCGGCGCAGCTCGGGCGACGGCAGCGGGCCACCGCCCTCGGCACCGGCCGTCACCTCCGCGGCGACCTTGCGCAGCTTGGTGTTGGAGAGCTGCGAGGCCTGCCGCAGGACCTCCCACGCCTCGTCCGGGGAGCAGGCGTGGGTGGCCATCAGGACCCCGCGCGCCTGGTCGATGACCGGGCGGGTGGCGATCGCCTGCCTCAGCTGCTCGACCTCGGTGCGCAACCGGTCCAGCTGCTGGGTGCGCTCCATGACCACCATGGAGGGCACGGGCTCCCGGCGCGTGCCGGGCCCGTGCAGCGGATCGTCGGGATCGAGACCGGCCATCTCCAGGACGCTGCGCGGCTGCTCGTTCCAGCCGGTCGCCGTCACCCGTACCCGACGGCGGCGGGCGTAGGTGTCGAGGACTTCCAGGAGCTGCAGTCCCGTCGTGTCCATGAAGGAAACGCCGCTCATGTCCAGGTCGACCCGGTCGGTGCCGTCCGGCAGTCGGGCCAGGGTCCTGGCCAGGGTGTCCGCGCAGCCGTGGACCAGATCGCCGCGCGGGACGAGCACGGCGGCGCCCCCGTCCACACTGCTGTCGATGATCAGGGTGTTCAGCCGCCCTGCGAGCGATGTGTGTGTCGCTGACCTCATGTCCGCCTCGCTGCTCCCCACAGTCGTCACGACGTTGAGTCACCGATCGCCGCCGGACTCCGGTCCCGAGCACGGATGTGGATGTGCGGAATCCGCCGGTGCTGGGATGCGCCTGCCCGGCCCTCCGGTGAGTACACCCCGCCCGGTGGGGAGTGACGGGCGCACTCCGGGGGTAAACGCGGTCTCGTGCAGGTATGGACAGGAGACGTTTCGGGAGGGGAGACGTATCGGAAGGGGCAGGATGCAGTCAGCAGTGGGGAGTCGGTGTGAGAATCCGGTACGCGGTGCCACGCGGCCGCCGGCTTCCGGGGCGCGGGAGCGCGGTGACACCGCGGTGAACGCCGTGGCCGAAGCCGCGGACCCGTTCGTGCATCCCGCGCTCTTCTACCGTGACGAGCGGGAGTACCTGGCCGGAGTCGTGCCGTTCGTGCACAAGGCGCTCGCCACCGGGGAACCGGTGGCCGTGGCCGTGCCCACCGAGAACCTCCGGCTGCTCAAGGCGGAGATCGGCGCCGGGGAAAACGTACGGTTCCTCGACATGCGGGAGGCCGGGCGCAACCCCGGCCGGATCATCCCGGGAGTGCTGCGCGCCTTCGCCGACGCCCAGCCGCCCGGCACCCGGGTGCGGATCGTGGGCGAACCGATCTGGGCCGGCCGCTCGGCCACCGAGTACCCCGCGTGCGTGCAGCACGAGGCGCTGATCAACGCCGCCTTCCAGGGCCGCGAGGTCACCATCCTGTGCCCCTACGACACCCGGCGCCTCGACCCGCAGGTCGTCGCCGACGCCTACGCCACCCACCCCGTGGTCGTCGACGCCGGTTCCGGCCGGGAGGAGGAGAGCGGACGGTACGACTTCGAGGCCGTGCACGCCCGCTACAACGCCCCGCTGGACCCGGCCCCGGACGTGGCCGCCCACGCCTTCGTCGCCGACGTGCTCGGCGAGGTCCGGCACTTCGCCACCGACGCGGCCGAGCGGTTCGGGCTCGTACGGCCCCGGCTCGACGACCTGGCGCTGGCCGTCGCCGAGCTGACCACCAACAGCGTGGTGCACGGCGGCGGTTCGGGCCTGCTGCGGGTGTGGGCCGAGGACGGGCACGTGGTGTGCGAGGTCCGCGACCAGGGACGCCTCACCGACCTGCTGGCGGGACGCCGGCCGCCCTCCCGGGAGCGGCAGGGCGGCCGGGGCCTGCTCATGGTCAACCTCGTCGCCGACCTCGTGCGGGTGCACACCGGGGCGGACGGCACGACGATCCGCTGCTGGTTCGCCCTCTGACGGGCTGTCAGCCGCGCGACTTCTCCCCGGTGGCCGAAGTACGCCGGTCTGCGCGGCCCGGCCCCGTGTGACCTGCGGGTTCGTTTCGCCGTACGCCCTCGTGGGCAGGGTTCGGGCAGCGTGGCCCGGTCAAGGCCTCGGGTGGGGGGAGCGCGGCGGTGCCCGACCAAGTGCGTACGGCTGACGGACGACGGTTACGGGTGGAGGTCTCGGGGGATCCGCACGGACGCCCCGTGTTCCTCCTGCACGGCATGCCGGGCAGCCGGGTGGGGCCCAAACCCCGCTCGATGTTCCTCCACCAGCGCGGCGCGCGTCTCATCAGCTACGACCGCCCGGGATACGGCGGGTCGGACCGTATGCCGCGCCGCCGGGTGGCGGACGTGGCCCAGGACGTCGCCGACGTCGCGGACGCACTTGAACTGGACCGGTTCGCGGTGGCCGGCCGTTCCGCCGGCGCCCCGCACGCCCTGGCCTGCGCCGCGCTGCTGCCCGACCGGGTCACCAGGGCGGCGGCGATGGTGGGCTGGGCACCGCGCGACGCCGAGGGACTGGACTGGTACGCGGGAATGGCGCCGTCCAACGTCGCCGCCCTGAGTACGGCCGCCACCGACCCCGAGCGTTTCGCCGCCGGGATCATCCCGCGCTCCGCCGCCATCCGCAGTGACCCCGCGCGTCTGCTGGAGGAACTGCGCGAGGACCTCACCGCCGACGACCGGCTGATTGTCTCGGACAACACCATCCGCTCGATGCTGCTGCGCAACTACCGCGAGGCGCTGCGCACTTCGCCCTACGGCTGGATCGACGACGCCCTCGCCCTCACCGCGTCCTGGGGCTTCGACCCGGCGCGCATCAAGGTGCCGGTGCTGCTGTGGCACGGCAAGGACGACGTCTTCTCCCCGGCCTCGCACGCCTCCTGGCTCGCCGACCGCATCCCCCGTGCCACGGCCGTCCTGGAACCCACGTCGGCCCACTTCGCCGCGCTCCGCGCCCTCCCGGCAGTGCTGGACTGGCTGCTGACGGATGCGAGGGCGCACTGAGGGGTGGGCGGCCGGCCTCGCGGACGTACGGGTGCTCTGCGATGCGGGTGCGTTGACGGGGGCGCGCCGCCTGCCGGTGCGTCGCCGCCTGAACAGGGCGAAGGGTGGCGCCGTCCCGACCCGGATCACACGGACAGGGGCTCCAGGTCCCGGTAGATCCGGCGCTCCCGGCTCGCCAGCAGGGTGATGCCGTTGTCCTCGCCGAGCAGCAGGCGCAGTTCCGCCATCGCCTCCTCCCGCAGGGCGCGGGCCTCGCCCTCCCGGCCCAGGGCCCGCAGGCTGAGCCCCAGGTTCGTGACCACGGCGAGCGTCTCGGGATGGTGGCCGCCGAGGGCCTCGCGCAGCACCGGCAGCGCCGCCTCGTCCCTCTCCCGCGCCTCCTCGAAGCGGCCCTGGTCGTAGAGGACGTTGGCGTAGTTCACGCTGCAGAACACAGCGTGCGGATGGTGCTCGCCCAGCACCTCCGCCATCCGGGGCAGCACCCTCAGGAACACCTTCTCCGCCTCGTCCAGGTCCCGGCAACCCCAGTGGAAGATCCCCAGGTTGTTCAGGGCAGCCTGGGTGTACGGGTGCGCCTCGCCCGGCACCTTCATGTACTCGGCGAGCACCCCCCTGGCCTCCTCACGGGCCCGGTCCCGTTCGTCGGCCGCGAACAGGTCCGCCGCCAGGTTCAGGTCGCAGGCCAGGGAGTCGGGTGTCGGGGCCGCGTACTGGTCCTTGTACCGCTTGCGGGTGGACTCGGTCAGACGGCGGGCGTCCTCCAGCTGGCCGTTGCGGCGCAGCGACACCGCCAGGGACTTGGCGCAGCGCAGGGTGCCGGGGAACTCCCTGGTGAGGATCCTTTTGTGGGCCGCGTACGTCTGCGACAGGATCGACACCGACTCCGCATACCGCCCGACCTCCCTGAGGTCACGACCCAGGCGTTCGGCCGAGGCCAGCGTGTACGGGTGGTCGGGTCCGAGGACGGCCATGCGCCGGTCGAGCGTGTCCTGGTTGATGGCGCGTGCCTCGCTGTATTTGCCCACCATCTGCAGGGCGAGGGCGAGGTTGTTGGCCGCGCTGAGGGTGCGCCGGTGCGACTCGTGGAAGATCTCGCTGAACCCGACGTGCGCCTCCTTGGCCAGCTCGACCGCCTTCGTGTACTCGCCGAGCGCCGCCAGGTCGCTGGAGAGCGCGGACATGGTGGCGTACGTGTGCGGGTGCTGCTCGCCCAGTTCCCGGCGCTGCCGCTCCAGCAGGTCCTCGCCGATCTCCCGGGCCTCCACGTAACGCCCTTGCGAACGCAGCACGTTGGCGAGGTGGAACCGCAGGTAGAGGTAGTAGACGTCATCCTCCCCGAGCACCGGCTTCCAGTGCTGGAGCAGGTCCTCCGCGAGGCGCCGCGCGGCCACGAAGTCACCGCGTTTCCACTGGTAGCGGACCCGGTCGATGAGCAGCCGACGGGTGTCGGCCGCACGGCAGTTGCGGGCGTCGGAGGCGGACAGGTGCGGCCAGATGACGCCGAAGCGGGGCCAGGTGGTCGGGTCGTCGATGGGTTCGTCGCCGTCGGGCCGGGCGCCCGCGAGGACGGTGTGCACGACGTGCCGGGCCTCCCGCTGCTTCTCCTCGGGCATCTGGGAGCGGATCACCGCCTGCACCAGCCGGTGCACCTGGAGGCTGTTGGTCTTCTGGTCGACCTTGGCGAGCGCGAACCGGCCGATCTCCCGGATGACCCGGCCGAGCAGCAGACTCTCCTGGAGCGAGGGGTCGTACGGCTTGAGCGCCGTGAGCATCTCCTTGCTGTAGAGCAGCTGCTGGGAGATCGGCTCGGGCGCCAGGAAGGCGCACAGCTGCAGCAGTCGAACCGCCGCGGGTGATCGTTTCTCCAGCTGTTCGATCGAGACGTTCCAGGTCGCTGCGACCGTCCGCGGGTAGTCGGGCGGCTGGTTGAGGTCCAGCACCTCGGTGGTCTGGCGGGCCAGCTGCCGCAGGTAGTCCTCGATCGGGGTGGCGGTCTCGGCCAGCCAGGCGGCCGCCTGTTCGACCGCCAGCGGCAGATCGCCGACGGCCTCCGCCACCCGGCCGGCGTCGTCGGCTGTCAGGCCGCCCTCGGTGCGCCGGGTCAGGTGCTCGATGCTCTCGGTGCGCTCGAAGACGTCGATCTGCTGGGCCGCCCCGTGCTGGGACCAGGCCTGGTTGCGGGAGGTGACGAGGATGTGGCCGCCGTCCCCGGTGGGGAAGTAGCGGGTCAGCTCCGCGGGATCGCCCGCGTTGTCGAAGACCAGGATCCAGCGCTTGGTCGGTAACCCCCGGGACAGCCGCTGCACGGCTTCCTGGCTGGCCTTCGTCATGTCCTCCTCGGTGCCCGTCGCGCCTATCAGCGGGGCGAGTTCGGCGAGCGAGGCGACCACGTCGTCGGTGTGCTCGGCGGATACCCACCAGACCAGGTCGTAGTCGGCCATGAACCGGTGCACGTACTCGATGGCCAGCTGGGTCTTGCCCACACCGCCCAGTCCGAACAGCGCCTGCGGCTGCGGCGGCCCGGACAGCTCGCCGAGCTGGGTGCGGATCCGGTCCATGATCGAGGTCCGGCCCGTGAAGGTCGTGTTGCGCTGGGGCGCGTTCCAGATCCCCGGGGTGATGCCGGGGAAGCGGGGTGCCGACGGACTGTTCTCCGCCTGCTGCAAGGGCAGTTCCAGCGCGCGCTGGAGCGCGGCCACACATTCCGTCTCGTCGAGCCGGTGCAGGTCGGTGCACGGCTCCGGGAGCGGAACCTCCTCGACGCGCAGTGGCACCACCGAGCCGCGTGCGCCGTCCGGGGTGCGCTCGCCGAGGGCACGCCACACGGAGTCGGCGTACCGGGACTCCTGGAAGGTCTTCGACAGCAGCGCCACGGTGTGGGCCGTGGTCTCCGCCGGCTCGACCGGACCGGTGGAGATCTCGTGCAGCGTGACCTCGCAGCCCGCCCGCTTGAGGAGGTACTCGACCCAGTCGGCCCACATCCGCTTCTCCGCCGCGTACGCGACCACGATGTCGGCCACGCTGGTCAGCGGCCGGCGCCTGAGGTACGCGTCCCGGCAGCGCAGCCGGACCGGCTCGGGGATCTGCGGCAGCGAGGTGACCTCGCGGTCGGAGATGACGGCGGTGAGCCGCTCGAAGGCGGACAGCAGCGAGTTGGCGATGCCGCTCTCGTCGCCGACGGTGGCGAGGGTCTCCTCGTAGGCGTAGTACGGGCGGTAGGGGATCTCGACGTTGCCCCAGTAGGCGCTGAGCTCCTCCTGGCTCAGCGGCCGGCCGCCCGCACCCTTCGGCAGCCCCTCGAACCGCATCCGGGCCAGTGCGCGACCGGCGTCGACCTTCTCCTTCTCGCCCTCGTCGATGCGCATCGGCACCGGCAGGACCCGTATCCGGCGCGGCCGGTAGCCCTCCTCGACACTGCGGGCGACGACCGCGGCGCCCTCCAGCGCCTGGTCGCTCAGGGTGAAGCAGTCCACCAGGACGTCGGGCATCTCCATGGTGCAGATGTCGGCGTTGTCCGACAGGCCGGTGCGGCTGTCGATCAGGACGTAGTCGTAGGTCGCCTTCATGCTGGCCCGGAGCGCCCTGAGGAAGGTGCCGCCGCCGAGGCGCTCGTAGAAGTTGTCCCACTCGAACGAGGTGACCGCCGCCGAGTAGGCCCGGTCCTGGCGGCCCGCGGACAGGAAGTCCAGGGAGCCGCCTTCGGGGAAGTGCAGGTCGAAGCGCTCGGGGCGGATGGACACGGCGTGCTGCTCGACCTGGGCGTAGGACAGGTGCCAGTCGTCGGGGCGCTGGGTGCCGGTGGTCGCGGCCCAGGCGTAGTCCTGGATGATGTTGATGACGCCCGGGGTGGCGGACAGCGCCTTGGGGTCCAGGAACGGGTGGAAGAAGCGGTGCAGGCCCGGGGCCTCCAGGTCCCAGTCGACGGCGAGGACCCGTTTGCCGTTGGCGGCCAGGATCCAGGCGGTGTTGGCCAGCGCCATGGTGCGGCCCGTACCGCCTTTGTAGCTGTAAAAGGTAATGACACGTCCGTCGCGCGGGCCCGTCATGCTTCTCCTCCGTGGTCGGGTCCGCCTTCCGGGTACGGCGGCTGGATGGGGCCCAGCAGACGGGGCCTGGGCACGTGCGGACCCGGCGGCGGATGGGCTTCCGCGTGTTTCAGGTACTGCCGGGTGGTGTGCGCCACGACGGCGGGCAGCACGTCGGTGAACGCCTTGAGGGAGGGGACGCCGTTGACCGCGGTACGGCAGTCGGTGCGTCTGCCGCGCTCCAGCAGCAGCGGGAGCGTGCGCTCGAACTCCGTGGTCAGGCGCTGTCCCTCGTCGCCTTGGCACTGCAGGTCGGCGCGGTTCCAGGGGACGACCGCGCTCACCCACGGCTGGGCCTGGGCGTCGAACGCCTTCAGTCTGCGCCGCCGTTCCTCGTCCGTCAGCGTCCACCGGTCGACGAGCAGGATGCGCGGCTGGCCGGTCTTGCCGCCCTCCTCGCCGGCGCCGCCAGGGAAAGGCCCCTCGGTGTCCTCGTCGTCGAAGGAGGAGATCGTGGGCCGATAGTCCAGCGAGCGGATCAGCTCCTCCGCCAGGGCGGGCAGCGGGCGGGTCGACTCGGAGTGGTACGGGTTCCAGTCCAGCGGGTCCTCGCCGTACGGGCGCGAATCCCGGTCCTCGGGCACGGTGTCGAGGGTGGGCGCGGCCACCGTCAGATGGATGTGCCGGGGTTCCTCGCCGCGCGGCCGGAACGCGCTCGGGGTGGACTCGTAGTCACGCAGCCGGCCGGGCGGCAGTGGCCACTCCTCGGCCACCTGGACGATGCGCTGGGCGAGGGTGAGCACGGTCTCCTCGTACTCGTCGCGCAGTCTGCTGAGTTTGATGAGCCCGTAGAAGCCGTTGGTCGCGTAACGGTCGCCGAAGGTCGTCCGGTCGAGGTGTATGTGGCGTATGGAGTCCGGCAGTTGGTGGAAGTCGACGCGCGTCCACAGGGCCGGGACGATGGCGGAGACCTCGCGTCCCCCGGCGGCCTTGGCGTGCAGGAGCCGCTCGTTGAACGCGAACAGTTCCCGGCCGCACATCTCGCTGGTGAAGTAGCGCGGTGAAAGCAGCGGTACGAAGACCCGGCAGCGGGCCAGGTTCTCGCTGAGCTTGCGCGGCCAGCCCACGCCGGAACCCATCTCCCGGTCTATGAAGCCGACTTCGGCACCGGCGGGCAGATCGGTCAGTGCCATGATGTGGTTGCACAGGTCCCGGTAGAGCTGGTGCACCCAGTGGTCGGGGTCGCCGCCGCCCGACCCCCAGGGCGGGGTGTGGGCGTAGCTGAGGAAGAAATAGGGCTGCCCCTCGGCCGGGGCCTGCCCCCACTCTCCGTCAGGTGTGTCCAACACGCCCCCCTGCGCGTCGATGACCCCGTAGCCGGAGCCACCTGGAACCGGAACAACAATGTGCCTGACCAAGGGCCCGGGCGGTTCACTCAATTCAGGTCGTTTCGGAGGCGATATCTGGACAGTTGATCGCGTACGTCGTCGACGGCGGCCCGCATTCCGAAGAGCGTGACCGGTTTCCCGGCCCACTTCCGCCGTGCGAGGAGTTCGTCCGGAAGCCGTGCGCCGGCCTCCGCGAAGTCACCGTCGTCCAAGGTCAGATCCGCGTACGTGATCCAGTTTCCCTTGTCGCCCACCACGCAGCGGTACAGCCTTTGAGGCGGTCTCGGGGTCATGCGGTACTCGGCGAGATGGAAGGCGCTGCATACCTCGAATCCCACGCGCAGCAACAGCACTTGGGCATCAGCGGCGTACAGCCGGGCGAGGGGCGAGCGTTCGCCGAGGTGGCAGTGCGGGTCGTGCCCGGCCAGTAACTCGCCCGCCCGTGAGCCGATCGCGGCCAGCGAGGTCTGCGGGTGGTCACTGCGCACGGCTCCCGGAGTGGTCCGCACGCACTCGGCCAGCGCGCCCATCGACGGGCAGGGGGTGGCGTCCGGTTCGAAGGGGGGCATCGACTCACGGAAGTCCTCGGCCTCCGCCACGCTCAGGTGCGCGACGAGGGCCCGGTGGGCGCGCGAGGTGTCCGAGTTCTCGGGGGTGAAGGCAGGCACGACGAGCGTCCCCAGGGGACCGAGCACATCGAGCAGCGCGTCACGGACCTGGGTGGGGGAGAGGCCGGTACCGCTCAGGGAGGCGTGGACCATGAGGGGGGCTTCGGGGCGGATGGGTAACTCGGCCAGGAGGTCGGCCAGTTGACCGCCGCTCGTCGGATGGCGGGGGCTGCTCGCGGGCCCATCGGTCATCGCGGGCCGGGGGGTGTACGGGCGTCTCGTCGCCGGGTCGGCCGGGAAGACGCCGGTGTGCCAGGCGATCGGGCTGGACAGTCTGGACTCGGGGTGCCCGATGCGCGGCGCGGTCGGTAATCCGCTGTAGCAGTCGGTGAGTTGGCGGGGCGGAGTGTCGGTCGGGGCGGCCGCGTCCGCCGGGACAGCCGGCTTCGTCACGGTCGGCCCGCGATCGCCGTCCACTCCGCCCGTAGCTCCGCCGCCAGTACCTCGCCGCTCTCGGTGAGGTCGCGGCCGGGCAGCTCGCTCAGGGCGGCCAGGGCGCGGCCGGCCCGGGCCAGGGCCTGGACGCCCTCGGGGGTCTCGCGGCCCCAGTACGTCACGTCACCCAGTCCCTCGACCGCCTCGGTGAGCAGCCGGCCGGCCTGGTTGCCCAGCACATGCAGATCGGTCGTCGCGCGCAGTGCGGCCAGCCGGGCACGGCGTCCGAGACGCGGCAACTCCCGGACGAACGCGGCGGGTTCGAAGTCGACGGCGACGCCGAGACCGCCCAGACCGTCGGTGGCGAGCCGCACCCCGGCCCCGGCGACGAGCGGAGTGACGGCGTCGACCCGCAGGGCGTTGCGGTCGTCGTCCGCCGCGGACCCCTGCTCGGCCCGGAGCTCATAGGCGGTCCGCAGCCGCTCGCGGAACGCGGCGAGGTCGTCCGGGTCCAGCGGGGCGGTGACGGGGGCGGGGTAGACCGCACGGCGGGGGTCGGCGTCGTCGATGAGCAGCGGTTCGGTGGCCGCCACCTTCAGTACCGTCAACGGCCGCCACGCGTCGTTGGGTTGATCACCGAGGGTGAGCCGAGTCCCGTCGGCGGTGCGGACATCGAGACCCCGCGCGCTCACGACGGCCTCCACCCGCCCCGGCGCGGGCAGGGTCAGGGTGCCCAGCGTCGGCAGGTGCAGCTCCCGGTCCGGCTGATCCCAGGTGAGCCGCAGCGGGGCGTGCGCGTGCACGGCCGCCGCCACGGCGACGCGGGCGAAGCGGGCGGCGGTGATATGGGCCGCCTCGGCATGACGAAGGGCGGCCCGCAGGTAGGGGTGGGACAGCACCCGGTTGAGGTGCTCCGCGGTGGTCCGGTCCGCGTCCAGTCGGAGCAGGCCCAGCCAGGTCGCGTCCCAGTCGGGGTGCCCGGCCAGCCGCTCGTTGGCGTAGGCGAGCAGGGTCCGGTCCAGCTCCTGCTGGGCGAACCGCAGTGCCTCGGGGTCGAGGACGGCGGGCGAGAGGGAGCGGTCGGTGATCCGCTCGGCAATCCCGTCGACGAGGGCGCGGAGGTCCTCGCAGAACACCGAGGGGCTATCGAACTCTCTTTCGCTGCTATATCGGTGGGCGTAGAGGCCGCCGCCGCAGGACTGGACGACCGGGCATTCCCGGCAGGTCTTGGAAAGGCCCAGCAGGCCCCGTTGCCGGGCCTGCACGCCGGGATGCCGGGCCACTTGCTCAAACGTGTGGTCGTCGACGTGGTATCCCGTGGCGGGCGCTCCGTCGTAGGCCGTCTTGAGCGAGTCCACCTGTTCGAAGGAGCCGTCCGTCTCCACGACCGCCAGGTCGGAGGGGGCCAGGCCCATCGCCTCGGTCAGGCTGGGCCCGCCCCGCAGGGTGCTGAGCACCGAGTCGAAGGTCCGCACCCGCACCTTGCGGCCTTGCTCCGTCCAGCGGTCGAACACGGCCAGCAGCCAGTCGGCGTACGGCGTCGCCGAACCGGAGGAGCCGCGCGGCGGCGGGGTGTCCCAGGTGGAGTGGGGCAGCAGGTAGTCGATTCGGGGCGGCGAGAGCGCGGACAGTGCGTCGTGCACGGCGACGGGGTCGTTCGCCACGTCCACGGTGCAGAGCAGTCCGCCGAACAGGTGGCGGTACTCCTCGGAGCGCAGCAGGTCGATCCCGCGCAGGACGCGGTGATAGCTGCTCCGGTACCTGCGGTCGAGCCGGTGGCGGTCGTTGGCGGCCTGGTCGCCGTCGAGCGAGACGCTCACGAGGACGCCGTACTCCCGGAAGATGTCCAGATGGCGGCGGCTCAGCTGCACACCGTTGGTGTGGATCTTCAGCTCGAGCTCGCCGACACCGGCGAACGCCCTGCTGAACTCGTCGCAGATGGCGCGCAGTCGGGCGGGACCGGCCAGCAGCGGCTCCCCGCCGTGCAGGATGACGGTGACCGAGGCGAGGTCGTGCTCGTGCGCGTACGTGGCGAACCGGGCCGCGGTCCGACGGACCGTGTCCTGACCGATCACGACCGGGCGGGTCTTCCAGCTCTTGTCCGCGTGCTCGTACACATAGCAGTGGTCGCACGCCAGATCACATCGACTGTGGATCTTCAGAACGAGTTGCTGGAGTGGGTGTTCCCCCAGAAGAACGGTCACCTAGCACACGCTACCGCGCACGGTCACTACCGCACGCCCTGAATCGGCCAATTGGGTTACTGCACACGTGTGTTGTGGTATTACACCGAACCTCCGGCGGATCGACCGCGCGCGCCGTCGTGGACGGCGTGCGCGGTCGCGGCCGGACCGTCCGCCCTACAGCGCAGAGTTGAACCTTCCCGGGCCACCCGTGACCCGGTCAGCGGCCTTCGTCGTGGCAGTGGAGTCGATCGCGCCCAGCGGGGTGTGCTGACCCTGGGGGGCGGAACCGGCGGCCGTAGCGCGTTCCGTGACCGTCTGTGCCTTCATCTGTCTGATGTCTCCTTTCATGGGGACCGGCGTGTCCCCAGCCCAAAGACCAGAGGCCCGGTGTCGGAATTCGAACCATGAGACAGAGACAACCCGGTTTTAGGCGGACGATACCTCAGTCGAAGGGCTCCGGAGCATGGCTAGGGGGCGCGTGCGCGCCCATACTCGGATGTCCGGGGGAGCCTGTTGTCGGGGGTGGGCCATGGGGGTCGGAATTCCGGGGCCGGGTGTCACGTGGAACGACGACGATCTGCCCCCGCTCTTTCGCGTTAACGATCAACTCGCGATCACCCATCAGAGTGAATCGTTCCGCGCCGTCCGCGCCCAGCTGGTCGTCCTGCTGGCGGCCACGACCTCGGCGATGCTGGCCGAACGCCTGGACAGCCATGTCCCGGCGCTCCTGGCCGCACTGCTGTACGCCCTGACCATCGGCATCGGACTGCACACCACGCGCCGCCGTGCCCGGGCCCGCTGGCAGACCCATCGTGCTGTCGCCGAGATGCTGAAGTCCCTGGCGTGGCAGTACATGGTGCACGGCGGCGTCTTCCACTCCCAGGTGGCCAACGCCGACGCGCTGTTCGCGGAACGGGTCGAGGAGCGGCTCCGGGAGATGCGCAAGGTGGGCTGGGAGGACTCCAGGAACGGCGCTCGCGCGCGCGGCGAGGGCCAGATCACGCCGGTGATGCGGCATGTGCGGGCCAAGGCGTTCTCGGTGCGGCGGGACGTCTATCTGCGGGAGCGATTACTGGAGCAGCACGCCTGGTACCGGCGCCGCGCCGCTCAGGCCCACCGCGCCTCCGCGCAGTGGTCGTCCGTCACCGCCGTACTGACCCTGCTGGCCCTGCTCGCCGCCGTGCTCAGGGCGGCCGGGATGCTCGGCGGCTGGGACCTGACCGGGGTGTTCAGTGCGTCCGCGGCGGCCGGGGTGGCGTGGCAGGAGGTGCGCCGGCACCGGCCGCTGACCTACGCGCACTCGCTCGTCGAGCAGGATCTGGAGACCCTGCGGGTCGAGATGAGCACGACCGTGACCGAGGACCGGTGGGCCCGCGCGGTGGCGGAGGCGGAACGGCTGGTGTCGCCGCAGCACTCCGACTGGCTGGGTAGATTCGGCAGTTGACTGACCGTCAGGGTACGGGTGTCAGGGCTCGCGGCGCACGTCCGGCTCCCACAGGACGCTCACCGGAACGCCGGTCCTTCGCGCGTAGGCCACCACGTCGCCGGTGCCTCCCAGGCCCCGGGCCGGGCGGCCGTCCCACACGGCGATCAGCCGGTCGCAGTGGTCGACGATCCAGCGGCCCGCCGCGAAGTACGCCTCCTCGTGCGTCGGCTCGGGCGGCAGCTCGACGCGGTGCACGCAGGCGCGCAGGATTCTCCGGTACCCGTCGCGTGCCGCGTCGTCGTCGAGGTGGGCCTCGTAGTCCATGCCCGGGATCACCGCCGTCACCGGGACGCCGCAGTCCAGGGCGATGTCCGCGAACAGCTGGTCGGCGCCGGCCGCGAGACAGGTGAAGGCCTCCAGGGCACCGCCGCCGAGAAGTCTGCGCATCTCCGCCCGCACGCCCGGCAGGACCGAGCCCGGAATGGAGCGGTGCCCCGTCACACCGATCCGGGTGACGGAGGTGAGGGCCGTCACGGTGGATGAGGTTCCGGCCTGTCGCGTCGTCGCGGTTCCGCTCGTCACCAGAGAGCCTCCCACAGCCGTCGGAAACTCCACCGTAGCGCGCTCGGCGGGGGAGCACGCAGGGGCGCACCTGCTCACACCGGGCTCGCCGGAGGGCGTCGACTCAGCCCAGTCGCACCCGACTGCCGCTGCGTGCCGACGACTTGACCGCGTCCAGCAGCCGGTGCACCCGGACGGCGGTCGTGAAGTCCGGCCCGAAGCCGTCACCCGTGCGGATCGCGCGGGCGAGGTCCGTGTACACCTGGGCGACATTGCTGACCGGGGACGGGGTGCCGAGCAGGGGGCGGTGCGCGTCGGGGACGGTGAGCTGCCGGGCGGGGGAGCCGTCGGCCGGTGCGTGGGTCAGCGTGAAGCGGGGTCCCACAAGCGAGTCGTCGGAGGAGACCAGGACCAGCCGGCCCGTCCGCCCGTGCACCTCGATGCGGAAGCCGTCGCCGCGCGGGCCGCCTGTCATGAAGTGCGCCGAGGCCGCCGCACCGGACTCCAGCAGGCCGCCCAGCACGATCTGGTCCGGCGAGGTCACCTCGATCGGCTCGCCGGTCTCCTCCATGGTGATCCGGTCGATCCGGGTCGCCAGGGTCGCCGAGATCTCGGTGAAGTCCCCCACCGCGTACTGGAACATGTCCAGCGAGTGCCCGCCCACCACGGCGAGATGGTTGACCCCCTTCGTCGCGTCGAACAGCGCCGCGTACCGCGTCGACCACACCTCGGGCGTCGAGAGCGAGTACAGCAGGGACGCCGACAGCACCTCACCGATCAGCCCCTGGGCCAACACCTGCCGCAGCAGCCGCACTTCGGGGTGGTGGCGGCTCTGCAGCCCCACCGCGTGACGTACGCCCGCCGCCCGCGCCGCCGACGCGAAGCGCTCGGCGGTCGCCGCGTCGGGGGCCAGCGGCCACTCGCTGTAGACATGCCGGCCCGCGGCGATCGCCGCCTCCACCAGCCCGTCCCGGGAGGGGAGCTGGACCGCGACGGTGACCAGATCGACGTCCGGGTCGGCCATCAGCGCGCGGGCGTCGTCGTACGACCTCTGCGCGCCCCACACCTCGGCGGCGTCCCGCGCCGACGCGGAGGTCGTGCCGGCGACGGCCGTGACCTCAAAATCGTTTAGCGCCGTGAGCGCCGGGAGATGGATGTTGCGACCCCATCCTCGCTCGGCGTGCGCGCCGACAACCCCCACCCGGATCCTGTCCGCCACGTGAACTCCCCTCGATTTCCAGGGCGTTTCCCTGTTCCGTCGAGAAAAGTACCAGTCGGTTGGTTTTTTTATGGCCGGGGAGGCAAACTGATCCCCGAGAGCTCGTCGTGACACAGGCAGGGGTTGGACGCATGGTCAGGCAGGAACGCGCCGAGGTCACCCGGTCGGCCATCCTCGACGGGGCGGCCCGCGCCTTCGACGCCGAGGGGTACCACGGGACGTCGCTCGGGGACATCGTCAAGGAGGCCGGGGTGACGAAGGGCGCGCTGTACTTTCACTTCGGCTCGAAGGAGGAGCTCGCCCAGGCCCTCGTCGACGAGCAGTTCTCCGCCCTGGAACCGGTCACGGAGACGGTAAAGCCCGGGGTGCAGACCGTCATCGACATCGTGCACTCCATGGCCCGGCGGCTGGTGGCGGACGTCCGGGTGCGGGCCGGTATCCGCCTGGTCATCGACCAGAGCTCCAAGACGGGCATCGTCAGCGAGCCGTACACCCGGTGGATCGAGCTCTTCCGGGAGTGCCTCGTCCAGGCGCAGCAGCGTGGGGACGTCAAGGCGGACCTCGACCCCGGGCGGGTGGCCCGGCTGATCGTCGGCTCCTGGACCGGACTGCAGCTCAGCTCCCAGGTCCTCAGCGGGCGGGCCGACCTGACCGAGGAGACCACCCTCATGTGGGAGATGCTGCTGCCGAGCATCGTGCCGCCGAGACGGCTGGAACGCTTCCACCCCGAGGGCAGCGCCCGGGTGCCCGAGACGGTCTGACGGGGCCTCATGAGCGCCTGGGCCGAGGCCGGTGGGCCCCGTCGTGGCTCAGGTGGCCAGCGGGTCGAGCGTCAGCGGCTCGATCCGGCCCTCCAGCATGTACCCCAGTCCCTGTACGGCGCAGACGTCCGGCCGCTCGGCGATGTTCACCGGCATCCCGGTGGCGTGCCGCAGCATCTGGTCGAGGCCGGGGAGCAGGGCGGAGCCGCCGACCATCATGATGCCGCGGTCGGCGAGGTCGGCCACCAGGTCGGGCGGGCAGTTGCGCAGCACCCGGCCGATGCCGTCCAGGACGGCGGTCAGCGGGGTCTCGATCGCGTCCCGCACGGCGGCGGTGTCGACCTGCACGGAACGCGCGAGGCCGGTGGCGACGTCCCGGCCGTGGATCTCCGTGGAGGCGGGGCCCTGCGAGGTGAGGCCGTTGCCGGACAGGGCGAGCTGCAGCGGTCGTACGGACTGGCTGGGCAGCATCAGTTCATGCTCGTGGCGCAGGTGCTGGACGATCGCGTGGTCCACGGCCTCGCCGCCGACCGGAATGCGCTCGGCGGTCACGATCGACCCGAGGGAGAGCACGGCGACCTGGGTGGCGGCGGCCCCGCACACCATGATCATGGTGGCCTCGGGCTGCTCCACGGGCAGTCCGCAGCCGACGGCGGCGGCGATGAGGGTGTCGACCAGCTCGACGCGGCGGGCGCCGAGGCCGACCAGCGTCTCGATGGCGGCGCGCTGGGCCAGCGGATCGGCGTCGTGCGGGGTGCAGGCGGCGGCCCGCAGGATGGGCTTGCGGCGCAGCGCGCGGCGGATCTTGTCGCCGAGCAGATGGCGCAGCATGCGCTGGGCCATCTCGATGTCGACGACGGTGCCGCCGGAGACGGGCCGCACGACCCGGATGTAGTCGGGCGTACGTCCCATCATCTTCTCGGCGAACTCGCCGACCGCGATCAGCGCGCCGGTCCTGGTGTTCAGGGCGGCGGCCGACGGCTGGTCGACGACGAGCCCGGCCCCCTTCACGTACACCCGTGTCCTCGCCGCGCCCAGGTCGACGGCGAAGTGGCAGCGGCGCAACTGCTCCAGACTGGCGGTCATCGCAGGTCCTCCCGAGAGCACAGACCGTGAGGCCGCGCCGGGTGGCGGGCTTAGTGGCATCGTGCGGGGGTCGGGGAGGGGGCGCCTTCATTAGGGGGCCGGGTGGGGTGCGGCCGAATGGGGGTTTTGTGACCTACATCCTATGTAGGTTTTTCATAAGTCTGCCTGATTCGGGGTCAGGGGCGGACTCGGGGGGCGGATTAAGGGGTTCCGGCGCGATCACCTGAGCGTCGCCGTGTCCGGTGCCTTGGGGCGCGGAGTGCCCGCGAAGACGCCTAAGGGGGAACCGAAAAGCGAATGGGTGTTCCCATGTTCGCTGGTGGGGGTGGCTTTGCCGTAGTGGGGTACGGGTGGGCGTGTGTCGCACGTACGGTCTCTCCGTCGAAGCTTGGGGAGTGGGTGGGGCGTGGGGGGATTTCGTGTCGGGGGTGAAGGAGGACGCGGACGCCGGGCATGCCCGGTGGGCGTTCCGGCTGCGGGTGTCGTCGAGCGCCGAGCGGGCGTTGCGGGCGGAGTGGGACCGTTGCCGGTGGATCTGGAACGAGTGTGTCGCCAAGTCCAGGCAGACCCATCTGTGGAACATGGACCGCCCCGAAGGCATGGACAAGGCGACGTGTGGTCCGGCGCGGCTCGACACGATGTTGACCGAAGCCCGGGCGAGGACGCCGTGGCAGCGTGAGGGCTCGTCGGTGCCGCAGCAGCAGATCATCCGTGACTTCGGCAAGTCCCGCGCGAAGGCGCACAAGGACATCCGCGAACGTCCGCTGCAGCAGCGCCGGGCCGGGATGCCGACGTACAAGAAGAAGCGCGAGGCCGTCCCGAGCCTGAACTACACCAAGCGTGGCTTCCGGCTCAAGGACGGCCGTCTGCACCTCGCCGGGAACATCGTTTTGACGGTCGTGTGGTCGCGGGAGCTTCCCGCCGGACCGTCCTCGGTGCGTGTGTACCGTGACAGCCTCGGGCACTGGTACGCCTCGTTCGTCGTGCCCGCCGAAGTCCAGCCGCTGCCAGCAACTGGCCAGGTGATCGGGATCGACTGGGGTGTCAGGGAGACCGCGACCACCACCAGCGACACCCACGATCTCCCCCACGCACGGCACGGGAAGAAGGCCCAGGCGAAGCTTTCGCGGTACGACCGCATGATGGCCCGCCGCAAACCCGCCAGGGGGCAGGCAGCCTCCAACGGCTACCGCGAGGCGAAGAAGCTGCGGGCCAAGACGTACAAGAAGGTGTCGCGGCAACGCCAGGACACAGGCCGCAAATGGGCCAAGCGCGTGGTGGCCGACCACGACGTCATTGCTGTGGAGGACTTCCGTCCGAAGTTCCTGGCGAAGTCGACCATGGCGAGGAAAGCAGCCGATGCCGCCATCGGCGCCACCAAGAAAGCTTTGTTGGAGATGGCCCGCAAGCACGGCAGGATCGTGCACCTGGTCTATCCCGCGCATACCACGATGGACTGCGCCCAGTGCGGAGCGAGAACCAAGCACGCACTACCACTTTCGGAACGAACCTATGCCTGTGCCGCGTGCGGAACCGTCTCGCCCAGAGACAAGAACTCCGCCCGCGTGATGCTGGCCCGGGCTGGTCTCAACCCGGCTGGTGCTGATGGCGTAAGACCTGGTGGGACGCTGTTCCGCCAGGCAGCCTGAGCCAGGAATCCCCCTCGTTCACGAGGGGGAGGATTCAAGGAGAAGTAGCTGTCCGGTGTTGTGGGTTACGTGGCTTCGGGTGCCTCCAAGGCCAGTGCGCCGCCGGAGCAGCCCTCGCCGATGAGGAGTGAGGCGATCGGGGTGCGGACGGGGGCGGCTGTGGTGAACAGGTCAGAGATGCCGCGCCCGCGCCCTGGCGCTAGGCCTCCGCGTCGGGGCGGGCGCTCAGTCATGCAGCGCCCGCTTCATGATCTTCCCCATGTCGTTGCGGGGGAGGGCGGTGAGATGGTGGACGACCCGGGGGCGCTTGTGGGGGGCCAGGCGCCCGGCCACGTGATCCGCCAACTCGCCGAGCTGCGGGGGTGCTTGGGGGTCCGTCGGCACGATCCACGCCACGATCCGCTCGCCCAGGTCCGGGTCCGGCTCCCCGGTCACCGCCGCCTCCCGCACCCCCGGGTGCTCCAGCAACGCGTTCTCGATCTCGCCCGCCCCGATCTTGTAACCCCCGCTCTTGATCAGGTCGGTGGCCTTCCGGCCCACGATCCGGACGTACCCGTCCGCGTCCCGCACCGCCATGTCCCCCGTACGGAACCAGCCGTCCGCCGTGAACGCGGCCGCCGTCGCGTCGGGCCGGTTGAGGTACTCGGTGAACAGGTTGGGTCCGCGCACCTGGATCTCGCCCACCGTCTCGCCGTCGTACGAGGTGATCGGCGACCCGTCCTCCTCCACCAGCCGCAGCTCCACGCCCGGCAGTGGTACGCCCACGGTCCCGGCGCGGGGCTCGCCGTCCGCGCGCACGCTGGTGTTCATGAGGGTCTCCGTCATGCCGTACCGCTCGACGACCCGGCGGCCGGTCGTGGCCGTGATGCGCTCGTGGTCGTGCACGGGGAGCGCCGCCGAGCCGGAGACGAGGAGCCGGGCACCGCTCAGCGCCTTCACCAACTCCGGGTCACCCGGCAGGGTTTCGGCGATGCGGTGGTACATCGTGGGGACGCCGAACAGCATGGTCGCGCCGTCGTTCAGCTCACGGGCCACCCCGTCCGTGCTGAAACGGCCGAGGTGACGGACCGAGCCGCCCCGGCGGAGCGGGCCGAGGATGCCCAGCACCAGGCCGTGCACATGGAAGAGGGGCAGACCGTGCACCAGGACGTCGGCCGACGTCCACTGCCAGGCGTCCGCGAGGGCGTCCAGGGTGGTGGCGACGGCACGGCGGGGGATCACGGCGCCCTTCGGGGGGCCGGTGGTGCCGGAGGTGTAGACGACCAGGGCGGGGTCCTCGTCCTGGGCCCGGCTCTCGGGGATGGTGCCACCGGTGCCGTGCACGTCGATGTCTTGGCGCTCCAAGTCCGCGACCGCCGAGGGAAGTTCGACACCCGGCGCCGCGAGCAGCAGTCCGGGCGCGCTGTCGTTCAGGATGTGCCCGAGCTCCTTCTCGCCGGACTTCGGGTTGAGCGGCACCGCGGCGACACCGGCCTCCAGCGTCGCCACCACGGCCACCGCGGTCTCCAGTTCCGGCGTCGCCCAGACGGCCACGCGGTCGTATCGTGCGAGGCGGCCGGCCAGGGCGCCGGTCGCCGCGGCGAGTTGCGCGTAGGTGAGTGAGCGGTCGCCGAACCGCAGGGCGGGGCGATCTGCCGTGGTGCCCCTGAGGGCCGGGAAGAGAGAGGTCACGCTTCACAACTCCTAACTTGTCGTCGCCCGTCGGTCCTACCCGAACCCCGGCACGACCATCACCAGGGCCGGTGCTCGCCCTACCGCCCGGCGGCCGCCAGCACCGCCTTCACCACCGGCCGCAGCGACCCGGGATGCAGGAACAGGAAGAGGTTCGGTTCGACCAGCTCCAGTTCCATGACCCGCGGCTGTCCGTCCTCCCCGTCGACGAGGTCCACGCGCGCGTACAGCAGTTCCGGCGCATTCGGTACGGCGGCCAGGGCGCGCTCGGCGACGGCGTGTTCGGCCGGGGTCGGCGTCCAGGGCTCCAGGCCCGGGTGGGCGACCTTGGCCGCGTCGAAGGCCGTACCGGGAGCGAGGACGGCCCGCTTGCGGCTGGCGTGCAGCAGCCGGCCCCCGAAGAACTGCAGCGCCCGCTCACCGCCCGCGTCGATGCCCCGCATGTACGGCTGCACCATCGCGGTCAGCCCCTCCTCGTGCATGCGCTCCAGCTGCCGTACGGCACTCCCGTGCTGCTCTGGCGTGTACCGCGCGGCGTACCGAGCGCCCGCCCCGGAGGTGGGCTTGACGACGTACTCGTGGTCGCCGGGCAGGTCGGCCGGGTCGCCGGGCGCGAGATAGCGGGTCGGCACCACCGGCACGCCCGCCTCCGCGAGCTCCCCGAGGTAGCGCTTGTCGGTGTTCCAGCGCACGACCTCCGCCGGGTTGGCGAGCCGCGTCACCTTGCCGCACCGCTCCGCCCACGCCACGAACTCGGCCGCCCGCCAGCTGTAGTCCCAGGTGGAGCGGATGACGGCCAGGTCGTAGCCGGCCCAGTCGACGTCGGCGTCGTCCCAGAACACGGCCTGCGCGTCGGCACCGGCCTCGCGCAGCGCCGCCACCAGCACGGGCAGGTCGGCGTCCTTGCTGGGCTCCGGCTGGGGGTCGTAGGTGACGAGGGCGACTCGGGGCACGGCGGATTCCTTTCCGATACGGCTCGGCTCGACGGGCAGGCTAACCGCGGCGGAGGCAACCTCGGCAACCGCTTTACCTTCCCCCTCGGTGAAGCCCCACCATCGAGGCGAGGAACGGAGGAGGCCGTATGGAGTGGCTGACGATCGGGGCCTTCGCGCGGGCGTGCCGGCTGTCCCCGAAGGCGTTGCGGCTCTACGACGAGCTGGAGCTGCTGGTTCCGGCGCGCGTCGACGCGGAGACGGGCTACCGCTACTACGCCCCGGCCCAGCTGGAACAGGCCCGGCTGGTGGCGTGGCTGCGGCGGCTGGGCATGCCGCTGGCCCGCATCCGCACGGTGTGCGCGCTCCCGCCCGCTGCCGCCGCCGGCGAGATCCGCGCGTACTGGGCGGGGGTCGAGGCGGAGACGGCCGTACGGCGTGACCTCGCCGCGTTCCTCGTCGACGAGCTGACGGCAGCACCGAGGAAGGACCCCACCATGCTCGAACTGCGTTACTGCGCCCACTCGGACCCCGGCCGGGTCCGCCCCGCCAACCAGGACACGGCCTACGCGGGCGCCCGCCTCCTCGCGGTCGCCGACGGCTACGGCCCGGCGGGCGCCCCCGCCAGCAGCGCGGCCGTGGCGGCGCTGCGGTCCCTGGACACCGACGAACTCCCGGCCGGCAACGTCCTCAACCTCCTGGCGGACGCCGTGCACGGGGCGAGCGAGGCGGTACGGGACGTGGCCGCCGGGGCCGACGAGAGCAGCACCACCCTGACCGCCCTGCTGTGGACCGGCTCCCGGCTCGCCCTGGTCCACATCGGCGACTCGCGCGCCTACCTCCTGCGCGGTGGCGCCCTCTTCCGCATCACCCACGACCACACGGTGGTCCAGTCGCTGGTCGACGAGGGCCGGCTGACCGCGGAGGAGGCCGTCACCCACCCCCGGCGGGCCCTGCTCCTCAAGGCCCTGACGACCGGCACGCCGGACCTGAAACTGCACGACGCGGAGCCGGGCGACCGCTATCTCCTGTGCTCCGACGGCCTCTCCGCCGTCGTCCCCGACTCCACCATCCGCGACCTGCTCACCACCGCCCCCGCCCCCGATACGGCCGTGCACACCCTGGTCGACGCGGCGAACACCGCGGGCGGCCCGGACAACGTCAGCTGTGTGGTGGCGGACGTGGTGCAGACGGCGGCCTGATCCGCCGCAGGCCGGCCGCCGGCCGGTCAGCGCACCGTCAGCCGCTGCAGCAGACCCCACGTGAACTCGGCGACCACCTCTCGCCGTACGCCCGTCTCGTCCGGGGCCGCGAACGCCAGGCCCCAGCGGGTCGGGGCCGTGCCCTCCAAGGGGCGGGCCGGGGGGAAGGCCCGGGCCGCCTCGTCGACCGTGCACGACCAGGGGGTGAGGTCGGCGAGGGTGCGCAGGTCGGGGCCCTCGGCTTCCGGTGCTCTGACCAGCCATTCGTTCCACACCGTCGAGCCGTTCGGGGCCAGGAGTGCCTCGAAGCGGAGGTCGGGCCAGAGCGGGACGGGCCAGAGCCAGGCCTCGCACTCCAGGTCGCCCACCTTGCGGGTCAGGACGGTCTCCGGGGCACCGAGGACCGAGCGGTACCGGGACGCGGCGGCGCGGGCCCGAGGGGAGCGGACCATCGCCTGCCAGCGCCTGTTGGCCTCCCGCATGTCCGCGATCGACACGCCCAGCGTGTGCCGGGCGTCCTCGACCAGGCCGGGGTTGTGGTCGGCCATGCGGCGCAGCAGGACCAGCTGGAAGTCGTGGACGGTGAAGGGGCTAGCCGGGGGCTTTCCGGAGGGCATGGTCCCCATCGTCCCCGACCGCACTGACACCGGGGCGGCGGCCGTCGGGGAGGAAGAGCACCGAGTTGATGTAGCGGGGGCGGTCGAGGAAGGGCAGGACCCGCCGGAGCAGGCCCTGGCTGACGACGTACGAGGCCGTCTCCTGGTGGGCCTCCAGGGGGAAGCCGGACAGCGGGACCCAGGTGGCGCGGGGCAGGACCCAGCCGTCGTAGCCGAGGAGGGCGAGGTAGGTCACCACCGGTGCGATCGGCTGGATCCGGGACTCCAGTTCGACGAAGAGGGCGGGCCGGTCGCGCGCGAGGACTCCGGTCGCCCCGCGCAGCACCGCCAGTTCGCTGCCGTCCACGTCGATCTTGATGAAGCCGACGTCCTTCAGGCCCAGTTCGTCCAGCGTGACGCAGCGGACGTCCACCGCCCGGCCGTGGATGTCGCGCCGGACCAGGGAGGACACCCCCCGGTCGCCCTCGTCGCCGGGCGGCAGCCACAGCCGGGCGGTGCCCGGGCGGTCGGTGGCGGCGGCCTGGACGACCTGGACGTTGGCCGGGGCCGCCGAGGTCAGCAGCCGGGCCAGATGGGGGACCGGTTCGACGGTCACCACCTGCCGCGCCCGCCCGGCCAGCCGGCGCGTCCACGGCCCGTACCAGCCGCCCACGTCCACCGCCGTCCCGCAGTCCGCCGGGCACAGGTCGGCCAGGCGTGCCAGCTCCGGCTCGAAGCGCGGGTACACGGCCCGGGCGGCCGCCGCGACGAGGCGGGTGGGCAGCAGGGGGGCGACTCTCGCCGCCCAGGTGCGAGCCGGTCCGGTCATGGAGTCGTCCCGGGGGTTTGGGGGGAACCCCCGGTGCAGCGCAGCAGAAGGTCTTCGTGCTCGTCGTCCGTCACCTGCTCGCCGGAGTCCGGCAGCAACTGCGGGATGCCGTCGACGATCGGATAGCGGCGCCGCAGCCGGGGGTTGTACAGGGCCTCCTCGACGGACAGCGCCTCGTCCGGCGGTATGAGACGCAGGGGCCCCTTGTCGAGCGGGCAGGCCAGGATCTGCAGCAGCGGGTCGTCGGGGTTCACGGGGGCGTCAACTCCTTGGCAGGAATGGGAGGTTGGGGCGCCGGATCGTGCTTGGGCATGCTCAGCAGTACGCCGACGGCGAGCACCGTGCCCGCGAGGCGCAGCGCGAGCCGCAGCGGGTCGTGGGGCAGGGACTCGCCGAACGAGAGCGTGCCGAGCACCGCGGTGTACAGGCAGGTCACCGTCGTGCACACCGGCACGATCAGCGAGGCCCGGCAGCGCTGCAGCGCCGCCTGCGACATCACCAGGCCGAAGGCCCCGGTGAACAACAGGAGATACGGATACGGAGAGCCCAACAGCTCAACTACCGCGCCGCCGAGCCCACTTGATGTCAGATAACTCGACACACCCTTGATCGCGAGCGAGCTGACCCCGTACAGCAGGCCCACCGCCACGCCGTACTCGACGCCGGTCGTGGGCATGCGGTGCCGGTGTCTCGTGCGCCGCTCGGCGGACCCGTACAGCCACACTCCCGCCGCCAGCGACGGCACGCACACCAGCAGGATCAGCTGGTAGGGGGCGTCCCGGCTGACCTGGTCCGAACCCTCCTTCAGCGACAGGACGACCATGAGGAGCGCGGCGAGGATGGCGCCCAGGGCGTACCGTTCCCGCCCGGTCGTCCGCTCGCCCAGCAGCCGCGCCGACAGCAGGACGAGCAGCACCAGGCCGGAGACGAAGATGCCCTGCGCGGCCGCGATCGGCAGCGTCCGGTAGACCGCGAGCTGCGCCCCGAACCCGGCGGCGAGCGAGAGCGAGCCGCCGATCCACAGCGGACTCCTCAGCACCAGCCCCAGCAACCGCGCGGGTTGACGGATCGTCACCTCCGGCAGGGAGGTGAGCGCACGTTTCTCCAGGACGAATCCGACGCTGTACAGGGTGTTCGCCAACAGGGCCGCCGCCACTCCCCACCACATGGTCCACGCCCCCTAGGTCTTACGCGCGTGCAGCAGCAGGATCGACGCGAGTGAGGGTCTGGCGCACGCCAGCCGGTCCAGTGCGCGCAGCGGACGCGGCACACCGTGGAAGGGCGCCCCCTCCAGTCGTACGACCTTGAAGCCGGCCGCCGCGACGAACTCCCGCAGCGCCCGCGCCGTGTACAGCCGCAGATGCCCCACGACCTCCCGGCCCGGCCGCCCGTGGATCGCCCGCAGACTCACCTCCGAGAACACCGGCTGGACGCCGGCCAGCAGCAGTCCGCGGTTGTACCAGGCGGCCAGGTTCGGTGTGGACAGCATGAGATGACCTCCCGGGCGCAGGATGCGGCGGATCTCGTCCAGCGCGGCATCCGGGTCGACGAGATGCTCGACGACTTCGCTGAACAGCACGGCGTCGACGGAACCGTCCTTGAACGGCAGCCCCGCACCACTGAGTTCACCGCGGACCGCGTACGGCAGCCTGGTGCGGGCGCGCTCCAGGGCGTCCTGGGACCAGTCGACGCCGACGATCCGGTGACCGGTGAGGAGCGGGGCGGCGGTGGCGGCGGCGGTGCCGTCGCCGCAGCCGATGTCGAGAACGGTGTGCGCGGTCTCCCCCGGGGCTCCGAGCGCCGTGGCCAGCATGCGGGCCTGGCGCAGGGAACGGGGCGTGCCGGAGGCGACCGGGACGGCCGGGTCCTCGTAGAAGTCCCTGAGGCCGCCGCGGCGCGGGGGCGCGGTGGTGTTCACGGGGCCACCTCCGTGGTGTGCAGGTAATGCTCGAACAGGTCCCTCAGGTGGGCACCGTCGCCGTGGCCGAGCAGCGCCCGCGACCAGCGCAGGGCGAGGTGCAGCCGGCCCGCGGTCGAGGCGGTCGTGACCGTGAGGCCGCGGGGCATCCTCGCGGGTGCCGAGAACCACACGGCGTGCGCGCGGCCGGCCTCCTCACCGAAGTCCAAGGGGTACGGGACGCGGCCGATGTTGCTGAGGAGCGTGGTCGAGGTCCAGGGGGCGGCGGCTCTGCGCAGGCCCCGGGTGAGCGCCGCGCGCCAGGCCACCGGGGTGACCGGGGCGGTCAGCAGCCCTGCGCCGTGGCCGAGTTGGGGGCGGGGGAGGGATTTGAGGGCACGGGTCCGCTGGGCCGTGCGGCGCAGGAAGTCGGGCATCTCGTGCGGGTCGCCGGTCAACTCCGCTGAAGCGAACGGGACTTCCACCAGGCGGGTGCCGTTTCCTATCGGCATCGACGTGTCCCTCGGGCGGTCGTCCACGGGCATCGTGATGCGCAGGGGGCGGGGGGTTTCTCCGTGCTCCCTGTTCCAGTGGGCGATCGTCAGGGCGGTGGCGACCATGAGCTGGTCGTTGACCGTGTAGGGGGAGCCCTTGGGGCGGTGGGGGAGGGGGAGTTCGGTGACGAGGAGGCCGTTGCCGGGGGAGTTCTCCGGGGTGCCGGGTGCTACGCGGGCCGGGCGGGTCCAGTTGGAGGGCGTTTCCGGGGTTTGCGGGGGGTCCGGCGTACGGGTGGGGGCCGGGGTGGGGGAGTTGTCCTTGCCGCCGTAGATTTCGGCCGCCGTGGCGAGGATGCGGAGGCAGGCGGGGCCGTCCAGGGCTGTGTGGTTGATGGTGAGGAAGAGGACGGTTGAGTTTCGGGTGCGGGCCGGTGGGGGCTGGTCGCGCCCCGCGGCGGAGCCGCTGATTGATGCAGCCCCGCGGCCCCAAGCAGGTGGGTGCAGGCCGACTATGTCCGAAGCCTCGCTACCTTCTACTGGGCCCGATCCCTCCACCACCTCCAGTCGTATCGGTGGGGACAGTGAGAGTGGGGGTGCCTCCATCAGTGCTCGCGTGCGCGCGTCCCGCAACGCATCTCTTCCTGGCTCCGAAAAGCTCACCACCTCCACATCCGGTTCCGACGTCAGCTCCCATTCATAGCGGCGGCGGTACCAACCCCCCGGGGCCTCCCGCATCAGAATCCGCGGGTGGCGGTGCAGTGCCTCCAGGAACGCCTTCCGAAGCCGGGCCTGATCCAGCGGCCCCGGCAGATGCACCTCGATGTGGACCGTCTCCGGTTCCTCCTCCTGGAGGCAGTGGCGGGAGACCTCGTCCACGACCGGGAACGGGATCCGTGCGGGAGGCGTCATGCCGGTTCGCCCCTTCCCTTTTCCGCCTGGACCGGCGGGAGTTGCTGCGTAGGTGCCTCGGACTCGGGAGGTGTATCCGGCTCCCGGACACCTACCAGTGCCGCGAACAACCCGATGAGCGCGAGCAGTTGGGCCGCGTGCCCGAAGGCGCCGTCCGCCGCGCCCACCGGTTCACCCGCCCCCACCGCCGCGGCGATCCCCCCTCCCGCCAACGCCACGAAGGCGATCGGCACCAGGAGGTCATGGCGTCGGGACGCGAGCAGCGCCAGCGCCGGGACCAGCAGCGCGAGCCAGCCGGCGATCACCACGCCCACCAGAGTCAGCGCCACCACCCCCAGCCACAGCCCCGGTGCCGGAGGCACCGGCTGCGGCTCGTCGGGGTTCGGGGAGCGCCTGCGCCACAGCACCAGGCCCACCAGCACCGCCAGGGCGACCGCGCTGCCGATCAGCGCGCCGTCGTACGTCGTCGCGGGCTCGTACGACAGCTTCACCGTGCCGCCTGCCCCGGCGGGGACGCGCCAGCCCTGCTGCCAGCCGTCGAGCCGCAGCGGGGAGAGGGACTTGCCGTTCAGCGTGGCCTTCCAGCCGTCGTTGTAGTTCTCGTAGGTCGTGAGGTACGAGGCGGCGCCCGATCCCACGGTCACCTCGCGCCGGTCGCCCAGCCAGTCCTGTATCCGCAACTCCCTTGTGAGCGAGGTCGGTTCGGCGATCGTGCCGCGGGTCAGGGTGAGGTCGGTCAGGGCGAGCGGTCCGGCGTCGCCACCCTCGACGACGTGCTCCCCGGCGGCGAGGGACAACTCGGCGCCCGAGCGGCCTTGCTGGCAGAGCGCCACCGTCAGCTCGCGGCGGTCGGTCAGGTCGCGGATCCGGCCCGATACGCCTGTCTGGTAGAGCTTGCCGTCGATCGCCAGCACCGGTCCCTTGCCGCAGGGCAGGGAGAACTTCCGGGCGGCCTTCGGCTGCGGGGTCCGGTACTGGTCGAGGGCCGGGAGGTAGGCCTCCGTGAGTCCCACCGGCAGTTGAAGGTCCTCGTCCGCGACCGGGTTGTGCAGGACCAGCGGGGCCGTTTTGGTGATCGTGATGTCGAGGCGGTCCGTGGTGATCGCGGGGAAGCGCACCGCGCCGTTCTCGTCGACCCCGGCTACGGTCGCGCCGTCGGGTGAGGTGATGTCCACCTCGGTGGGCCGGGTGGAGAGGCCGCCGGCGGGCGCCAGCACCAGCTCGGACACGGGCTGTTTGCCGTTCCAGCTGAGGTGGACGGTGGGACGGTCGCCCGCGATCCAGGCCGTCGTGAGGTCGCCGTCGGTGAGGTTGCGGGCGGACAGGCCGGTGCCGAGGCCGGCCGTGGAGTCGGCGGTCGCGGTGATGCGGTTGCGCTGGTCGGGGGCGACCTCGTACAGCAGCCTGTCGAGCTCCTCCCCGCTCACCGGCACCGCGCTCGCCCGCACCGAGTACGTTCCCGAGGCGTCCGTGGTGAAGCGGCGGTGCAGGCCGGCCTCGGTGCCGGTCGGGGAGATCCCGGCCGGGTCGGGGACCCGGTGAAGGGAGACCACCTCGGCGGTGG
This sequence comes from Streptomyces sp. NPDC005483, assembly GCF_040606035.1. Classification (NCBI taxonomy): domain Bacteria; kingdom Bacillati; phylum Actinomycetota; class Actinomycetes; order Kitasatosporales; family Streptomycetaceae; genus Streptomyces; species Streptomyces sp. NPDC005483. The sequence continues at coordinate 94,657 of NZ_JBEXEA010000004.1, forward strand.
AGTCCGTGCCGTCGGCGTCGGTCGGCAGCCGCAGCAGCCGGGTCACCTGCACGTGCGGCAGGTCGATCTCGGAGAACCCGGCCCCGGCGAGCCCGGTCCGCCGCGCGACCGAGTCGACGATGGTGAGTTTCATCCAGCTCGTCGCCCCGGGCGGCGCCTTGACGTTCTGCGTCGATCCGTCCGCCCGCAGGAAGCTGGTCCGTGTTCCCCTCTCCGTCTCCACCCGCACCTTGGTCGCCGCCGACCGCACGCTCTCCTGCGGCAAGGGCGTGACCTTGAACGACGACGGCATGTCGTACGCGGGATCGGAGAGGCCGATCCGCAGCCACTGCCCGTCGGGTGAACCCGCGACGCCCTCCGCCCAGGCGGTGTCCGGGTTGCCGTCGAAGGCGTTGACCGGGTCGAACTGCGGGAGGTGGAACAGCCAGTTGCCGTACGACGAGGCCGTCACCGAGCGGGCGCCGCGCAGTTCCGCCACCGTCTGATGGTCCTGGCCCGTCGTCGGCAGGATCTGGTGCGGTTTCTCTCCGGCGTCCTGGGCGGCCCCGGAGGCGTTCCGCTCGTCGCTGGTGTACGTGTACGAGGTGTTCGCATTGACGAGCCCGAAGCGGGTGTCGGCGCGCCGCAGTCCGTCGCCGACGATCTGGAGCGACGGGGTGCCGAGCCCGGGGTGGTTGTCGCCGGTCAACACCGTTGCCCGGCCCCGCAGTTCGCTTGCCAGGGGCAGCAGGGACTCGGGGCCGCCGGACACCTGGGCGGTGTCGGCGACCGGCAGCAGACCGGCTTGTCCGGGCCGGGGTACCCCCGAGGACTCCACCGGACGGTAGATCTCCACCGCCCGCTGCCTCGGGTACAGCCCCTCGATCTGGAGCGGGGTGTCGTGCGCGATCTTCCCGCCCGTCATGAGCGGCCCGAGCCCCGTCACCCGCTCGTAGCCGGACTGTTCCAGGGCCCGCTTGACGACCGAGGACGACACGGTGCCGATCTGGTCGGGGTCGAGGTCGTTGCGGACGACGACGTAGTAGACGCCGGCCCGGCTCAGGTAGTCGGCCAGTCCCGGGATCTCGCCGCCGGTCATCAGCGCCTGCTCGACCGCGTCCGTCGCGCGCCGGTTGCCGGGGGTGCCGAAGGGGACGTAGTCGCGTTGTGCCCAGCGGGACTCGGCGAGGACGTCGAGGGGCTGGTCGATGGGGGAGCCCCAGGTGTAGATGCCGTGCGCGGTCGCGGGGACGACGAGGGCGCGCGAGTCGGGGGAGTACTTGTCCAGCCAGTCGGCCGTGGTGTGCCAGTACTTGGGCAGCTGCTGGAAGGAACCCGGGTTCAGGATCGAGCCGTTGAGGTACGGCCACATCAGCCCGGGGAGGATGAGGACGGCCGCGATCAGCGGGGCGTACCGGCGGCCCCTGATCTCTCTCGCCCCGCGCGGCTCGGCGGCCACCCCCACCAGATGGGCGAGGCCCAGCACCAGGGCGAGCGCCAGCCCCGGCTGGAACTTGTAGATGTTGCGGAAGGGGGCGAGGCCGCCGTTCAGCCAGTCCTGCACCAGCCCGTGGAAGGGGGCGCCGAACGCGCCGCCGTACCCGGCGAGCAGCACCAGGACGGCCGTCAGCACGGTCAGCACCAGCCACCGCCGCTCCGGCATGTCCCGCCGCGCCAGGCCCGCGAGACCGAGCCCGGCGGCGAACGCCGAGCAGAGGATCACGATCACCGAGGACGCCACGGTCCAGCCGGCCGGCAGCCACGCCTCCACGAGGTGCAGATAGGCGACCCAGTTCCCGGCCCCGCGCAGCGCCTCCGTCGCCGACATCGGGTCGGTGGTGGTCCGCGCGCTCTCGACGTACGGCAGGAAGTTCTCGCCGTAGAACCCGAGCAGCAGCAGCGGGATCACCCACCAGGCGGTCGCCAGGATCACGCCCGGCACCCACCAGGCGATCAGCTTGCGCTGCCGGGGTCCGGGCGGCCGGGACAGGAGGTACAGCCCGACGGGGAGCAGACAGGCCAGGGTGGAGGCCGCGTTCACACCGCCCATGAACGGGATGACCAGCGCCGAGCGCAGGGCGGCGACGCGGGCGCTGTACCGCTCGTTCGTCAGCGGCAGCAGCACCCACGGCAGGAAGGCACCGGGCAGGGCGGCGGCGGAGGTGGAGCCGACGACGATGGTGAAGGTCGGCCACAGCGCGTACGCGACGGCGGCGAGCAGCCTGCCTGGGCCGTTGCCGATCCGCAGCCGCTCGGCCAGCCTGAGCGCGCCCCAGAAGGCCACCGACACGATCAGCGACAGCCACAGCCGCTCCACCAGCCACACCGGCAGCTGGAGGGCGTGGCCCAGCCAGTAGAACGGCAGCATCGGCCACAGATAGCCGACGTACTGGTCCTGGATCCCGCCGAAGGAGCCCTGGTCGTGCCAGAGCTGCCCGAGATCGGCGAGGAACCGCCCGGGGTCCGTGGTGACCCCCAGCTTGGTGTCGAAGGTCTGCCGGCCCGGGTGCACCGCCAGGAACAGCACGAGGACCACGGCCCAGAACCCCAGCAGCCAGCTCCGCGACCGCGGGCCCTCCGGGGGGCCCGGCATGGTCGCGGTGGTGGGGACGGCTGCCGGTGGAGGGGCCTGGACCGTGGACGTCGTCATGGTGGACACCGCCGGAGGATGAGGAGGAGGTTCCAGGTGGCGACCTCGCGGATGCCGGGGACCCGGACGACGGTCTCCGCGAGGAAGGGCCAGTAGCGGGAGCGCGCCGAGACGACCGTGACGTCGTCCCGGGCACGCACCTGCCGCAGGGTCGGGCCGATGTGCACGGCGAACAGGTTCTCGCCGAGGGTGTGCTTGGCGGCCCTTCCGGTACGGCGCCGGTAGCGGGCGCGGGCCCGCTCGGCACCCAGGTAGTGCCAGGGCGCCCACTCGTGACCGCCCCATGGGGACAGCCAGTTGGTGAACGACACGTAGATCAGCCCACCGGGCCGGGTGACCCGTACGAGCTCGCTGAGGAAGATCTCCGGGTCGGCCACGTGCTCCAGCACGTTGGAGGAGAAGGTGACGTCGGCGGCGGCGTCCCGCAGGGGGAGCAGGTAGCCGTCGGCGATCACGGTGGAGTCGGGTGGTTTCTCCCCGAGTTCGGTGGGATCGGGCTCGAAGAGGAATGCGTCGGCGCCCCGTCTGCGGAACTCCTCGGTGAAGTACCCGCTGCCGCCGCCGACGTCGACGACGGTACGGCCGGCGACGGGACCGTCGTACGCCTCGACCTGGTCGACTGCGTCACGGGCGAGGAGCGCGTAGCAGGACTCGGGGTCGTCCTGCTCGTGCAGGAAGGCGCGGAAGAGAGTGAGCGAGCGCTGCAGGGAAGGGTCCTTCATCCGGGGCCGCGTCACGGCCCCCAGCCCCTCACCGCCTCGGCGGCAACGGCCCGGAACTGTCTGACGGTCCGGTGCCAGCGATAACGGGCCGCCCGGTCCTGAGCCGCCTTGCCCATCAGCTCACGGCGATGCCCCGACAGGGCGAGCGTGCACCAGGCCGCGGCGAACGAGGACTCACCCTGCGCCAGAACTCCCGTCTCCCCGTCGACGACGGAGTCCCGCAGTCCGGGCACGTCGAAGGCGATGGTCGGCGTCTTGCGGGTGGCGGCCTCGGTGACGACCAGGCCCCATCCCTCCACGGCGGACGGATGAAGCAGCAGCCAGGCCTCACACAGCAGCCGGTGCTTCTCGGCCTCGGAGACGTGCCCGGCGAACTCCACGCCAGGACCGGCGAGTTGCTCCAGGCGGGGCCGCTCGGGACCGTCCCCGACGATCACCAGCCGGCCACCGGTCACCGGCCGCACCCGCTCCCACAGTCTCAGCAGCAGATCGATCCGCTTGTACTCGACGAGCCGGCCCACGGCCACGAAGAGGGGTTCCGGCGAGCGGCGGACCAGGGGCTCGGGGTCCTCGACGCCGTTGTGCACGACGCGGATGCGGTCCCGCTCGACACCGATCGCGCGCAGGGCGTGCGCGGTCGACGGGGACACGGCGACCAGCAGACTCCGGTGCCGGGCCGCCGCACCGGCCAGCGCCCAGTGTTCGAGTCTTCGGCCGATCCGGGCCGCCGGGGCCAGGGGCCCGCCGAACCGCATCTTCCACAGGTCGGTGTGCACGTGGTTGACCAGGCACAGGGTGGGTCCGTGGTGCCACAGGGGCGCGAGGTACGGCATGCCGTTGCAGACCTCGACCAGCAGGTCGGTCTCGCCGACCTGGCGGGCGAAGGCCGTACGGGCGCGCAGGTAGTGGCCGAACTCGCCGCCGGCCGACACGACCCGGTAGTCCCGGTAGGAGGCGGGCCCGCCGCACAGCAGGGTCACCTGGTGGCCGAGCCGGGTCAGTCCGTCGGCGAGCCGGTCGACGAGGAGCTCGGAGCCGCCGGCGGCCGGATTGTCGAGGTCACGATGGGCGAGAAAAACGATTCGGCGCGGAGGTGGGGGGAGCGCCGAAGGGTGTTGCGGGCTGTGCGATGAGGGTTGCAGCTGCGACGCCTGGGGAAGCGCGGCACGCAGCCGGTGGGGCACGTGCTGGGGCATGGGTGCTCCAACTCGTCTCAGGGTGCGGAACTCAGCAGGGTCTTTCAGGCTGGTTGTGGGGGGACTGAGTGCTTCCTAGGAGGGGGGTGTGGACGGGTTGTGCTCGGGTGGGGTGGCACAGTTTTCGCCCACCCGTACGCCGTGGCTACTCACCCACGTGACAATTTCCGGGCTTATTAGAGCTGACGTCCAGTCACATCGTGAGAACGGGCTCGGGCGTATCGCTCATATCGGTGGACTCGGGACGCCTGCGCCCCCGTACCACCAAAACGCCCCCCACGGCAGCCAGTACGAATCCGGCCACAGCCGCCCCGATGGGCAACGTCTGGCCCACCGCGCGCAGTTGGTCGCTGTCCCGCTCGGCCAGCCGTACCGCGTCCTTCTGGGTCGCGGTGGTGAACGCGATCTTGCGGCTGTCCAGCAGGACCACGGCGTCCTTCTTCGCGCCGGGCGCCCGAAGGGTGCGCTTCGGACCCACCTGTGCGTAGACCACCCGGCCGGTGCGCTGGTCGACGACCAGCTCGATGCCGTGGTTGGAGTACCACTCCTCGGCCAGCACCTGCGGCCGCCCGGGCTCGCCCACGATCGTGCCCGGCACGAGCCGCGTCCCGACCTTCGCCGGGGCGACCGTGCCGGTGAACCTGTAACCCGTGTACCCCTGAACCTTCTTCGTACCCTGGTAACGCAGCGTCACCGTCGAGCCGAGGGAGTTGTCCCACCACTGGTAGGAGCGTCGCTGCACGTCGAAGGGGAACTTCAGATAGGCCTCGCCCTCGATGTACGGCTTCTCGCCGCAGCAGTGCACCGGCTTGGTCGTCCTGCGGTCCATCACCCAGCGGTGCGGGACGAACTCCAGGGCGTCGTGCGGGTCGGAGGCCGGCAGCGACTTGTCGGTGTCGACGGTGGTGGTGACGTCCCACACCGCGGCCCGGCCGCTGCGCTCACTGTCCTCGACGTTTCCGCGCACCCGCTGGGTGACGGTGATCCGCTGACCGGGAACCGTCTCCAGTTCCTCGGTGTCGAAGACGCTGCCCGTGCCGCGGTAGACCGCGGTCTGGTCGATGTTGATCGGGTTCACAGCCGCGCGTGGGGTCACGTACCAGGCGAGCAGTGGCGCCAGTACCAGCAAAAACGTGCCGAGTCCCAGCAGAATCAGGGAGATTGGAGAGGCTGTACGGCGCATCCGGACACTCCTGGGGCGTGAGATGACGGAGTTCGGGCCGCTCTGGGCTCTGTCGTCACACTCCCGTCGTCCGCCCGTAGGGCGGGCCGAGCGGCGTCTGGTGCGTGCAGCTGCAAGGCGGAGGAGGGCGTCGACGCGGAGCGTCGGCAACCGACGACAACGCCGCAGATGGGCGTGCCAGGCGTCGCTCGGCAGGCGGGAGTGTGACGACAGGGCCCTTGGGCCGGGAACCGTAGGCGTTCATTGACGGAGTGTCAACGTCTTGACGGGGCATCAGGGTCTTGTCGACACTGGGCCGACAGGCAGGTGGGTACCGGGTCGGAATCCCGACGGATTCCACGTTCCGGGTGGGGACGTACGCCGGATCGAGCCGCTCGAGAGAGGCTGCCCCTGCGATGTCCAGACTGCTCGCCGCCGCACTGACCGTCGTGGTCGCCGCCCTGCTCGCCCTCGGTGCCGCGCTCGGCATCGTCGCGCTGCTGGAGGCGACGCCCGAGCAGCCCAACACACCCCTGATCACCTACGAGCAGACCGACCAGGGGAGTTGACCCGTGGCCGCCCGCCCGGCAGCCGTGAACTCCCGTTCGGCCTGGCACGACGTTCCCCGTCTCCAGGTCCGCCGCTTCGCGGCCATCGCCCTGTCCGAGGCGCCGGCCCTCGCGGAGGAGATCCTGCGCGAGATCCGCCGCGAGTACCCGCACCTGCCGGTCGTCCTGGACGAGTCCGGCGAGCCGATGGCCCTGGTCGGCATCCGCCGCGCGATCGAGGTCTTCGTCCAGCACCTGGAGACGGCCGAGGGACGTCCCACGGTCCCGCCGGGCGTCTTCCAGGAGTTCGGCCGCGGCGAGGGCCTGAACGGCCGCAGCCTCGACTCCCTCCAGGCGATCTACCGGATGGGCGTACGCCTGGCCTGGCGCCGTTTCGCCGACATCGGCCAGCGCGTGGAGATCCCGCCGCCGGCGATGTACGAGCTGGTGGACGCGGGCTACGAGTACCTGGACGGCCTGGTCGACCAGTCGGTCCGGGGCTACGCGGAGGCGGCGGCGAGGCAGGCGGGCGAGCGCCTGCGTCTCCAGCGCCGCCTGATGGAGTTACTGCTGGCCGAACGCCACCGGGGCGACCCGGCGGACGCCCTGACGGAACGCGCGGCCCGCATCGGCTGGGCCCTCCCGAAGAAGGTGGCGGTCGGCGTCCTCCTGCGTCCGGCCCGTGAGGCGGTGCCCCCCGCGGTGGGCCAGGGCGTCCTGCTGGACATGGACTACGAACAGCCCCGCATGGTCGTCCCGGAACCGGACGCGGCGGGCCGCCCCGAACTCCTGCACCGGGCCCTGACCGGCTGGGCGGGCGCGATCGGCCCCCCGGTCCCCCTCGCCGACGCGGCCAAGTCCCTGCGCTGGGCCGAAGCCGCCGTACGCCTCATGGAACGCGACCTGCTCCCCGCCGGGGAGGTCCTCTACTGCACCGAACACACCGAGGCGCTGGTCCTGCTCCAGCCCGAGGAACTGATCGACGACCTGGCCCTGCGCTGTCTGGCCCCCCTGCGCCACTGCGGCCCCACCCACGGCCGCCGCCTCGCCGAAACCCTGCTCGCCTGGCTGGAGACGCGGGGCGGGGCCCCGGAGGTGGCGGCCCGCCTGGGCGTCCACCCCCAGACCGTCCGCTACCGCCTCCGCCAGATCCGGGAACTGTGGGGCGACGAGATCGACGACCCGGACCGCCGCTTCGAACTGGAGCTGGTGCTGCGGGCGCGGCGGTTGCGGGGGGAACTGGCGTGAGAGACGGCCGCCCCGGCCGCCTTCACACCCGCCACGCAATGTGACGTGTCGCACACGAACACAGCATGACCATTGCCGGAGGAAACCGCCTGTCGCTAGCCTGTGTTCGTCATTCCGATCGTCTGTTGAAATTTCGAACGCAGACGCCTTAGACGCAAAGGGAGGGGGCCGGTTGTGGGACGCCTCGTACCTGCCGTGACCCGGGCTCTCGACATTCTCGAGCTCTTCCTCGACGGAGACGGGACGCTCTCCGCCCCCGACATCGTGCGCAGACTCCAGCTGCCGCGCACCACCGTGCACGAGCTGGTGACCACTCTCGCCGCCCGGTCGTACATCGTCCAGGTCCCCGGCCAGCCGGGACGCTACCGGCTCGGGGTGCGGCCGTACCAGCTCGGCAGCCGCTACGCCGAGCAGCTCGACCTCGCCGCCGAGGGCCAGCAGGTCGCGCGGTCCGTCGCCGAGACCTGTGACGAGACCGTGCACGTGGCGATCCTGGAGGGCACCGACGTCATCTACATCGCCAAGGTCGACTCGACGCACGCGGTGCGGATGGTGTCGGCCGCCGGCCGGCGCCTGCCCGCGCACTGCACCTCCGTGGGCAAGATGCTCCTCGCCTCCCTTCCCGAGCCGCAGCTCGCCTCCCGTATTCCGGAGGACACTCCGCTCGTCGGCATGACGCCCAACAGCATCACCGACCCCGGCGCCCTGCGCGAGGCCCTCGACGAGATCCGGCAGCGCGGGATCGCCGTCGAGAACCGTGAATCCAACCCGGACGTCTCCTGCGTGGCCGCCCCGGTCCGCGACCGCACCGGGCAGGTCGTCGCCGCGCTCTCCATCTCCGTGCCGATGATCCGCTGGAGCGACGACCGCCTCGGTGAGCTGGAGCAGCTGGCCGCCAAGGGCGCCGCCGAGCTGTCCGAGCGCCTCGGTCACCGGAGCGTGGGATGACCCGCCACACGAAGTTCGAGGTCGCGGTACGCGCCGAGGCCACCCTCGGCGAGGGGCCCACCTGGGACGGCGAGCGGCTGCTGTGGATCGACATCCTCGGCGCCCGGCTGCACACCTACGACCCGGTCTCCGGCCACCGCACGGTCCGCGCCCTCGACCAGCACATCGGTGCCGTCAAGCCGCGCGCGGGCGGCGGACTCGTCGTCAACCTGCGGGACGGCGTGGCCCTGCTCGACCCCGACGGCTCCTTCCGCTGGCTGCACCACGAGCCCGTCCCCGGCCGCCGGGCCAACGACGCCGCCGTGGCCCCCGACGGTTCGCTGTGGGCCGGCACCATGCGCTACGACGAGGCACCGGGCGGCGGCACCCTGTCCCGGATCACGGCCGACGGCACGCACCACACCGTCCTCGCCGACGTGGCCGTCAGCAACGGCACCGGGTGGAGCCCGGACGGCCGCCTCATGTACTACATCGACTCACCGACCCGCCGCGTCGACGTCTTCGACCACCACGACGGGCACATCGACGACCGCCGGACCTTCGTCGCCATCGAGGACGGCGCCGGGTTCCCCGACGGCCTCACGGTCGACGCCGACGGATGTGTGTGGGTCGCGCTGTGGGACGGGGGAGCGGTCCGCCGGTACACGCCCGACGGCGAGCTGGACCGGGTGATCACCCTCCCGACCCCGCGCGTCACCGCGTGCGCGTTCGGCGGCCCGGACCTGACCGACCTCTACATCACGACCGCCCGGGTGGGACTGGCCGCCCCGCACCCGGTGGCGGGCTCCCTGCTCGTGATACCGGGCGCCGGGAAGGGCGTACCGCAACAGCCGTTCGTGGGCTGACTACTCCAGCCCCGCCCTCTTCAACTCCTCGGCGGTCAGAGGCGGTTCGGTGAGCGGCGGCTTCAACGGCCCCACCACCGCCGCCAGCAGGACAGCCGGCGCCAGCAGCACCTCCGCCCGCCGCTCCAACGACGTCACGTCGGTGACGCGGCGGGCGATCCGCCCGTTCCCGGTGGCCGTGTACATCAACCGGTCGACGTACGCGGCCACCAGGCGGTCCCGCAGCGTCGGCCCGTCCTGCGTGGCGCCCGGGTAGAACACGTCCTGCCCGATCGCCAGGTCCCACGCGGCCCCGACCGGCCCGGCGACCGCCTTCTGGATACGGCGGGACAGACCGGGCGAACCCCAGCCGTGCCGTCGTACCACCGCCCGGAGGGCCACCGCGCCCTGCGCCGCCACCGACATCCCGTGCCCGTACACCGGGTTGAACGCGGCGACGGCGTCGCCCAGCACGGCGAAGTTCTCCGGCCAGGCCGGCATCCGCTCGTAGAAGTGGCGGCGGTTGGCCGTCGTACGGGTGAGGGCCACGTCCGTCAGCGGCTCGGCCTGGTCGAGGAGGTCGGCGATGACGGGGTGGCGCAGCTCCACGCGGGCGTAACGGGCGAAGTCGGCGGTGTCGGCGGCGGGTTCGCCACCGCGGGTGCCGTACAGCGTCACCAGCCACTGCCCGTCCTCGATCGGCAGCAGCACACCGCCGCGTCCGGGCCGCCCGGCGCGCGCGTCGGGCTGGACGCTGACGACGGGGTAGCCGTCGCGGGCCGGCTCGGGGGCGCGGTAGCGGCGGCTGGCGTAGGTGAGGCCGGAGTCGACGGTGCGGCTGCGGGGGGAGGGCAGGCCGAGCTCGGCCAGCCAGTGCGGGGTGCGGGAGGCGCGGCCCGTCGCGTCGACCACCAGGTCGGCGCGCAGGGTGCGTTCGGCGCCGTCCGTCCGGACCCGGACGCCGGTGACCGCCGCACCCGTGCCGTCGAGCCCGAGCACCTCGGCGCCTTCCAGCAGCTCGATCCGGTCGTCGGCCAGCACCTGGGCACGCACCGCGGCGTCCAGCAGGTCCCTGCTCGACAGCAGCATGAAGTGAGACTCGGCCCAGCGGCGGAACCAGCCCCGTGCCGACAGCGCCACCATGTCCGTGGTCACCGGCAGCCGGTGCGCCCCCGCCGCCCGCAGTCGTCCCGTGACCCCTGGCAGCAGTTCCTCCAGCGCGACCGCCCCGCCGGACCACAGCTGGTGGACGTGGCGGGCCTGCGGAAGTCCCCTGCGGGGCGCGGTTCCCGAGGGCAGCACATCGCGTTCCACGACGATCACCCGGTCGGCGAGCCCGGCCAGGGCGGCTGCCGCGAGCATGCCGGTGTGGGACCCCCCGAGGACGACGGCGACTCTGGCGGGGGAGGGGCGTTCAGTCATGCGCGGACATGCTCTCTGCCGGGACGGCCGCGCGGGCGCGCACCGCCGTGATCTCGTCGGGGCTGCGCAGGGCCGCGGACACGGCGTGGATCTCCTGCAGCAGGTATGCGGTGTCGAGAGCCGTCGTGTCCTCGCCGTCCGCGACGTGCCGCTCGGTCTCCACGGCGTCCAGGATCGTCACGGCGGCGGCGAGGGCCCGGGCCCGGCCCGGTTCGGCACCCAGGGCGAGGGCGGCGTCGTAGGAGCGGCGGCGCAGGTCCTCGTCGAGGTGGCGGGAGAGCTGCAGGAGCGCGTCGCGGATGTAGGTCTCGCGGCGGATCAGGCGGATCTCCGGGGTGGCCTGCAGGGCGAGGGGCTCGCGGCGGCCCGGGACGGCCCGCAGCAGCCGGGCCAGCGGCTTGAGGTTCCGGCGCCGGCGGCGGACCAGCCAGCGCTCCTGGAGGTACTGCCCGGCGTGCGGGACGATGACGCCGGTCGCGACCATGGTGGCGCCGATACAGGCGGCGGACGGCGCGATGTTGGTGTTGAGCCAGTCCAGGTCGTGCCCGGTCCAGCGGGCCACGATGGCGGTGAACTTGGCCGCGCTGAACAGGAGGTTGGTGACGTAGCCGACGCTCAGGAACCGCAGGCCCCAGCGCAGCCAGCCGTCGAGTCCGTCGGTGCGGATCCAGGTCCAGATGAGTCGGGCGGTGATCAGACAGGCCGCGGTGTGCACGATCAGGTAGAGGAGGATCTCCTCGCGCATGAAGGGCGTGGTGGCGTAGTACGTGTCCAGGTCGCGGATCTTCTCCACCGGTACGTCGGCGAGCGCGAACAGGACCCACAGCGCGACCACCACGGCCGTGTAGAGGCTGACCACCCAGCGGGTCGCCCGCCGGGTCTGCTCGCGGCGGTCGGTGTGGCCGTTGCGCCAGTGCACGACCAGCAGCAGCCAGGACGCGGACAGCGCGGTGATCAGGGAGTACACCCAGGGGGCCGCGATGTTCGGGACGCCGGTGACCCGGTTGGTCCAGGCGATGGTGTTCGGGGCCGCGAAGACGAACACCGCGCACGCCAGCACCAGCAGGCCGCCGACGGCACGCAGCAGCGGGTCCCGCCACAGCTTGACGATGCTGGGCAGTTTGATCGCCAGGGCCGCGCCGAGGACCAGGCCCGGGAGCCAGAAGGAGATGTACAGGCCGGTGAAGAACGCGGTCGGTCCCTCGGCCAGGTGCTGAGGTGTCACAGCGCCCCGCCTCCGCGTCCCCGGTAGCCGAGCGACCGCTGGACCGGGTCGGGGCGGGCGCTGCCGCCTCGTCCCGTCGCCACCTGCCGGAAGGCGGCCGCGAGCCGGTGCCCGAAGTCGTCGGCCTCGGCCTCGTCCGCCTCCCGGGAGCCGTTGCGGGCGGCGACGGTCAGGGCGACGGAGTCCCAGCCGGGCCGGCCGGCGAGCGCGTCCGCGGCGGCCGCGTGATGATGGGCGTGGCCCGCGTGCAGGTGCCACAACTCATGGCCCAGGATGACCAGTTGCTGCATCTCCTCGGCCCGCTCCTCGACGATGACGAGGTCGAAGTCCTCGAACTCGACCCACAGTCCGGTCACCGCGATCTCGTCGGGGAACCGCTCGAACCGCAGGTCGACGGGGCGCCCGCCGCGGCGCGCGCTCATCTCCCGGCACAGGATGCGGCACAGCTCGGGCACGTCGGCCGGGGGGCGGGGGCCGGCCCGGACCGCGTCGGTGAGGTCGGAGACCAGATCGCGCATGGCCGGGGTCGCACGGGTGCGCCGTAGCGCCGAGGCGATCCGGGCCGCACTCCTGCGCGCGCCCGCGATGTCCATCCCACCCCCTGAGCTCTCCCGCCGCCGTAGGACGGGCTGTTCGAGACTACGCGCCCCGTCCGGTCCCGTCATCCGATCTGATTTTGCTGCGTACCCCATTGACTGGAAAGCGCTTCCTGCCTACGGTCCCGTTCGAAGTTACGAGCGCAATTCGAGATCTCGAACAGATGGGGCAGGGAATGGGACGACCTGACCTGAGCCGCAGGCAACTTCTCACCGCGGCCGGCGGATTGACCGTCGCGGCGAGTTTCGGCTTCGCCGCCCTCGGCACCGGCGCCGACGCGCTCGCCTCCGGCGCGGACACCCGGGTGCGCTACTGGAACCTCTTCAGCGGCGGCGACGGCGCCAACATGATCGCGATGCTGGACGCCTTCCGAAAGGCCCATCCGGACATCGACGTGAAGGACTCCACCCTCCAGTGGGGCAACCCCTTCTACACCAAGCTCGCCATGGCGGCCGCGGGCAACCGCGCACCCGACCTCGGCGTCATGCACATGGGCCGGGTCACCGGCTTCTCGCCCGGCCGCCTCCTCGACCCGTGGGACGTCGACCTGCTCGCCAAGTACGGCGTACGGGAGCAGGACTACAACCCCGCGCTGTGGAAGCGCGGCGTCATCGACGGCAAGCTCTACGCCCTGCCGCTCGACATCCACGTCCAGCTCTGCTTCTACCGCAAGGACGTGCTGAAGAAGGCCGACCTGCTCGGTGACGACGGCCGGATGATCCCGGTCACCTCCACCGACGAGTGGTTCGACGTCCTGAAGAAGGCCAAGGCGGCCCAGAAGAAGGGCCTCCAGACGATCGGGCTGTGGACCAACGACCAGAACTTCCAGTGGTGGTTCTTCGTCGCCTTCTACACCCAGCTCGGCGGCACGTGGTTCAACGCCGACAACACCGAGGTCCTCTTCGACCCCGACAAGGCCACCCAGGTGCTGGAGTTCCTCCGCAAGCACGTCACCGACGGATACGTCATCCCCGGCGCCCCCACCGGCGAACAGTTCATCAACGGCGCCCCCTTCACCTGGGAGGGCAACTGGTCCGTGCCGGTCTTCTCCGGCGCCAAGCTCGGCTACGGCGCGACCCCGCTGCCGCCCGTCTTCGGCAAGCCGGCCACCCACGCCGAGTCGCACGCCTTCGTCCTGCCCCACCAGGCGAACCGCGGGGGCGCCACCAACGAGGGCGCCCACCAACTCGCCGCGTACGTCGTCACCCACGCCCTGCAGTGGGCGGCCGGCGGACACATCCCCGCGTACACGCCGACGCTCTCCACGGCCGCGTACAAGAAGCTCACCCCGCAGAACGAGTACGTGAGCGCCATGGACCACCAGGCCACCGAGCCGAAGGTGTGGTTCGCGGGCTCCACCGGTGTGCTCGCCCAGGACCTCGGCCCGGTCGTCGTCTCCTCGACGATGGGCTCCGCGAAGCCCGCGTCGGTCGCGCAGACGATGAAGAAACACCTCACCAAGCTCCTCGCCTCGAAGAACCCGATGGACGGCAGGACCGCCGCGCAGGGAGGTGCGGTCGCATGACGACCAGCGCTCAGACCGTTCTCCCGGGCGCACGCGCCAGGACCGCCACCGCGACGGCGACCGTCCGCCGCAAGCAGGGCTTCCAGCACGGGGGTTGGTTCGTCGCCCCGTTCCTCGCCCTCTTCGTGCTGTTCGTGATCTGGCCGCTGCTGCGCGGCGTCTACCTCAGCTTCACGGACGCCAACATCTCCGGGGACGCCGCGAGTTTCGTCGGCCTCGACAACTACCGCGAGGCCCTGCACGACCAGGCGATGTGGGACGCGCTCGGCCACAGCGCGTACTTCACGCTGCTGGTCGTCCCCTGCATCACGGTCCTCGCCTTCCTGCTCGCGATGCTGGCCCACAACATCGAGCGCGCCAAGTGGCTGTGGCGGCTGTGCTTCTTCGTGCCGTTCCTGCTGCCCTCGACGGTCGCCGCCAACATGTTCCAGTGGCTGTTCACCCAGGGCATCGGCCTGATCAACGAGACCTTCGGGATCGACACGCCCTGGCTGACCGACAAGTCGTACGCGATGCTCGCCATCGTCATCGAGACCCTGTGGTGGACCGTCGGCTTCAGCTTCCTGCTCTACCTCGCCGCCCTCCAGGGCATCCCCGACCACCTCTACGAGGCCGCGAAGCTGGACGGCGCCAACGCCTGGCACCGCATGGTCCACATCACGCTGCCGATGCTGCGCAACATCACCGGCCTGGTGATCGCGCTGCAGATCCTCGCCTCGCTGCAACTCTTCGACCAGGCCGTGGTGATGATGGACTTCGGGCCGGGTCCTGAGGTCAGCACCCGCTCCTTCGTCCAGTACACCCTCGAACAGGGCTTCACCAGTTACCGCGTGGGCTACGCCTCCGCGATGTCCATCATCTTCTTCGTGATCATCGCAGTCGTCGCGCTGGCGCGGATGTGGCTGCTGCGCAACCGTGAGGAGGGCGGCCGATGACCACCACCGCCGTACAGGTCCGCAAGAGCCCCCGCAAGCCGTGGACACCGAGCCAGATCATCCTCACGCTGCTCGGCGTCGCCGTCTCCGCCGTGTTCGTGGCGCCGATCGCGGCCGCGCTGTTCACCTCGCTCAAGTCCGAGGCGGAGGCGGCCGAGATCCCGCCGCACTGGCTGCCGAAGGTCTGGACGGTCCAGGCGTGGAAGGCGCTGTGGGAGACCGGCAACATCACCAACTGGTTCATCAACTCGCTGGTGGTGTCGGTCTGCGTCACCTCCGTGGTGCTGACGGTCAGCGCCCTCGCCGGATACGGCTTCGCCCGCACCGAGTTCCGCGGCAAGAACGTCCTCATGGGCATCGTCATGTCGGGCCTGATGATCTCCCCGGCGGTCCTCGGCGTGCCCCTCTTCACCACCGTCCAGCAGATGGGGATGGTCGACACCTACTGGGGCATGATCCTCCCCCAGTGCGCCCCCGCCGCCATGGTCTACATCCTCTACAAGTTCTTCCAGGGCGTCCCGCGCGAGCTGGAGGAGGCGGCCTTCATCGACGGGGCGGGCCGCTGGCGGGTCTTCTTCACGATCGTGGTCCCCCTGGCGAGGCCGTCTTTGGCGGCGGTGGGCATCTTCACCTTCATCGCCTCCTGGAACAACTTCCTGTGGCCCTACATGGTGACCAACAACCCCGACCTGATGACCATGCCGAACGGCATCGCGACCGTCATGAACTCCTACGGCATCCAGTGGGCCCAGCTCATGGCCGGCGGCCTCATGGCGGGCCTCCCCCTGATCATCGTGTTCGTCTTCTTCCAACGCCAGATAGTGGCAGGCGTGGCCCACACGGGCCTGGCGGGCCAGTGACGGCGCACTGCGCTCGCGGGGCGGGGGCGACGGGGCGGTTACGCCCTGGCGGACACCGAGGAGCCATGGCCGCATCGGCCACCTCCGGCATCGGCGTGCCGGTGACAGACGGCGGGTGGTCGTTTCTCGGCGGCCGCCGAGGGGACATGGCCGCTTCGGCTGCGTGCGAGCCGGTGCTCCCGTCTCGCGCGTCGGAGCTCGTCACCGGCCGTGACTTGGCGGTGGCGGCGGGATGGTCGTTTCGCGGCTGCAGGCGAGGGGCCAGGGCCGTGTCCGCCGCCTGGCGCCGCTGCGGCCCGGTGCCCCCGTCGCGGCGCGTCTCGGAGCCCGTCGCCGGCCGTGGCCTGGTGGCGGTCCTGGTCGGGGCCGCCGCTTCCGGTTCCCGGGGTGGTCCCGCGCCCCCCGGGACGCCGCGCCGCACCCGGTCCCAGCAGGCCGTCACCCACGTAGGGAGCCCCAGTTGAAGTGCCTCAGACTTGCCACCGTGCTGACCGCCGCACTCATCGCACTCGTGCCGGCCACGGCACAGGCGGACACCAGTTATCCCGACCCCCGACCGATCACCGGTCAGCAGATCATCCACGACCCGAGCGTCATCCCGCTCAAGTCCGGCGGCTACGTGGCCTATTCGACCGGCGGGATCATCGGCGCCCGGCTGTCCAAGGACCTCACGCACTGGACCGACGCCGGCAACGCCTTCGTCGAGCCGCCGAGTTGGTGGTACGAGTACAACGACACCGGTGACCCCTGGGCGCCCGACCTCTCCTACCGCGCGGGACGTTACTGGCTCTACTACGCCCTCTCGTCCTGGGGCACCAACCACTCCGCGATCGGCGTGGCCACCTCCCCGTCCGGCCTCCCCGGCACCTGGACCGACCAGGGCAAGGTCTTCACCTCCGAGACCACCGACTCCTGGAACGCCATCGACCCGGCGGTCATCCGGGCGGACGGCAGGCTGTGGATGTCGTTCGGCTCGTACTGGACCGGCATCCGCATGGTCGAGCTCAGCCCGGCCACCGGAAAGGCCCTCCCGGGAGCCACCGTCCACCACCTGGCCACCCGCCCCGACGCCCCGTACGCGATCGAGGGCCCGTCCATCGTGAAGCACGGCCGCTTCTACTACCTCTTCGCCTCCTACGACGCCTGTTGTGCCGGAGTGAACTCCACGTACAAGATCAGGGTCGGAAGATCCACCACGGTCACGGGCCCGTACGTCGACAGCACGGGCACGCCGCTGCTGGAGGGCGGCGGCGACCTGCTGCTGGCAGGACACGGGAGGTACATCGGCACGGGAGGCGAGTCGGTCTTCCGCACCCGCGGCCAGGACTGGCTGGCGTACCACTACTACGACGCAGAGGACAACGGCACACCGAAGCTGGGCCTGAACAGGCTCGGCTGGGTGCGTGACTGGCCGGTTGTCAAGTAATTCCGTTTCTGAAAGGTCTCCATGAGCAAGCCCACCGCCCGCTTCACCCTCGACCCCGCCTTCACCGTCGGCGAAGTGAACCCCCGTCTCTTCGGCTCCTTCGTCGAGCACCTCGGCCGCTGCGTCTACACCGGCATCTTCGAACCGGACCACCCGACCGCGGACGACAAGGGCCTGCGCAAGGACGTCCTGGAACTCGTCCGCGAACTCGGCGTCACCGCCCTGCGCTACCCCGGCGGCAACTTCGTCTCGGGCTACAAGTGGGAGGACTCGGTCGGCCCCGTCGGGAACCGCCCGCGCCGCCTGGACCTCGCCTGGCACTCCACCGAGACCAACCGCTTCGGCCTCTCCGAGTACATCGACTTCCTCCGCAAGGTCGGCCCCCAGGCCGAGCCCATGATGGCCGTGAACCTCGGCACCAGGGGCGTCGCCGAGGCCCTCGAACTCCAGGAGTACGCCAACCACTCCGAGGGCACCGCCCTGTCGGACCTCCGAGTCGCCCACGGCGACAAGGACCCCTTCGGCATCAAGCTCTGGTGCCTCGGCAACGAGATGGACGGTCCCTGGCAGACCGGCCACAAGACAGCCGAGGAGTACGGCCGGATCGCCGCGGAGACGGCCAGGGCCATGCGGCAGATCGATCCCGGCGTCGAACTCGTCGCCTGCGGCTCCTCCAGCCAGTCCATGCCGACCTTCGCCGAGTGGGAGGCGAAGGTCCTGGAGGAGACGTACGACCTGGTCGACTACGTCTCCCTGCACGCCTACTACTGGCCCGAGGACGGTGACACCGACTCCTTCCTCGCCTCCGCCGTCGACATGGAGTCGTTCATAGCCAACGTTGTCGCGACCGCGGACCACGTGGGCGCGAAGCTCAAGTCGAAGAAGAAGATCAACCTCTCCTTCGACGAGTGGAACGTCTGGTACCTGCCCGAGTGGGAGCAGCGCGCCAAGGAGTTCGAGCGCGACGACTGGCCCGAGGCGCCCCGCCTCCTGGAGGACAACTACAGCGTCCTGGACGCGGTCGTCTTCGGCTCGCTCCTCATCGCCCTGCTGCGGCACGCCGACCGCGTCACCGTCGCCTGCCTCGCCCAGCTGGTCAACGTGATCGCCCCGATCATGACCGAGCCGGGCGGCCCGGCCTGGCGCCAGACGACCTTCTTCCCGTTCGCCCAGGCCTCGCGGTACGGCCGCGGCGAGGTCCTCGACGTTCGGGTCGACTCGCCGACGTACGAGACGAGGAAGTACGGCGAGACGGACCTCCTGCACGCCACGGCCGTGCGCGCCGAGGACGGCACGGTCACCGTCTTCGCCGTCAACCGCAGCCAGAACGACGCGCTGCCGCTCGAAGTCGCCCTGAACGGGCTCGACCTGACGAGCGTCGTCGAGCACAGCGTCCTCGCCGACGCCGACCCGGACGCCCGCAACACCCTCGACGCCCCCGACCGGGTCGCCCCGCACGCGGCCGAGGGCACCGCGCTGACGGACGGCACCCTCACCGCCGTACTGGAGCCGCTGTCCTGGAACGTGATCCGGCTGAGCTGAGCGGGGTTCCCGAGGGCGTCAGCAGGTTTCGCGCAGGAACCCGTCGGCGCCCTCGGGGGCGACCTCCTCGTCCCGGCGCACCACGCTGAGGGTCCCGCTCCAGTCGGCGCACGCCGTGGTCAGGCCCTTCTTCGTGTACTCGACCACGAGGACGTTGTCGTCGAAGGCGTCGGCGAAGGTGCCGCACTCGTCGTACTCCGCGCACTCCTCCACGATGGCGAAGTCCACGCCCAGCGAGGCACGGTCGGAGACGAGCTCCGCGGTGTTCTTCTGCGCGACCGCCAGCCCCTTGGCATGGGCGTGCGCCACCAGCAGCTTCATCAGGGCCTCGGCCTGGGCGGCCTTGAGGTACGACGGGAAGCGGGTGAAGGAGTCGTAGTTGTCCGGCTCCACGGCCCGGTAGCCCTTGGCCGCGCAGGTGTCGATCCAGGTGTCCAGCCTGGCGGCGATGCGCTCTCGCTGTGCGGCCGTACGGATGTCCAGGACCGCCTCGTCCCAGTCCGTGTCGTGGACGACCTTCCCGTCGGCGGCGCGCAGCAGCAGGTCGGCGTCCCAGTCGCGCTCCGCGTCCGACTCCGCCTGGAAGGCGTTGATGTTGCAGATGTTGTAGAGCCCGGGCGCGGGCGCGTCCTCATAGCTGCGGCTCACCACCCGGACACCGGCCGCCGGAGGGTACGCGCCGCCGATCTGGTAGTCCCAGGGCACGTGCCGGGGCGGGAGCGTCACGGCGGCGGGGGCCGTGGCGGTGGTTGCCGGCTCGCTCGGTGACGGGGACGCGCTCTCGGGGTCCGAACCGGCCCGCACCGCCGCGATGCTCAGCCCGGTGACGGCCAGGGCCGCGACGAGACCGACGAGGACGCGCCGCCGGAGCCCTCGGCGGGGTGGGCCGGAGCGGGCCGGGGAGAGCTGGTGATGGGTCGCCGCGGAGCCGGACGGGCCCGGCGGCACCGGTGCGGCCGGCGCGACCGACCCGGCCGACGCGTCGGTGTCCGGCAACGCCCGCAGCAGCTCGTGCAGTTCACCGAGTTCCGGCCGGGCTGACGGGGCCTTGTCCAGGCAGCGTACGGCGATGCCGCGCAACGGTTCCGCGACCCCGTCCAGGGCCGGCGGCTCGTACATCACCTGGTAACCCGTCAGATACGGGCTGCTGCCGTCGAACGGGCGGCTGCCGGTGGCCGCGTACACCAGCAGCGACCCCAGGGAGAAGACGTCCGAGGCGGCGGTGACCTCGCGCGGCGCGGCGAACTGCTCCGGGGACATGAAGGGCGGGGTGCCGATCAGCCGCCCGGTCACGGTGAGCGCCTCGTTGTCGACGGCGTACGAGATGCCGAAGTCGATGACCCGGGGCCCGTCCTCGGCCATCAGGACGTTGCTCGGCTTGAGGTCCCGGTGCACCATGCCGACCCGGTGGATGTCCCGCAGCGCCTCGACGAGGCCCAGCGCGAGCACCCGCAGCGCGCTTCCGCGCAGCGGGCCGTCCTGGGCCACGACGTCCGCGAGGGTGCGGCCCGGGACGTACAGCGTCGCCATCCACGGCTGCGCGGCGTCCGGGTCCGCGTCCACCACCGGGGCCGTGAACGCCCCGCTCACCCGGCGGGCCGCCGCGACCTCCTGCCGGAAGCGGGTGCGGAACTCCTCGTCCAGCGCGTACGCCGGATGCACGAGCTTGACCGCGACCTGCCGCCCGGATTCCGAACGGCCGAGGTAGACGACCCCCATGCCGCCGCTGCCGAGCCGGTCGACCAGCGCGTAGCCGCCGATGGACTCCGGATCGCCGGGGCTCAGCGGCATCGCGGTCACCCTTCCCGAGTACGGGTGGTCGAAAGTTCAAGGACATCAGGCTAGCGGCCGGGGGAGTCCACCGGTGTCACCGGCACTCCTCCGGCCGAGGCCCCCATCGCCGTCAGCCGTACGTCCTTCGGGCCGGACTCCGTCGTCCCGTCGGACAGCACCGCCAGCGCCAGGGTGTTGGTCCCCCGTGTGCGCAGGATGCCGTTCGGCAGGGCGAAGGTGTGCTGCGGGCCCACGTCGTTGACGTACTGGCCCATGTTCCAGCCGTTGAGGAAGATCTGGACGCGGTAGGCGCGCTCCGGGTCGTCGTCGAGGGTGAGGCCGATGGAGGCGTCGATGCCGGCGTCCACCGCGAGCCGGAACGTCGTCCGGTACCAGGTGACCCCCTGGCGCCGGTCGGCGCGCGGCAACTGGGTGGATTCCCAGTGCTCTTCGGTGAATCCCGGCAGATGCCAGCCCTTGCGTTCCCCGTACAGTCCGCCGTTGTTGAGCGGCCCGCGCACCGGATCGGGTGCCGTCTCACCCTGGATGCGCCAACTCGCCTTCGGGGAACCGCCCTTGAAGGTGACCGCCGACAACCCCCGGGCCACCTTGTGGGAGTCGGCGGACCCGCCGTCCATGTCGTGCGCCATCCGCCGTACGAGGACGGACAGGACACGGGGCGAGCGACCGGAGGGCGGCGGCACGTCAAAGGTGGCCGTCGCCGTCCAACTCCCCTTGCGCGCGGTGCCCTTGTCCGGCACCGGCATCCGGTGCGTGCCCAGCGGCTCCCCGTCCAGCCAGGCCATCAGCAGTCCCTGCGTGCCCGTGCTGTAGGCCAGGGACACCGACTCCAGTTCCTCCGCGCCGGTCAGCCGTGCCCGGTACCAGACGTCGCCGTAGTGGAAGCCGTAGTCGTCGGCGAACAGGACCGGCTGGCCCTTCGGGACCGGGGTGATGCTGTACGAGCCGGTGCGGTCGGCCGTGGTCCAGCCGGAGTCGTCGTAGTCGGGGACGGACTCGAAGTTCTCGGTACGGCGCCGCCAGCCGCCCAGCGCGGGCAGCCGCACCTCGCCCACCGCGGGGATCGGGAGCTGCCCGGGCGTGGGCGGCATGTCGGCGCGCAGGCTCCCCATGGGAGTGACGGAGGCGCGCAGCGGGCGGCCGTTCCAGGTGATCCGGCTCATGCCGCGCGGCCCCCACACCTCCATGCCCGTGCCCTCGACGGTGTCGCCGGTGAGGTGGGCGGTCGCGCCGTCCAGGGTGACCTCGCGCACCAGCGAGGGCCCGTACACGAGGACCGGTCCGGTCGGGGTGTCCACCGGGAACAGCCGCAGGGAGCCGGGGTCGTCGGCGAAGATCAGCAGCAGCGGGGTGTCACTGCCGCCCGCCTCGATCCGCACCCGGGCCGGGCCGCCGACGCCCATCGGCACGGTGATCCTGAGGACGCCGAGGTCGTAGTTCCACGCGGGTTCCGCGTCGCCCCGGGTGACCAGCGGCTCCTCCGGGCACTCCAGCAGGACCTGTGCCATCTCGCCGTGCGGGGCCGTGAACACGGCGACGTCCATCCGCCCGACCTTCAGGCACATCATGGGCTGCGCGGTGGCGAACTTGAGCGTGCGCCCGCCCAATTGGAGTCCTGCGGTGAGCAGTCGGGCGTCATGGGCGGCGACGGTGAACGCCACGTCGATGCCCGCGTCCGGGATCGATGTCGTGATCGCCGCGTCGGTGTCGTTGCGCACGACGTACACATGGGAGCCGGTGTCCGGGTTGGTCAGGTGGTACACCTTCAGCCGCTCGTCGGCGGCCCGCACCGCGTCCGCCCGGTCCAGCTTGGCGAAGTCCGGCACGGTCCGCAGGAGATGGCCGAGCTGGTGCGCCGGGGCCAGCTTCGGCGTCTGCCGGCGCGCCTCGTCGATCGCCGCCCCGTAGTCGTACGACGTGTAGACCTGCGGTGCGGGAAGCCAGCCCCACGAGGTGCCGCCGTAGGTCATGTAGACGTTGTGCACGGTGATGCCGTTGGCGAGGTTGGTGAGCTGGAAGCGCCGCTCGTAGGCCGCGTCCCGGGTGTGACGTGCCGCCGCGTACCCCTTGCCGTCGAAGGTGGCCCCGCCCCACGGGTCGAACCAGCCACCGCCGAACTCCGGCATGAACCCGGGCGTCCTGGGACTGGCCGTGGCCCCGCCCTTCAGACCGCCCTCGCCGAAGTCCCCCCAGTCGGGCGGAACTTCGGAAGGCGCGGGGTACCCGTCGAAGCCGTAGAGCCAACCGCGCTCCTCGCCGCCGGTGTTGAACGACCCGGGGGTCCAGTAGCCGTTCCTGCCCTTGTCGTTGTGGAACAGCGGGACGTCGATCCCGTCGGCGCGCACCTTCTTGTACAGGTGGGACATGTAGTCGCGGCCGAGAGGCTCGTCGACGAACGCGTCGTACTCGTTCTCGAGCTGGTAGAGCAGGACCGTGCCCCGGCCCTTGGTGAACAAGTGCCGGGCGGCGATCGCGTTGACCTCGGTCAGCCACTCGTCGACGTACGACAGATAGGTGGGGTCGGAGGTGCGGGCCCGGCCCGCGGTCGCCGCGAGCCAGCCCGGGAAGCCGCCGCCGTCGACCTCCGCGTTGATGTACGGGCCCGGGCGCAGGATCACGTACAGGCCGGTCTCGGTGGCCGTGCGCAGGAACAGGTCGAGGTCGCGGACGCCGGTGAAGTCGTACTGGCCGGGTCCGGGGGAGTGGTAGTTCCAGGCCACGTACACACTCACCGCGTTGAAGCCGTGGGCGCGCATCTTCTGCAGGATGTCCCGCCACAGCGACGGGCTCGGCAGCCGGAAGGGGTGCATCTCGCCGGACCACAGCACCAGGCGGCGGCCGTCGACCAGCAGCGAGTGCTTGTCGTAGCCGACCTTGTGCCGTACCCGGTCGGCGGCGGGCGCGCCCGGTGCGGGGCCGGTGGGCACGCTGTGGGAGGCGTAGGCCCGGGTGGTCTCCCCACCACTGCCGCTCAGCGCGAAGCCGAGCGCCGTGGTGCCGGCGAGGGCGCTGAATGTACGTCTGCTCAGCTCCAAGGGAGCGCCTCCTGGTCGTGCCGCGCTAGCGCCAGTCCGTCCGTGGGTGTGTGTGGTGTGCCTATTGTGGCGTGGCCATTGTCTCCGGCCGAACGCCGCACAATTGTCGTATGAGGATCTCTGCACGGGCGGACTACGCGGTACGGGCGGTGCTGGAGCTTGCCGTGCGGCAGGGCACGGAGCCGGTGAAGGCCGAGGCCATCGCCGCGGTCCAGGACATTCCGCACAAGTTCCTGGAGGGGATTCTCGGCGACCTCAGGCGCGGGGGGATCGTCGACAGCAGGCGGGGCGGGGGCGGCGGTTACCGGCTCGCGCGCGAGGCCTCGGCCATCACGGTCGCGGATGTCATCCGCGCGGTCGACGGGCCGATCGTGTCGGTGCGCGGCGAGCGCCCCACCGGTCTGGAGTACACGGGTTCCGCACAGCCCCTGCTCCCGCTGTGGATCGCCCTGCGGGCCAACGTCCGCAAGATCCTGGAGGGCGTCACCATCGCCGACATCGCGGGCGACGCGCTCCCCGAGCCGGTCCAGCGGCTCGCGGCCGAACCGGCCGCGTGGGAGAACCCCTGACCTCAGGGGTCCAACTTCCCCTGTTTACACGTGAGTTAGGCCATCACTGGAATGGCTGGAGTTCGCTCTGGCGGTGCCACAGAGCGCTCCCTACGATTCCCTCGCCGCGGTGCTTCACAGAAACCACACAGGTTCTCCACGCTTCAACATGTCAGCGCAGAGGAGAGACCCCCCATGGCAAGTGGACTTCTTCTGGGCGGCGCCATCGCCGCCCTCGTCACCGCGGCGATGCCCGCGCACAACCCGTCCGGCGGGTTCGTCGACCCGCCCCCGGACAAGATCGTCATCAACGTCGCCACGGTGAACGGCTCCGGCTGTCCCGCGGGCACCGCGGCCGTCGCGGTCTCCGAGGACAACACCGCGTTCACGGTCACCTACAGCGACTACCTCGCCCAGGTCGGCGGGAACTCCGACCCCACCGCGTTCCGCAAGAACTGCCAGCTCAACCTGGTCGTGCACGTCCCGTCGGGCTTCACGTACGCCATCGCCGAGGCGGACTACCGGGGCTTCGCCTCACTCCAGTCCGGTGCGAGTGCCGTGCAGCGAGCCTCGTACTACTTCCAGGGCTCCTCGCAGACGGCCGCCAAGACGCACCCCTTCACCGGCGTCTACAACGACAACTGGCAGGCGACCGACACCACCGACTGGGCCCAGCTGGTCTGGGCGCCCTGCGGGGTTCAGCGCAACTTCAACATCAACACCGAGATCCGCGTCAGCGCGGGCACGTCCTCACCGTCCAAGGTCAGTTTCATGACGATGGACTCGACCGACGGGGACATCAGCACCGTGTACCACATGGCGTGGAAGGAGTGCCCCGGCAAGTGAGCGCCGGCGCGTGAGGCAGGGGCCGCCCGCCACTCTCTCCGGGGTGGCGGGCGGCTCGGTGCGTGAGCTCAGTTCTCCACGCCGAGGGTCAGCTTGCCGGAGTAACCGGCGGAGGGGCTGCTGCCCAGGGCGGTCAGGGTCAGGAGGCCGGACGCGGCGCCGCCGTCGTCGTAGATCCCGTCCTGGGCGAGGGTGGTGCGGGTGACCGTGTTGGCCGAGTACGGCGAGAGCGCGCCGACCTTGGCGGTGATCTTCTCGTCGAAGAAGAGCTGGCCGGTGTGGAGTTCGGTGCCGCCGGTGAAGGAGCCGTCGGCGGTGAGGGTGACGTTCACGTGCACCTTCACATGGATGTGCACGCAGCGGCCGATGTACCAGCCCGGGTAGACCGTGGTGATGGCGGCGACGCCCCTGGAGTCGGTCAGGACGCCGCCGCGCAGGAAGGTGCCGCTGTCGGGCTCGTTGTGGCCGTTCTTGCCGACGTAGCCGGAGTACTCGCCGAGCGCGTCGCAGTGCCAGATCTCGACGAGGGCGTTGCTGATCGGGGCGCAGGTGTCGTCGTCCACGACGGTGAGGGCGAGCTTGAGCGGGAAACCGGTCTTGCCCTCGGTGATGTCGGAGCGGACGTACTGGCCGTCGAGGTAGTAGGGGCCTTCGGTCATCTCCCTGGTGAGGGTGCAGACCGCCGCGGCGGCCACGGGAGCGGTGTCGGCCGTCCGTGGGGCGGCGGCGCCGGACGTGGCGGCGCCGACGGCGAGGGTGGCGGCGGTGGCGCCCGTGGCGACCAGGACGGTGCGGCGGGCGATGGCGGCGTGGGCGGGGACGCCCGTCGTGGGGGTCTCGTTCCTGGGGGTGTCTGTCATGGACACGGCACCTTAGAAGTGGTTGCTGTAGGTGAGCTGTCAGTTCGGCAAAGTGAGGGATCGTCAAGTTTCTTGCGAGACAGGTTGCGGTGCCGGGAGGGGTGGGCGCGGTAGCGTATCGGGGCGTATGCCGACAAGGAGGGTAAATGGGGCTTACCGTGCGGGTCGAACGGCGCATCGCGGAGGACTTCCCCGGCCGGGAGGGCGAGGTGGTGGGCGATCTCCTCACCGAGCTGGTCAACCACCTGATTGACCGGGGCGACCAGGAGGACAAGGAACGGATCGCCGCCGCGACGCTGCTGTGCGGACAGGGCCGGGTGGACCGGATCCTCGACGCCGTCCAGCTGGCCAAGGAGGACTGGCGGGACGTGCTGGTGGGGGCGGGGCTGGCGGACGCCGGGTGGAGGGAGCGACTGGAGGCGGACTTCGGACCGGCGGCCTCCGCCGGCTGACCGCGGGTGCGGGGCCGCGCGGCATCCGGGCAGGGCGTCTCCTGGCCGGTGCCGTGCGGCCCCGCCGTCGCAGGTCGCAAACACCTCGCGTACGAGTCGGCCCGCGACCTACGCTCGCCGCCATGACGTCACACGATGTGCCCGCAGGCTCCCGGACCGCCCCCGCTGGTGCCGAACCGGTGATCCGGCAGGAGACCGCCGACGACCACCCGGACGTGCGCGAGGTCCATACGCGCGCCTTCGGCGACGGTGAGCGGGTTCCCGGGCTCGTGGACGCGCTGCGCGTCGCGGAGGCCGCGGTGGTGCCGATGTCCTACGTCGCCACCGTCGACGGCCGGGTCGTCGGGCATGTCCTGCTGAGTGCGGCACGCTTGGACGCGCCGCGCCGGATCGTGGACGTCCTCACCCTGTCACCGCTCGGTGTCGTCCCGGAGTTCCAGTGTCAGGGCATCGGTACGCGGCTCATCGCGCACGCCCTCGCGGCGGCGGACAGCCAGGGGGTGCCGCTGGTGTTCCTGGAGGGCTCGCCGAACTACTACGGCCCGCGCGGCTTCGAGCGGGCCGACGCGGTGGGCTTCCGGTCACCGTCCCTGCGGATTCCCGAACCCGCGTTCCAGGTGGCCCGGTTGTCGGCCCACGAGCCGTGGATGACGGGCACGTTCGTCTACTCGGAGGTCTTCTGGGCCTTCGACTGCGTCGGCCTGCGCGATCCCGGTTCGCTCACTGCGTGAGGGCGAGGTGGGCGAGGAAGGCGGTCCAGGGGGTGGGGGAGGTGGTGAGGTGGGGGCCTTGCGGGTCCTTGGAGTCGCGGATGTGGATGAGGGCGGGGGTCAGGGCGATCTCTACGCAGTCGCCGGAACCGCTGCTGCTGTAGCTGCTCTTGAACCAGGCCAGTTCGGAGGTGCTCATAGATCTCCTCGCATCCGTCGCAACAGGCTTGCCGAGTCCCTGATGGTGAGCGCCTGTGAACGCATCCTGGCATACCTGCTCTGCAGCACGCTGATCCCTTTGGGATCGGAGGTGAGCTGCCCGCTCTCCGGCGCCTCCATGTAGGCGAACCACCTGTTCTGTGGGGTCTCCAGCAATTGCATGGGCCCGTGGAGACCTGCGTGTGACTCGCATACCAACGGCATCACCTGAATCTCGATGTTCCGCAGCTCGGAGACCTCAAGCAGGTGATCGATGAGTGCTCGCGTCGTCTCCGTTCCGCCCGTGCGACGCAGCAGCAGGTGTTCCTCGATGATGAAGCTGTACGCGGTGTTCGGCCGTTCCCGCAGCAGTCGTTGCCGTTCCGCACGGGCCGTCCACTGTGCCTCGATCTGTTCGTCGTCCAGAGGCGGCAACTCGTCGGTGAACAGTTGCCGCGCGTACGCCTCCGTCTGCAACAGCCCGGGAATCAACCGGCATTCGTACGTATAGAGGGTGATCGCGCTCGCCTCCAGCCCCGCCCACTGCCGAAACCACGCCGCCAACCCCGGCTGTCGAGCCAGCTTCGGGAACGACTTCCGCAACGCCCCCGTGTTTCCCAGCACCTCCTCCCCCCGCTGCACCAGCACCAGATCCGGCATCCGGCGCCCCAACTCCACACTCGCCACCGTGTGTTTGGAGAACCCGACCAGATCCCCGAACTCCTCCCGGCTCAACCCCGAGTGCTCCCGCAGGGCTTGCAGCACCGCCCCGAACGTCCGCATGCTGTCCGACGACTCCGGCTCACCGCCACCATCGACCACAGTCGGTCACCTCCCGCGCCCATGGTCACGTTCCGTCACGCGTACTGTCCAGTCCGTGACCGCGTACTCTGTCGCGGCGTACGCGGTGCCGACCTGGAGAAGTTCGCCCCGGAGGCGCCAGATTGGGCCCATGACAGCAGCAGCCACCCCCCAACACCCGGTCACCGTACGTATGTTCACCCAGCGCCTCAGTGCGACCCCGCGCGGCGCCCGCCTCGCCCGCCACCTCGCCCTGAACCAGCTGCACGACTGGGGTATCCCGCACGGCGCCCCGACCGCTGAGAAGGTCGAGGTGATCGTCGCCGAACTCGCCGCGAACGCCGTCACTCATGGCCGGGTGCCGGGCCGGGACTTCGAGCTGCGGCTCTCCCTGGTCACCGGCAGCGTCCGTGTCGAGGTGACCGACACCCGCGCCGAGCCCCTGCCCGCCGTACGACCATCAGGTCCCCTGGCCGATGGCGGCCGCGGTCTCCTGCTCGTCGAGGCGCTGGCCGACCGCTGGGAGGTGCTGGACCGGGAGCCGCCGCCCGGCAAGACGGTCCGGGCCGAGGTGGATCTGCCGGGGTGGCTGGGCGTGGTCGGGCGGGTGGGCTGAACGACCCGGGTCGGCCCGCGGTCATGCCTCTCGGGCCCGCCGGCCACCTGCGAGCGGTACCCCGGAAACCAGTTCGTCGGCCGCCGGGTCGCCGGGTACGTTCGGCCCGTGTGCCGCTACGCCGAAACGACCTACAAGGTGCACTACGCCTGCGTGTCCTGCCGTGTCGCGTTCAAGCGGCATCCCGCACCCACCGGGCATCGATGCCCGCGTTGCTCCGGGGCGATGAGCTGCGCCGGGCGTGACTTCGCGGCGCCTCGGCGGCGGGACGTCAAGGGGTGGAGTGTGGTGGCGGCCGTTCTCGGTGCCGGTCTGCGGTACGAGGGGCGGGAGCCCTGCGGCTGTGGCAGGGAGCCCGAGTTCCGTCCCCGGAGCAGGGCTCAGCTGCGGGCGCGGCGGAACGCGGCGGCGCGAAGCGGGGCTTCCCTCGCGGAAGTGCTGGGGCGTCCGGACCCGGAGGTCCCCGACGACCGCGCCGCCGGGCTTCGCTGACCGCTTACCTCGCGGGTAATCGACCCGGTTCGCCCCGCCTGCCAGGCTCGTCGGCGTACGGAGCCCTACCGACCTGGAGGACGCCATGACCGCCTACGCCATAGCCCACCTGCGGGAAGCCGCGCCGCACCCGGAGATCGCCGAGTACATCGAGCGCATCACCGTCACCTTCGAGCCGTACGGCGGCCGCTTCCTCGTGCACGGCGCGCAGCACGAGGTGAAGGAGGGCGGCTGGCCGGGACATGTCGTGGTGATCGGGTTTCCCGGGATCGGTGAGGCGCGGGCCTGGTGGGACTCCGCCGCGTACCAGGAGATCGCACCGCTGCGTTCGCGGCACATCGCGGGGGACATCATCCTGGTCGAGGGCGTTCCCGAGGGTTACGACCCGGCGGTCACCGCGAAGGCGATGCGGGAGGCGTTCAGCTCGTGAGGTGCGGCCCTGTTCCCCGACTCCCGTGACGTACGGGGCTGTTGGATACTGGGGCGACTGGCGTACGGAAGGGGGAGGTTCGCGTGCCGGACGGACGTGGAGTGGACCAGGCGGAGTTGCTGGGCGTCGCGAAGGACGAGGAACGGGCCCGTAGCCTGCTCCGCGCGCTGCGCACCCTGAGCACCGGGCCCGACCCGAAGCTGCGGGAGATGGCACGCGGTGTGCTGCGCGGCGACCTCACCGCCGAACAGGCCTTCACCGACCCGGAGTACACCGCAGCCCTGTTCTCCGGCGCCGACAGGATCCGCCGCGCGGGGGAGCGGCGTACCGAGGCCGAGGCCCGCGAGGCGGGCGAACGGTTCGGTGCCTGGCAGCAGGCGCGGAGCACCGAGGACGAGCGCGAGGACCAGGACGCGTCCCAGTCCGACGAGGCGCCCCGTCCGGCCCCCCAGCACCCCTCCGGCGCGGGTGAGGTCGGCGGCCCGGGCGGCCTGATCGGCCCCCGCCCGGCGGGCCCCTTCGGCCCACGCTGAGTACCGTCCCTGCGTCGGGTTCCGGCCGGGTCGCCATAGGCCGTAAGCGAGTTGTGCGTGGGTATCGGGTCCTGGCCGGTGGGCGCTCTCGGTCGCGATTGAGCTGCGCGTAGGCGTCGGGTTCCGGTCGGTCGGCTCGTTCGGTCGCTGTTGAGTACC